>CACYKX010000163.1 GCA_902775075.1 uncultured Prevotellaceae bacterium | reverse complement strand
TCAGAAATTTATCAAACTCCTCGCCAAAGAAATGGTGAAGGAGATGCAGAAGGTAAAAGATGAGGCAAAGGAGCCTGAGCTTATCACAGTCAAGGAAGCAGCGGAAACACTTAATTTGTCTGAAGACTATGTGAGAAAGATAAAAGACAAACTCCCTCATGTCAAGCAAGGAAACAGCAAGCAGGGCCGAATCCTCTTTGTGAAAGAAGGTCTTATGGATGCCTATCTCAATGCTGTCGGAAAAACTAAGTAATGCGTACCAGGTAATTTGTGCAAGCGGCGCTTGCACAAATTCGCTATCAGCCGAAACCACGAATTTTGCAAGTCGCGCTTGCAAAAATGAAAAATTGGGTAAATTTTTGTCTAAGCTCGTCTAAATCTCACTTTATTTCTCGCTTAAAGTCGCTTAAATTTTCTTAGCAAGAATGCCCTAAATAAAGGCGTTTCAGGATATTCTCGCTTAAAATCTCGCTTAAATCCCCACGTAATCTCACGTAAATTTCGCTCTTAAATCGCTCTTATTTTTTCGTTTTTAAGAGCGACCATACAGAGATGTTGCCCTTCGTCTCGTTGACGATAATCCTTTCCTCTCTCATCTTAGTCAGCATGTTTCCGACTTTCGCTAAATCTTCTATCTTCAATAAGATGTGAAGCGAGACAATTCAATAGAGACGCCCCTTTTGTGCGCTCTATTTCAGTTTGTGAATTGGATATCATTTGTTAATCCGTAATCTTACAAAAGCCCTTATTTCCGCTATTATAGCAGTTTTTGGGGGGAGCTTCGCTTGTTTGATTTGTTAATCAAACTTCGCGATTACCCAATATTGCCTATCAATAACCTTAATGATTCCTTTCTTCTTAAGGGAATCCAGAAGATTCTCGCTTAAACACGTCTTAATTTTCGTCTTATCTCGTCTAAATACTCCCAAATATATCTCCATAACTATCTCGATATTGTTCAAATTATGCGTCATACTTAGCAAAATGGAGACTTCGAAGGAACTGTATATAGTCTTCATCGTCCTCAAAGATATCCTAACGGTTAATACCACGAGGCATTACGTGGTAATTCCAACGGTGCAATTGATTGCCAGACGGGACGGTTATGCTGCTGCATAGTAAAGACATTTTTCTTATTTGTTCTCGTTTTTCTTTGGGACATGGATGACTCTGTTCTGTTTCATTCGTTGAATGCTTTAGATTAAAGAACCGTCTCCTGATTCATCCTAACTGTGCCTGACTTGTTAGACTTCTTACATACAAACATGTTGCGAAGTTAGCATGGGACGCCCAAATTTGCAAATTTCACACTCGCGGCTACCTGATTATTAAGATAGTATAATCTTTAGGACATGAGGGTGCGGAAAACAGGAAATATCTTTGCCATACACCTTTAAGTATTTTCATTCGGTTTTACCACATGGCTCGTTTTAGAACCATAAACCACATCACGTATTATCGGCTTTTTCTGTTTTTTCATTTTTATACATTTCTTCAACCCAGCACTTCCGTTTCTTAAGAATTAATAAATGTAATCATTGGCAGACTCAGCTTGCTGATTGTCTGGTCTGTGGTGAGAAATAATAGAGCATCTCCTCGTTGCATAGCTGTAGCTACATGAATGGCATCGTCAGATGATATGCTTGTCCCTCCTACTGAAGCAGGAACATCACAGAAATGAATTGCAGTATCTTTGTTCATATCCTCAACTATAAACCATGATGGCGGCTGATTCACAACCCCAAGCAATCTCTCCTTTGAAACGGATCCTGAAAATATATCGTCCAATTTATTTATCAGCTCAACAAAAGCAAATGTTGATGCGATGATATATCCATTGTCTTCCACATCCGTAATTATCTGATTCACATACCTAAGCATGTCCTTTTTCAAATAATTGCCCTCCTGCAAAGGATTGCGAGGACAAAGTGGATTGTATTGACGTATAATGTCTGATAGCACACATGTATCAACAAAAACATATTCTATGGCCATGATATTTCCCTAAATGATTCTAACATTTCTGTCTTATCCCACCATCCTTCACATTCATAGACACAGGCTTCTGTAGCAAATTCTATAGGATTCCCAACTCTATTAACATATTTTGCAACAAAATCATCATCATTCATGGATTCAATTAGTCCATGACTTGACAATGGTATGGCATTAACACACTCTGGAAAATCGTCTATCCGATTTTTCAGCTCTGAAGGCATCATAGTGCCACCCTTCTTCTCTTTCTCAATGATGTCAATAACCAAGGGAATAGGCATAAAAGCGAAGTCCTTATATTCAGCATACCTCGAATTGATGACTCCGCCCCGCATTATCGTTTGTAGTTCCTTTCTGTTTACTATAACATCTGCCATTATAATTCGGTCTTTGTTTCGGCTAATGGGGCTTCATCTATTGCTGTAGCTTGCGTTGAGTAATTCTTATTGCTCTCCTTCCACGCTAAATCCACTTTGTTCTTGTCTATTATATTCCAGTTATTCTGAACTGCCTTTTCAATCATCAAATACAGCAGTCGTAAGAACCTGCCAGGAATACGATCAGATTTTTCCATGGCATAACTGATAGCATCTTCTGTGAATGGCCTAATAGACGCATCATCTTTATTAATTCGTGACGCTTTCAGGTATATTTCTGCCAATTCATTGATTAAGGCATCGTTCGACATTGGTTTGAAGAAAATGGAATTATCTGACGATGTTTCACCACCAAGGCTACAAAAACGGTCTAAACCTGATGCGCCCCAGTGAGGCATAAGTAATTCTTGACTATTGGGGTGGATAGTCAGCACTATCTTGAAAAAACCATCAATGGCGTTGGAGCAATTACCATCAATAAAGTAGTACCGCAGATTGTCGCAAAATGCACGCCTTTCGTTAAAATTTTGATATTGTATCATCTTCTCTGCCTCATCCAACAATATAATGCAATTTGTAAACAATGCGGCTTTAAGCAATTTTTCTATTTTGTCAAAAAAGAAGGTCAAACCATCCTTCTTCCAGAAGAAATCATTCTTATTATCATCAAGAAGTGCCATAAATGATTGGTAATTCCCTCCAAACAAATGAGAATTATCATCTGCAAGACCGGCCTTAACCAACTCATTTAACACATACTTATTCAAATTCGGTATATCAACCCCATGTTCTTTAAGCCAATCATCATTAGCTATAGTATCCTCATAATTGGAGTCGTTAATACTGTCATCTATCACATCATTCAACAATCCACTCATGGCACGAAGTCGGCAGAAAACTGTGAGGAACAAACCCTCGCTATGCATTGAAGTAAAAATCGAATGAGCCACGTCATTTAGTGTCCGACTCTTTTTATCAGCAGAAGGCGATACATAGACAGCATATAATACGCTGTCGCCGTTTGACATATTGTCGCCCAAATCCGAATTGATTGATTTCTTCATATGGTTCAAGAAAGCAGTCTTTCCTATGCCACGACCTTTATACGCAGCATAGTCCATCAGTAATCCTATCTTGTTGGGGGCATTGACAATATGATCTTTAAAGTCTTTTATCTCCCCTTCTCTTATTTTATCAAGAAAGATACTGCCATTAACTCGCGAATCAGGACTATACGGTTTAACAGCAGGCTCACTGGGAAATGGGTTTTGAGTGAAGCCTAAGAATTGATACTTATTCTCAACTTCATCTGTCTTCTTTGGTTTTCGAAACAATTTATTATCCATAATTATAAGGGTTTAATTGCTATTAAAGAATACATAATTCCATTTAGATAGACACCTCTTCTGTTTAGTTGAACTTTCATGTCTAATCTGATGTCTGTCTCTAATGATATGGAATAATTTATCTCGTGTCTTACCGACATCTCGTATGTTATTTGTAGATATTTCTCAAACAAGAAAGGACTAATCCTCAATAGTCGACAAACTTCATCTCTTATATCTTGTAACGATATATAAATAATCGTCTGCTTGTTATAATATATCTGATATACTTCAATAAGCGTGTCGATAAATATTTTCTTTATTGACTCCCATTTTGGTGTATGAACATAAAGGCATCTTCCTTCTAAATCAGTAATAAACCTTTTACACGAGAAATCATCAGAGGGACATTCATCTTTAAATGAGGATATAGGATACAGAATACGCCCCGGAATGTCTGGATGATAGTCTGTATAGCATATCAGATTGAAGTTTTCCAGTCTTGGACACCAAACCATAAAGGAACGGTGTGTCATGTCACTTCTCTTATTAGGAAACTCCATTTCACCACTATTGGGGTTACATCTGGAAAAGAACTTCTTCACAGCAATGGTTTTCATCGCCAATGAAAGTCTGTTGCGCTGTGAGTAGTTCACTTCATCATTGGGAATCTCTGGGTTGTTAATCTTAGGGCTTTGTGAACCCAAGCGAAGGAACTCTTCTGACAAATCTCTTATCCAGCACTGTTCGTCGTATGGAAAAGAACCTGGTATCTTTTTCTGAACAAGTCTGATGGTACTTAGACTAACCTCCTCAAGTTCTGTTGTCCATGTATTATCAGACCATTTTCTTGATGTTAGAGGCTTCTTTAATGGGAGGGGGATAATTATCTGACCCTGTCCTTTCCTATTTAACTCCCATAATCTATTTATAAACCATGCAGGTGTAACGAAAACGCTTTGCATCTGTTCTAATAGCTTCTCCATTGCTTTCTCTTTGTTACTTGAACAAAGATCCAGATAGTCTAAGCCGTCATCAGTTATCCAATATAAATCGTTTTTCGATTCTCTTTTTATAAATCCATAGTGAATCAATTCACGAATCAAGTCTGCATATACAGTTTTACTTATACTATCTACAAGTATAAGTCCTTTTACTCTTTGCGGAATTTCGCTTACAAGCAAAGCTTGGTCAATGAAGCCCTTGCTCTTAGCGATCAGAAGTGCTTCCTTGTATAAGTTGAACTCGGTAAAATGTCCCACACCATACAATTTCGGTGTTGGCCATATTTGCTTATAACTACTCATTTTAGATATTTCCAAGTAAGCAATCACTTCGAGGAGTGAATGACCGATTTAAATATTTTTTTTTGCCTCATTCAACAATTCAATTGCTTGATTAAAATGAACTATTGTTGTACTTCCAGGGTCGCTGAGGTTAGAAATGGATGACCTCAGCATACCACAACCCATCTCCTCTCCGTCGCCAAAGGAGGCAAAAATCTTGCTCTCAAAGCCCATATCCTTGGATAGCTGAAGATATTTGTTGGCATCTTCGTTGCTTAATGGTCGTTGGCTGCCAAGGTCGGTTTTGTTAACAGTGCATAAGTCCACCTTGAACACTTCGGGGTCAAGTTTTCCTAATATTTCTTTCAGTTTTTTTGAATCTAGAGAGATATACTTGCCCGATGTGGTCTTATAATCAACCAGAAGTAGGATGCCTACACCTATCTTTTCATGTGTTACCTGATAGAGCTTATGGCACATGGCTATCACATCCTGATAGTTGTAGGTCTGATTAATGGGCATTATCTGGTCTCTGTCACCATCGATTGCATTAAGCGAAAAATGAAGTGTCACCCTATTTGAGTAGATGCCATTCTTGCAATCCTGTATAAGAGATGGCAAAAATTCCATAATACCACAAGATGATATGATGTAGCGCGATACTGTCTGGCCAATACGCTTCATGGCAAAATCGGTCAGAAGTATTGCTCTCTTCACTGCGTCGTAACAATAGCCAGGTTCACCCTGCCCCATAAAAGCGAACTCCCTCATATTACTTCGCACTTCTGGATAACTTGGGCAATTACTATCGTACTCAGCCATGAATATAGCTTGCAAAGCAAGATCTTCGGCTGTAAGTGGCACAAATGATTGTGCTCCTGTCTGGCAAAAGATACATTGCTGCCTCATAGTGGACAACATACACCCTAAACTGGATGATATGGTATAAGCAGAAGTTTTTGTGTCTGCTTCTGTGGGCTGGAGTCTGATCCTTTGATTAAAAGCAAGACTTTCCACAAAAAGATTCTGTCCTTTCTCCCAAACATACTTGATACCATCGCACCCCAAGCCTCCTATCAGCTGGTAGCCCTTCAACATGAATGAGTGAGGGGTCATTTCTACTTTCCTCACTGGTATAGGGGTAGCTGCGGGGCTTTGAGGCTCCATATCATAGAGTTTATCCCAGTATTTGCTGTTTGGCTCATCCTTATACCAGCATTTTGAATCGCGGTCCCATTTATAGGTTGTCACATCGGCATCTCCATTGTCATAAATACGTCCGTATTCAAAGCCAACAATAACGTCATCATTACCTTGCTTCATACAACCCACATTAACCTGCTTGCCGTGTTCGCTAAAGGGCCATACCCAGTTGTCGTGCTCATGCCCACATAAATATAGACGAACACCCTTACTATCCAACAGGCGAGTGATTTCTTTCTGCTCACTGTTCTCAAGCAGACTGAGCCCATGATGTCCTACGGCAATAATGGGTTTCTTTTCTGCTGACACGCTCAACAAACTATTCACGTATCTACTGCCAAGAATGAGTTGATGTGCTTCGTCATCCATTCCAGCCAACAGGGATGTATTAAGTAGCAGCAGGTAGCAACAGCCCATGTCAATTATATCATGGGGATTGTCGCCTTCAAGATTCAATGAATTTTTGAAAGGTTCCTTAACAGAATTATAAAAATCAAAGTCATGGGTCAGCAAGGATTGCACTCCTTTGTCTATTGTACCAACATTAACATCATAGTCCTTTCTTGTTCCCAAAATCTGATTGTCTCTTGATTTCGACCTTTCCAAGTCGTGGTTTCCAGGAACAAGAACAACATGGTGATCATCAACGCCTACACAGACTGCAATCTTGCGGATATAGTCTATAGCCTGATTGGCATTGGTCTCATTTTTCTTGGGGGCGAAACGGAAGTCGCCGCTAATCACCAACACTTGGCCTTTCATCTGATTTTCCTCAATAAACTCAGGCAGTGATTCCCGAACCAAATCATCATTGAACGAGCCTGTATCAGGCTGAAAATGGATGTCGGATAGGTTAATTTTTCTATCAGGTTCTCTGCCATGCAATCCAAACTACACCATTTTTCTGAGGCATAATTATCGGGCTGCTTCCCGCCTAATAATCCACAGGCTGTCATTTCCTGCTGCCCGAAAGAAGAGAAAAACTTGGCCTCGAAATGGCGGTCTTGTACGGCTTGCATAAGTCTCTTCTTTTCACATTCGGGATAGGTTTCAGCAACGGCAACATCCGGCGTTATATTGTATTCGCAGAAACTCAACCTATAGGCTGAAGGATTGAGCATGTCCAGCAATGGTAGCACATTCTCTACAGTATTGGAATAGGTCTGATTACTTCCTTTGGGGCTGAAGTTCCAAAAAAGCATAATGCCTACACATGTCTTTTCTTTTGTAATTGACTCTATATCGTCAGCCTCACGGATAATATCCTGCAAAGGATATATCTCATTGATAGGCAATAGATAGCTGCGCTGTTCTGCTGCATGGAGAGATAGATGGAGCGTTACGCGCTCGGTATAGTAGTTTTGAATATCAGACTTGAATAATTGAATAGTTTCAGGCACACCACAGGTTGCAACGATGTGTCGGTAAACAGTCTGTCCCAGTTCCTTCATGGCTCGATTGGTCAATTCTATAGCCATACGCACCTGACTATAAGAATAGCCAGGTTCACCCTGTCCCATATAAGCAAACTCTCTTGGCCGTCCGGCCAAGGCTGGATGGTCATCACAATGCATGTCGGCAAGCACCATAAAGATGTTTTGCTTTGCAATTTCCTTATAGGTCAGCAAACCTCCAAATGGGAGAACCTTACCAGTCCTACAGAATATACAAGGGCAACCTTGGGAGTGCAGTATGCAACCGGCACTGACAGAGGTGGTGTAGGCACAAATCGGCTCGCCACCCAACTTAGTGCGGGTGTTAAAAGCTGCACTTTCTATCAGCTTTCCAAAGCGGGTGCCACCCCAGGCAAATCTGATGCCTTCGGGGGTGTCGTTGCCAAGTAGGTCATATCCTTTAATATTGATCATCTTGTCGTACAGGTATTAATAACTGGTTCCCGTGTAGGAGGGTTCCTTAACAAACTTCAAATTCTCATTCGAATAGTTGCAGGCCATGCATGTATGCCGGAAAGGGCATTCATTGAATATTGGCTTCAGCCAGAGTGCCTCATCCCCTTTCAAGTCGCAATCAGGGTGCTCCCGTTGACATACGGAGCGTGCCACATGCCACTCTATCAGGTTGATGGTGGAAATGCTCAGTCCAGTAAACAATGAAATCTGGCGCAACAGCTCAGAGCAAAGCTCACGTACAGCTGCCACTGTGCTTTCTTTACGTTCAATGCCTGGATTACTGATATATTCAACGGCGTACTTGGTACGGGCATACAACAAGCCTCGCCTGAGATAGAGACGCAACAGATGATAGTCTATCGCGGGCTTGGAATAGCAATCTATGCCATTTAATTCCGGTATGACGTTTAACTTTTGTAAAAGCAAGTTCATCTTCTTTCCTTCAGGGTCGGAAGAGAATGCTGCACATTTCTGTAATGAGTCACAAACTTGTTCCTGTGGCCTCAAAACGTTTTGACCATCAAGGAAAACTTCTCTTATCTCCCTATATTGATCTGCCCATTTTCCCACAGCGCTAATAATCTCTGCACGCTCCGCAGCTTTGATATTATCCTTTTTATGGTATGTACCCAGCATATCGTCTAACTGTTTGCTGCCTATGACCGCCAAATTATATGGCTTTAGCCATTCGGGGTTTTCCTTGGTATATGCATAAACGGATGCGCGAAGGAAGTCCCAATTAATCTGATGGCATATAGCAGAGCAAATAATTTCACACATAATAGCTGCATCAGTGCCAAAGTATGAGAAAAGCGTGTTCTCTTTAGGAATGACTGAGACAACAATCGGATAAACGGTCGTGAAGTCGCAACCCAAGAAAGGAATGTCATAGACACCAAAGTTCTCCTTCACATTGAGGGAGACTAAACTATATGGTACGATACCCGAAACCTCATTCATTACCTGAGATTCCAACTGGTCTGATTTTTCATCGAAGAGAAATAGTTGTTTCGTACTCATATCACTCTGTATATTGCAACATTCGTTGATTCAAGCATTCGGTCTTCTCTTAGGCACAGAGAGTCAATCAGCTCTGTCTCTGGGTGACAGGGAACAGGTTCGAATCACATCTTCATACGATGTCATAGGATGAGCCACCGCAGGACCAGCTGCCATTGTTGTCATGTTGTTCCCCATAATCTCGTTACATTATTTAATGGCACAAAAGTACGAAAAGTTTTTTTAACTTACCAAGCTTTGCTCGAAATTTAGTATTTTTTAGCGACAGTCGTTATTGATATAACTCTTACCTTGGCATTTTCTATATTCATAAAATCTAGATTTTCTCTAATCTCAATTATCTGCATAGTCTAATATTTTTGTTTACTGGGAATTACACCTCTCACACCACCTTTCGGATTGGGCACGTCGCCTTTGTACCTTGGAATCAAGTGCATGTGGCAATGGAACACCGACTGACCAGCAGCCTCGTTGATGTTGATGCCTACGTTGTAACCATCGGGATGGAAACGCTCGTCAACCTTCTGCTTCACGTATTGCAGTACGACGTTCATTGCCTCTCGCTCATGGTTAGTAAGGTCGAAGTAATTAGCGACATGGCGTTTCGGAATAATCAGGGCATGACCTGGCGAGACAGGATAGCCATCATAGAATGCAACACAAGTGGCTGTTTCGCAGATGATTTCTACCCTTCGCGACAAACGGCAGAAAGGACATGTTTCGCCTTCCTTGCGAGGTAATTTGTTGAAGTGCTGATATTGATAGAGTTCATAACTCTTGTTGGCAATCAGACTCTTATAGGGCAGTTTTACATTGCACTGATAGGTGTATTGCTTGTGAATGGCATGTAACCTAAAGCCTTCTTCTGTCAGGTCTCTGCGCACAGCAAAGTATGCCGTTCCTTTAGGCGAAAGCAGATTGGTGACGTTCATCATTACTTCTGCTTGTGCATACGGTTCCAGCACATTCAGCACATAGTTGCATATAATAGTGTCGAACTTACCTTCGGGATAGTCAGGACGATAATAATAATCATAGCCCACTATGTCATAACCCTGACGCTTCAAATCATCCGTGTCGAAACCAAAACCGCAGCCGAAATCCAGAATTTTCCCCTTTAGCAAGTCGTGCTGCAAAAGATAGCGTGTTGGTACGGATAATTCCGTTCGCTTGATAGCTGTCAGATACGGATGATTGATTTTCTCTGGTTCCATAGCCTTTAGTATTTCCAAGTCTCGAAGCCCATATTGAGAGCTATCTGATTGATGGGGTTAAACGTTCTTTCGTAGATTTCACGAAACTTATCCTCACTCATTGCTGCCAAATCATTTGCAGAATAACCAAGAGAAACAAAATCCTCCATTACTTTCGGCTCCCTGTCGGCATTGATTAAGACCTGTAAAGAATGATGCTGCAATGCTGCGAGTTTAGGCAGATAATGGCCCAAGTCTGGCAACTTGTCACTCTTAGATGAATTGATACTGCCATCCGATGGTATCAAATTCCACAGCAGATCATGACACACGAAACTCCACGGAATAAAGTGGTCAAGGTCATAGTCTTTTGGATGCAGCAACTTATCTGTATAGATGCAATGAATAGGGCCTCCAATCGTCATCACCATATCCCAATAGTTATGCTGCTTTGTCAGTGAATTCCTAACTTCAGGACGAATCAGTTTGTTTGGGATGGCTGGCACATTCGGATTTCTTGTTTGCAGAAACAAAGTCAAATTCCAATAGGCAAAATCTACCAGAATATTGTAGTGCGTATGCAGATAAGTATCCCATGCCTCATTCAGAACGATATGGAAATCTGAACCCTCCTTATACAGAGCGTATAGACTTCCATTCTCCAATGTCTGGGAACGTCTGACCATCTCCTTGTCATCAGAGGTGTCAATCCATGGACGGAGAAAACGATAGGGAACATTCAACGTAAGCGTGTTAAGTAGTCGCTTTATCTGCTTGTCTTCCAATCTGCTGTACAAACCGTCAATAATTGTCTGTGTACTGGCATCAATGGGAATCTGAGTAATGTGCTGCAATTCCATCACAATATCAAACAGCGAATCGCTCTTGCCAAAGGACAAACGGAAATAGTGAATAGGAT
>CACYKX010000162.1 GCA_902775075.1 uncultured Prevotellaceae bacterium | reverse complement strand
TTTGCTAAAGGTATTGTACATATCAACGCGAAGGCTGAAGAAGCACTAAAGGGTGATAAGGCTGTAAGTCTACTTTTGGTAGGTGTCACCTCGATAGATGGAGATTTCGAAGAAGGTGACATCATAAACATAGAGGATGCACATGGACAAACCATTGCTGTGGGCAGAAGTGGATATTCATCGGACGAGGCACGAAAGCTTATCGGTGTTCATGACATAAAGCCATTGATTCATTACGACTATCTTTATATGGAATAATATGGAACTAAAGGAGACTTTCAAAAGAACAAAAGAAGCAAGTTATGAACTTACTTCCGTGGACGATAAACGTAGAAATGAAATTCTACAAGCTGTAGCTGAATCCATATTAGAACATCAGGATGAACTTCTGAAAGCTAACCTTGCCGACTTAGCACGAATGGATTCCAGTAACCCATTATACGACAGACTGCAACTTACAGAAAACCGTCTGAAGGACATTGCTTCTGACATGATAAACGTCAGTAAGTTGCCTTCTCCTTTAGGTCGCATTCTAAAAGAAAAGACTTTAGATAATGGACTACATCTACAACGTGTAAGTGTGCCTTTTGGAGTTATCGGCATGATATATGAGGCTCGCCCTAATGTAACCTTCGACGTATTCTCTCTTTGCTTTAAAACTGGAAATGCCTGTATCTTGAAAGGTGGTAAGGATGCTGACAACAGTAATCGTGCAGGAGTAAACATTATTAAGGATGTACTCAAGAAATATGGTATCAACGAGCATATTGTAGAACTTCTTCCTGCTACCCATGAGGCTACAGGGGAAATGCTGAATGCCGTAGGTTATGTCGACTTGGTTATACCACGCGGTGGACGAAAACTTATCGACTTTGTACGAGATCATGCAAAAGTACCTTGCATAGAAACTGGTGCCGGAGTGGTAAACACTTATTTGGATGAAGACGGTGACATTGATATGGCTGCCCGAATCATCAACAACGCAAAGACAAGAAGAGTAAGTGTATGCAATGCTCTAGACTGTTTGATCGTTCATTCCGCACAACTACCTTATTTATATCAGGTATGCAAACCTTTGACTGAGAACAAGGTAACCCTTTATGCAGATGAGCGTGCCTTTGCTGCGTTATACGGGAAATATCCCAATAGTCTGCTTGAGCATGCTTCTTCTGACAGTTTCGGTACTGAATATATGGATTATAAGATGGCTATACGAACTGTCGACAGCATAGAGGAGGCGCTCAATCATATTCAGCAATATGGTTCTGGACACAGTGAAGCCATCATCACAAATGACAAACTCAAAGCCCAATTATTCGAGCAACGCGTAGATGCTGCATGTGTCTACGTGAATGCACCTACAAGTTTCACAGATGGTGCACAGTTCGGATTAGGGGCAGAGATTGGAATAAGCACCCAGAAATTAGGTGCAAGAGGACCTATGGCACTAGAAGAAATCACCACATACAAATGGTTGATACAAGGAAACGGACAAATAAGGAAATAAATAATAATCGTATGAAGACATTCTTTAACGTAGAAGACCTCGGCGACTTGACTACAGCTCTCGCCGAAGCACAGGAAGTGAAGAAAAATCGTTTTGCATATCAAGATCTTGGCAAGAACAAGACCTTGTTGATGATATTCTTTAATAATAGCTTGCGTACACGCCTAAGCACACAGAAGGCTGCTATGAATCTAGGCATGAACGTCATTGTACTTGACGTTAACGCTGGTGCTTGGAAACTGGAAACCGAGCGTGGTGTCATCATGGATGGCGACAAGAGCGAGCACCTCTTAGAGGCAATCCCTGTCATGGGTAGTTTCTGTGACCTTATCGGTGTAAGAAGTTTCGCTGGTTTAACCGATCGTGAATATGATTATGCCGAGACTATCGTCAATCAATTCGTCAAATATAGCGGTCGTCCCGTTTTTGCCATGGAAACAGCCACAGTACACCCGCTACAGGCTTTTGCAGACCTTATCACCATCGAGGAACATAAACAAACTAAGCGACCTAAGGTTGTGATGAGTTGGGCACCTCACTGTAGAGCTTTGCCACAAGCAGTACCTAATTCCTTTGCACAATGGATGAACGCTGCGGATGTCGATTTCGTTATCACACATCCTCATGGCTATGAACTCGATCCAAAGTTTGTAGGTGATGCAACTGTAGAATACGACCAAAAGAAGGCCTTGGAAGGCGCAGATTTCGTATATGCAAAGAATTGGAGTTGCCCTGGTGTTGTCAATAAGGATGACTATGGAAAGATCCTCAGTAAAGATATGAGTTGGACTATTGACACTGAGCATATGTCATGGACCAACAATGGTTACTTCTTACATTGCTTGCCTGTACGCCGTGGACTGATCGTTACTGACGATGTCATAGAAAGCGATCATAGTCTGGTAATTCCAGAAGCTGCCAATCGTGAGATTTCAGCAGAAGTTGTCATCAAACGGATGCTCGAAAGTCTCTAATCATTAGATTTAACATGAATGCGATATATCTTGATTTAATCCATTCATGACATATTACTAATAAGAAATAAGGTGATTAAGCTATAGCTTAGTCACCTTATTATATATAGTGCCCGATATATTATCGAAACGATTATTTCGTTGCCAAATAGTTACGAACAGGATTTGCATACATCGCAAGCATACTCTTACGAAGGAAGTCTGTATCTTTGTTCTCAATGTCAATCTTAGCCAACTGACCGTCTATATAACCGTCAAACAGTTTCTTCTGTTCTGCCGTATACTCTGAAGTATACTGAGAATTACCATTCAGTTCATCAAGGGCTACATAATTACCTGGATACAAACGATAATTCGAATGTATTTCATAATCGATATGTTCAGCTACTACACGATACAGGTCTGTCTTTGGCATTTCCGGGTCAAGACTTCTCAAGAAATCATCAAGACATGCGGCAGCATGATAATGCACATGTCCCTTAAAGCCCAAGATACCCGTCTGCATACTGACAATATCATCAGTAGGTCCCTTCTTCCATCCTTCCACGTCACGTTTCAACTGAAATTCGCGAGCCTTCAAGAAATCGCAAGGGTCATATTCATAAGAAATAGAAAGAGGTACCAGATGCAAATCAATGAGACGATCGATAACACTACCCTTTCCGCCCATCGTCATCATCTTGAGAATAGCCTCCTGGGTACGATCATCGCTATCTTTCGCACGCCCCTCACGCTGAGCTATCCAAATATTCTCCTTCTTCTCGTTGATAGAGAAATGCATATACTCAGAAAGGCGCTTACTTGCCATCAGCATCTGGCGCATCGGCAGTCCTCGCTGAACAATAAATGCTTTGTTCACACGAACCAAATCCTTTACCCAAGGCAGCGACAACAGATTGTCACCAATAGCTATTTCACAAGTTGTAGTAAACTTATCATCTACAAGCAATTTGTCCAGAATAGCCGAATCAAGAACGATATCACGATGGTTACTGATAAAAGTATAATTACGTGAATGATCGAGCGAAGTGGCATCCAACTCATAACCGCGGGCAGCCTTATCCATCAAATTGCCGACAAACTCATAAGAGAAAGCCAACTGGAATTCCATATTGGTCTTGCAAGAACGGAGTTTCTGAGCAATAGCTTCGAAAGGTACTTGCGGATACAGATAATTCACCACTTGCTTGAACTGCTCATTTTTCAATAAGCGTTCATATACCTCAGGAAGATCTTCCGGTTCCCAAGGACGAATCTCATCGAATTCTTCTGGTACTTTCATAAGCCTTTAGAATTGGTTTTCTACAATATCACTTAACACTTCCTTGATATCAAGACCTGCAGCACGAACCTGCTGAGGAATGAAACTTGTAGCGGTCATACCTGGGGTGGTATTGATTTCCAGCATATTGATAACATCATTACCCTCCTTGTCTTTAGAGATAATATAATCAATACGGATGATACCATTGGCATGGAGAATATCATAAATCTTGCTGGTCTGCTCAGCCACCTTTGCTGCCGTATCAGGATTCAAGCGAGCTGGAGTAATCTCCTTCACCTGTCCATTGTATTTTGCATCATAATCAAAGAACTCATTCTCGGTAACGACTTCCGTAGCTGGCAAAACCACAGTCTTATCGGCTGTTTTATAGATGCCCTGAGATATCTCCGTTCCATCCAAGAAACCTTCGATCATCACCTCGTCGCTCTCCATGAATGCTACACGAAGAGCTGGGGCCAACTGATCGGCATTCTTTACCTTGCTCACACCAAAACTAGAACCATCGGCAGCTGGTTTCACAAAGCAAGGCATACCGAGACGCTTTTCTATAGCCTCTGGATCGTAGTCTTCACCGCGACGCAATAGTATGCTATCTGCTACCTTGACACCAAAACCGCGAAGATAATTATTGAGAACGAACTTATCGAAGGTCATAGCCTCAACCAGAACGCCACTTGTTGAATATGGCAAATGTATCAAATCAAAGTAACCTTGCATTACGCCATTCTCTCCTGGCTGTCCATGGATTGTAATATATGCATAATCAAAGAATACTGATTTACCATTCAACTTGAACGAGAAATCATTCTTTTCGATTTCTGCAATATCACCATTATCAAGATTGACATGCCAATCGGTACCTTTTACATCTACCAAATAAACATTGTAACGCTCTTTATCAAAGAAAGAGTATAGTCCCTGACCAGAGCGCAGAGAAACATCGTGCTCTGAAGAATCGCCACCACAAACGATGGCAATATTTCTTTTTGTTTCCATTGTTATATATAATATATTTAACTTTCAAATGTGTCCAACGTGGTGCCCTTGATAAAACCACGCCACTTCTCTATCAACGCTGCAAAATCTGCAGGCCATTCACTGGTGAAATCCATCTGCTTGCCCGTGCATGGATGTACAAATCCTAACGTCTTGGCATGAAGCGCCTGACGGGGACAGAGCTTAAAACAGTTCTGGATGAAAGCCTTATACGCACTACTGCGCTGACCTCTCAGTATTTCCATACCTCCATACGTTTCATCGGCAAAGAGCGGATGACCGATATGCTTCATGTGGGCACGAATCTGATGCGTGCGTCCCGTTTCCAAGATACACTCGATGAGTGTCACATAACCGAATCGCTCGATAACACGATAATGCGTGACGGCTGACTTTCCGATACCACTTTCTGGAGAAAAGACTTTCATGCGCAATCGGTTCTTGGGGTCGCGGGCGATATTTCCTTCTATTCTTCCCTCATCTTCTACCATGTTGCCCCACACCAAGGCATTGTAACTACGATGAGTCGTCTTATTGAAAAATTGTTTTCCCAACGATGTCTTGGCTTCCGGTGTCTTTGCCACCACAAGCAGTCCACTCGTATCTTTATCTATACGATGCACAAGTCCAACTTCTGGATTATTGGCATCAAAGGTTTTTAAATCTCTCAGATAATAGGCAATGGCATTGATCAGGGTACCGGTAAAATTACCTGCTCCAGGATGCACCACCATACCGGCTTCTTTGTTGACAACCATGACATCATCATCTTCATAGACAACATTCAATGGGATGTCCTCTGCCACGATACTCGTGTCATGCTTTGGTCGATCGAGCATCAATGTGATTTCATCCTCCGGACGTACCTTATAATTACTCTTCACCGGTTTTCCGTTCACATGGATAAAACCTGCATCAGCCGCATTCTGTATGCGGTTACGACTCTGATAAGGATTTTTTTCGGCCAAAAACTTGTCTATACGTACAGGTGCTTGCCCTGCGTCAACGACAATCTTCCAGTGCTCATAGAGCTGCTGTTCATCGTCATCATCCAAAATATCTTGATTTAATTTTTCCTCTAACATTATTCTAATACATCTTCTTGATTATGCGAAGAACGACTCTCTGATTCAGATTCCGGACCCGTTACCTCTTCGAAGTCATCCAAGTCACCGGAGTTTTCCTCGTTTATAGGAGAAGCTGGATCGATATAATCCACTGAGTCAGAAGCTGAACGTTGTCCATTTCCCACCTGAATAATCAGAGTCTCTTCTACCGATACCTTATCACCGGCTACGACATGCTTGCCACGAACTAGAATGCCATATACCCAATCGGCCTCACCCGGAATATATTGAGGTGGCCCCAACTTGAATCCCATCGCAGAGAGTTTTGCGATAGCCTCGCGCAAAGAACTGTTGTCGATAACGTCAGGAATAGTAATCGTAGGCGAATGGTCTGAGTTGATGGTGACATAAATCACATGACCCGCCTTCACCTTAACGCCAGGAGCTGGCGACTGTTCCAGAATGCAATCAGGCGGCAAATTCTTGACATAACCTGTATCGGTGACAACCATCTTCAGATCGGCATCATCCAGGATATGCTCAGCATCAGCATACGACTTGTGTAATATATTAGGTATAGGGATAGCTTCTCCATGATGCGTATAGATGTCAATACCATACTTCACGGCCGTACAAAGCAGTACAACGACCATAGTCATAGCAGCCAGGTTACCCCATAGATACTTGCTTTTAAACTTACTTATAAATTCCGATGACGTCATCTATCCTTTTATTTTTGCACAAAGATAGTGCAAATCGGGTAAAATACAAAATAAAAAGCAAACAAAAAGCAGCAAAGAATACTCCTTGCTGCTTCTAGTTCCTTTATCCGACGACGGAACTACACAATAATTACTTACCGTGGTTCTCGTCAGAAACTGTTAATTTCTTACGACCATGTGCACGACGAGATGCCAAAACACGACGGCCATTCTTTGTTGCCATACGCTCACGGAAACCATGCTTGTTCACGCGACGACGATTGTGAGGCTGAAATGTTCTTTTCATTTTCTTATATTATTTATTGTTATTATTCGATTTACCCTAAGTGATGACAAGAGCCACTTTTGCGGTTTACAGGCTGCAAAATTACGGATAATTTTCGAAATAACAAAGTTTTTGCGAGTTTTTAGCTTAATTATTAGTGTTTTTTTCGATAATCTCTTTGATTTTTGGCAATTTTGCAGTAACTTTGCACCCGCAAAAGTGACATAACCCGTTTTTATGTTGCATTTTAGCAAAGAAGAATAAATTTAAAATCAAGATAAACAAAATGATTAATTCACAGGAAATTAAAATCGGAACATGTATCCGTATGGATGGTGGCATCTGGAAATGCATCGACTTCCAGCACCGTAAACCAGGTAAGGGTAACACCGTAATGAACACTAAGCTTAAGAACGTTGCCGATGGCCGTGTACTTGATCGTACTTTCCAGGTTGGTTTCAAGCTCGAAGACGTTCGCGTTGAGCATCGTCCTTATCAGTATCTTTACGAAGATTCTACTGGCTATATCTTCATGAACCAGGAGACTTT
>CACYKX010000161.1 GCA_902775075.1 uncultured Prevotellaceae bacterium | reverse complement strand
CCAAGTCTGCTTAATCTCAGATTGTCATTTATGAATATATTTGCCATATTGTTACTATTTAAGCTTACATAATACATCCCCGAATTTGGCATAGTTTACAACCACGCCATCATCGAGGTCAAAGGCTATCTGCTTATCCGCAATTACATGGAGACGGTCATGATACTCACGGCACTCCTCAATCTGCTTGCCTATGTTGTCGAGTTCCTTGCGCTCACGAGCATTTAGGTTGGCTGCATTTGCCTCCATCTCACCTTGCTTCTGAATAAGCCATTCGATATGGGGGAGGAGATACTTTGTCCTGATTCGCTCTGCTGTGTAGGCATCCATACGATGCATGTATGTCAAGCACTGGAAGGCTCCTTTCTTTGATGAGAAAAGCCAGTAGATTGGACGGTTCTGGTACATCTTCTTGTGGTCTTTCCAGAAGTCCTTCACAAAATAGTCGTCTATGCTCTTGCCAAGACATTTCTCAATGAAGTTAAGGTTCTCCACCAAGGTCTCTTCGCCAAAGGCTGCAACAAGCCATTGCTTGAAACGAATAGTCGCATTATCTGCAAAGTCGCTCTGTGCTGACATCAAAGGAATGATGCCGTCATCGTCTGGGTCAAAACGACTATCAGAAACTATCTCATTGAACTGTTCCAAACCATCACCTTGTTTAGCAAGGATGAGTCCAGTCTTATCGATGGAGTAGCGTCCCATCATACAACCAACGGCATAACTTATGAGCTGCTTCATCAACACATCCCTGTTCCAACGTATGGTATCACCATAACCTGAATCATCGCCTGGTGCCGGAACAATACTTATCTCTCCTTGTTGGAGGATGGTGATTTCTCGTGTAGGAACAAATGGATCCAGTTCGTCCTGCAAGCCATAGATTTCAATGAACTGGCGGTTCAGTTCTTCCTCATTATCTTTGAGTTGATAGAATCGAGCTTCCCATTGTTCTTCAAACTCCATAACGAAGTTCTCAACACGATAGGATGTGGCATCACAGCCTTCATGCCTGAATTGGTTGCATTGAGCTACTAAAGAATTTGATTTATAATCCCACGATGTTTCATGGAAATCCCAATCTTCTTTCTCTATTCTAACATTATTCTTGCAAGCTTGTATTATTGATTCAATTGAAGAAATGGAATGTTTATATGGTATCTTTCTCAGATAGCCAGACTCTATGCCTATTCCAGGACTAAGTAATTTAAGGACAGAATAGACTACTTTTGAGTTCAGCAGAGCCAAAGTTCCTATTTTTGTTTGTTCATCCGTAAAGAACATCCCATAACCACTATTGGAATAGAGGAAACCAATAGGACACAGCCTAAAAGATGTTCCATCTGATGAAATTGTACTCCAAGTTATTGCAGATTGAAAAATATAATCTAAATTATAATTATGCGATCTGATTCTTCCAGTCTCTTCATCCTTGAAATTTTGAATAGCAAAACCATCATTTTCCCAATTTACGAGATAATCATGATTTCCATACCATTTCCTTCTCGTTCCTCCTTTTGCAAAAGGGAACCATTTTTTCCCACTTTCTTTTGCCTCAATGCGGTTTTCCTTATTTAAGCCGATAATGTCGAAATCCACCTCATGCCATAGCCTAATAAACAAATCGTTGTTAGCCGTAGCCATTCCGACACGAGGCTCTGCAATATTCTCTATAAACACTCCTTCTGCAAAAGCACCAAGCATATCTTTACTTGCCCAATAACCGATTGGACATCCCGGAATTATCTCAAAGTTATTTTGCTCAACATTTGAATAATAGATTTTAGAGCTATGATTGTTTTGTGCATCAAGAAACAAACTCTCTTTTTCAGAGCAGTTATTTCCATCTACTAATCTGAAATATGTTCCTGTACTTTGGACTTTTTTGGAATTAGAAACCACGAAAGCAACATTCTGAACGACTTCACCACTAAGTTCATCGAATGTATGAGGACCGAGATGCACAAGTGAATCAATATGCTCATAATTTAGAAGTGAGTTTCGAATTTCCTCAAAGGAAGTAAGGAACATCCATGAGTGCATATTGATCATACCGTACTTGCCACAATCAGCTAGACGGTCAATGGCAACATCCATAAATACAGCAAAGAGGTCAGCCTTGCTCTTGGGATAATTGTTCTTCACATAGTTGGAAAGTGTAGCATCAAATCGGCCACTGCCCATATACGGTGGATTCATACAGATGGCAGCATACTTATCAGTAAGAGCCAAAATGATACGCATATATGGAAGAAGCATACGGTTTTCTTCCGTCACGATGTCACCATTAGCCAACATCTGTTCATATTCCTCCATACGAACCATGACGGTGTTTCGGGTGGCATCCGATAGATTGAATTTCATGATGCTGCCCAAGGTATCGGAATTGTTCATCAGTTTCAAAGATTGCCTCAGTTCTTCCAACATCTTCTGGTTGCTGCCCATAAGGAAGTTGGGAAGTGCTGCATCATAGTTGGGTAATACCTCATTGATAGGGCGAGGCATTGAATATACTCTCGGCATCAGTTTGGCATCAAGGAAGGACTTGTCCTTTCCACAAGCCTTCATCAACAGGGCAAAAGTAGCAAGCTGTTTGGCACGGGTATCAATGTCGATACCTACAAGATTATAACGGAAGATGTTCTTGATGGCATCTGCCCGGCTATAGCCTTCATTGACATAGAGGTCATAGAGCAAGTCAAATGCCTCATTGAGGATATGGCCGGAGCCGGAAGCAAGATCGGCAGTCTTCAAGTCCTTCAGATCATCAAAATGGAAGATGGCATCATTGGGAGTTTTCTCTGTAGGCTCCACAAGATACTTCCATTTGTCTTTCAGTTCATCTTCGTATGGGTTATTGTCGAGATAGATACGCCCGATGGTGTTCTGCACCATGTACTTTACAATCCAGTTGGGTGTAAAAATCTGTGTGGCAGGTGCTATCTCATCTGGGTCATATTTCCCTTTCTTGGCAAAAGCTTCATCCTTACGGTCTGATATATAGAACTGGTAGAGCCAACCAATGAGTTCGGCACTGGCATACTGTTCTTCGGTGATAAACTCCGTTTCATTCACCATATCTATAAAGCCGCCGTCAGACAGGATGTTGACAGGAAGAAGCAACTCTGTATAGTCTGCAATGGCTCCAAAGCACTTGTTAATGATGGGATTGTCATGGCAATAAGCCACAATCAGCAATGCAAACTGCTCTGACACCTTGCTTGGGTCATCAAGCAATTCCATCAACTGACTGCGCACAGCCTCTGTCATTTGTGGCAGTCGTCCTTGCGTAGCCTCATTCACAATGGCAGGGATATGAATATCCTCGCTCTCAAATTCGAGAACAGGAGCAATAAACCCACGCTTCTCCATGATAAGGATAGCCATGAAGCGGTTGAACCAGGTGTAGGCAGCTTCCTCAGCCACCTCACGGATGCTTCGTGCCTGAACATTCTGGTAGAGAGACATCCACTTCTTGTAGAAGTCTGCACTCACCACGTCGTTCATAAACACTGCACCACCTTCCATTTCTTGGGGTAATTCTTCTGTTTTCCCAGTCTTTAAGTCAAAACCGAGGGCTTGCAAGCGGTTTTTAACCCCTTGCATCAATATTGTTCGTGCTTCAGTAGAGAAGCGTTTTAGTCTTCCTGTATCCATATTTAGTATTCTATTTGATTCTCTATTAATAGATTTCTTACATATTCTTGTTTTGTTTTTGTCACATCGTCATTTCCGTCTGCATATCTTGCAAAACGAATAAGTTCTTTTGAAATACCATCAATAGAACAATAACCTTTTTCTAACAAGAATAGGTAGAAATCAACTTTTTTCCCAGAACCATAATCATTATAATAGCTTGGAGATGCATTCTCAAAGCAATATTCAATTTCTGGTTTATCCCACTTTGTTGAATATACGACTCTGTAATGTTCCTCCCGTCCTAATCTTTTCCAATCAGAGTGAAAGAATTTCCATTTAGCATATTCCATTCCCTCTTTTTCTGTTGATGGAGGATTCTCATTCCATTCTCGATATGATATCTGCGCTTCTTCACGAATTTTATCTATATTGCAAAGATGAAAGTCTCGATAATGAACAAATAATACCGTATTCGCTCTATCTTCAATTTCTAATCGTATTTCGCATAACGGACGGATGGTCCAAAGACATCCCCTTTGCATAGCATTCATATAATAATAGAAGAATACGAAATTTATGGGGAGTGTAACACCTGGCATCGCATTTTTGGCAAGGAACTGCATTGTACAAGCTCCTTGGTCTATCATTATTTGTCTTATTCTATCTTGAACATTTTGTTTGTCAAAGTCTTTAGTTTTATAGACTCCATAAAGTTCATTGTCGTTGTATTTATTATCAAAGATATATTCCAAGAATAGGAACAAAGATTCTTTTTCATTCTGAGGAAATTTCTCTTGATAACGACAATAACTATCAATGGAACTCCAGATGGACTCCATCGGCTTTGAATGTTTTGCAGGTAATGTACCATACTCATTAAATACATATAGGGCGTATTGTATGTTAGAGTCGGTACGCCATTGATACCACTTCGAGCCTATATTTCCCCAAATATCTCGATTTTTAGCGGGTTGAGATAATACAGCTTCTTTAAGAGGATAACATTCGGTAGCCCCATATATATACATTAGTTTAAGAACTTCCGGGTCTTGCTTGTTATCTCGAAAGAAGAATCTTATAAAGTCATAATTCGCTCTATCTGTTGAACTGTTTGGAATGCCTTCATATTCTTTCAGAATACTCTTAACTTTCTCAAATTTTGCGGCTTTATCCAAACGACCAGGAATAACCAGTCCGAATTCTTCTATTAAAGCTTTAATTTCTGGCATATCAGAATACTTTTGCAAATGGTATTTCACATTTGCATACGCCTTTTTATCCACCTTCTGAGATGGAATCCCATTATATTTCAAAAGAATACTTCTTAATTCTTCTGCTTTTATTCTTAATTTGCCAGAATCACTACTCATATTACTTTATTTTTGATAATACATCCCCTAATTTGGCATAGTTAACAACCACGCCATCATCGAGGTCAAAAGCAATCTGCTTGTCTGCAATCACATGGAGACGGTCGTGATACTCACGGCACTCCTCAATCTGCTTGCCTATGTTGTCGAGTTCCTTACGCTCACGGGAATTTAGGTTGGCAGCATTTGCCTCCATCTCTCCTTGCTTCTGAATGAGCCATTCGATGTGGGGGAGGAGATACTTTGTCCTAATACGCTCTGCCGTATAAGCATCCATACGATGCATGTATGCCAAGCACTGGAAAGCTCCTTTCTTTGATGAAAACAGCCAGTAGATTGGACGGTTCTGGTACATCTTCTTGTGGTCTTTCCAGAAGTCCTTCACAAAATAGTCATCAATGCTCTTGCCAAGACACTTTTCGATGAAGTTCAAGTTCTCCACCAAGGTCTCTTCACCAAAGGCTACTACGAGCCATTGCTTAAAGCGTATAGTAGCATTATCTGCAAAGTCGCTCTGTGCTGACATCAATGGAATGATACCGTCATCGTCTGGCTCAAAACGGCAGTCAGGAACTTGTTCATTGAATTGCTCCAGACCGTCACCTTGGTTGGCCAGGATGAGTCCGGGCTTATCGATAGAATAGCGTCCCATCATACAGCCTATGGCATAGCTGATGAGTTGCTTCATTACAACGTCTGCATTCCATTTTAGTTCATTGTCTTCTATCTTTATTTCTCCTTGTTGTAGGATTGTGATCTCATCCAAAGGAACATCTGGACTCAGTTCATCTTGCAAACCATAAATTTCAATAAACTGGCGGTTCAAATCCTCTTCGTTCTCATGGAGTTGCATGAAGAGACGTTCCCATTTAGTGCAGTAGGTGTCATAGCACCATTCTACACTCTCAGGTTGAGGTGCTACTGGGTCAATACATATATGTTCACCTGTCTCTTTGTAATGCTTCTCAACGATGTAGTCAATATTGTCTAACAAAACCTGCTCATCCATCGTCAGTAGTTCATTGCGTTTGAAGTCCCATGATGTTTCGTGAGAGTCCCAATCTTGACGAGAAATTGATATGCAATCATTAGTTCGTAGATCAATGTCATCATTTCTATTTGGGAATGGTAGCTTTTTGATAATACCAGGTGATGCATTAATAGTCGGATTTATTAAATTAATTATAAATCTCGATATGGCAGAATTGCAAAATGCAAGCAAGGTAGGGGTATAGCCATTTTCTTCAAAAATAGACGAACCTGCCGAATCAAATACGAATCCTTTAGGATAGAATCTAAATGTACTATATGATGACGAAATCTTTGCCCATGAGATTGATTCTTTATAGAAAAATTCATTGCCATCATTCCTAAAGCCAACAAGATTCCTTAAAGATATGAGATCCTTTGCATTGTATTTTACTATATAGTCATGATTTCCATACCATTTTCTTTGGTTCCCTCCTTTATTGTGGAACTTAAATCGCTTATCAACAAACTCTTTCTCTGGCAATAATACATGATTTATTCCAACTTCATGCCAGTTAAAAATGTAATGTCCGTTATCTCCAGTACATAGCCCTGCGATTACTTTAGCTTTGTCGCCAATGTTCGCATCACTAAAGATGTTTATTATTTGTGAACTAACCCAATATCCAATAACCTTACCTGGAATTTTATTAAAATTACTTTGATCAAATGAATAATAAATAAGTTGTCCATTCTGATCTGATTGAAAATCCAATGTTTTTGAAACACCAGAATCATCACGATATTCGTCAAAATTGAAACGGTAACTATGATCATTCAATGAATTCAAGAATAGCTGTTGGATATGATAGTAATATATGTGTTGAAAATTTCTCTTATGCAATCTAAAGTATTTTCCTTCCCAATTGCATGGCTGTTTGGATATAGTAAAGGCAACTGACCCCCAATCTATACCAAAAATGCCACGTCCCATATGAAGAAGACTATCTATGTGTTGATCATTGATAATGTGCTGCCTTATTCTTTCGAATGTAGCTATAAATAACCATGATGGTAAATTAATCATTGCGTATTTACCCTTATCATAAGTCATATTATCTGCAACCATCATAAATACAGTCATCAAATCAGCCTTTCCTTCATCATAGTAGTGCTTTACATAATTAGATAATTCTAAATTCATATTTGCACTTCCCATGTAAGGAGGATTCATCACTAAAGCAGAATATTTTTCTGTTAGAGCAAGAATTATATTCATATATGGCATCAATTGACGAATAGCTTCAGAAACATGAGTTTCCTTCTCGTATTCTTCCATACGAATCATGATGGCATTGCGAGTTCGCTCAGAGATATTGAACTTCATGATGCTACCAAGGTTCTTGGCTTGATCCATCAATCCGATGGCATCACATACCTCCTGAATCATTTCCTGATTACCACCAAGGAAG
>CACYKX010000160.1 GCA_902775075.1 uncultured Prevotellaceae bacterium | reverse complement strand
CAGTACTTAGGCGGTCTACCTTATATAGATAGAGTGCTCCCTGCAGACGAAGTGTTGAATTTGCCTCGTGAGACATATAAGGAGTGTGCAGACAAGTGTGCTGCTGACTTCCGTAAGGCTGCCGACTTGCTCCCTATCGACTGGGATGATACAAAGGCTATGGGTGGCTTGAAAGGTAAGAACCAGTTGCGTGTCACTAAGATCGCTGCACTGGGTTATCTGGGTAAGAACTATCTCTGGGCTGCTAGTCCATTAATGGCTAAAGGTGTTAAGGGTGACACTTACGATTATGATAAGGATTATGCAATGAAGGCTGCTCAAGCTTTCGGTGAACTCTTCGAGACATTGAAGACTTCTACTTCTAAGAACCCTATCGGTCTGTTGCCATTCGATCAGTATTCTAACAACTTCGTCACTGTAAGTGAAGGTGGTAAGATGCCTGGTCAGACTAAGGACGGTTCTGTTACAGAGGCTATCTTCCGTGGTCCTACCTACGGTTCAGGATGGGGTGCTTCTCGTTGGGGACAGGCTTTGGCTTATGGAGGTAGTGATATCAATGATGGTGGTGTCATCTTCTTGCCAACAGCTAACTATGTTAACTATTATGGTATGGCTAACGGTCTTCCTCTGAATGATCCTAATTCTGGTTTCGATAAGACTCATCCTTGGAAGGGTCGTGATCCACGTTTCTATCATGATATCAAGTTTGATGGTTGCCGTATGGTCAAGAAGGAAACAACTGGTAAGGATGACAACACCAAGTGGCGTTATGCCGACCTCCAGACAGGTGGTGCGTTCAGAAGTGAAACTCGTGGTAGTCGTACAGGTTATTTCGATTATAAGTTTATTACTACAGGATGTAACAAGTGGGATGATGAATACGGATGGTCTCCACAGATTCATATCCATATTCCATGGATGCGTTTGGCTGATGTCTACCTGATGTATGCAGAGTCTATCGTTGCCGCTACCGGTAACCCTAGTGCTAACGCTACGACCGAAATGACCGGTCTTCAGGCTATCAATAAGGTACGTGATCGTGCAGGTGTAGATCCTGTAAAGGGTGTCTATTCAACGGATGCTCATAAGTTCATGGACGAAGTTCGTCGTGAGCGTGCCGTAGAGTTGGCATTCGAGGGCCATCGTTTCAACGACCTTCGTCGCTGGTTGCTTCTCGACAAGTATCCTTATAATATCAAGACATCACAGGAATTCCAGCGTGAAGAAGGCTTCAAAGTTGTAACCGACAAGGATGGTAACAAGAGCATCGTTGGTGCCGGTGATGAGAAGAACGAGAAGGTTTCAGGTTTCAAGGAAGTTCAGATCTTGAAGCGTAACTTCACAGACAAGCATTATTGGTTGCCTTTGAAGAAGTCTGATACCCAGCTTTACGACGGATTCCCTCAGAATCCAGGATGGTAAATCAAATTAATAAATTTACATTTCGAATATAAGAGTTATGAAACAAATATATAATATCGCACTTGGTATGGCTTTGCTCCCTATGGCAGCAATGGCTCAAGACGATGCGGACTACACCGATTCAATTGCCAACAGCAAGGTGAATGTTGCTTTCCGTACCGTTGACAAAAGCGATTTGATGGGTGGTGTCTCTTCTATCAACATGGTAGAGCTCACTCACAAGAACTATACTACTTATAGTCTCGACAATATGCAGGCTTATGTAGGTGGTTTTATGAATAATCAATTGTGGAACATGGGCGATGCTCTCGTCATCGTTGATGGTGTTCCTCGTGATGCAAATAATGTTTTGCCTACGGAAATCGAACAGATCACCTTCCTGAAGTCTGCTAATGCAGTAGTACTTTATGGTAGCCGTGCTGCTAAAGGTGCTATCCTGATTACCACAAAGCGTGGTCGTAACGAAGGCTTGAAGATCAGTGCCCGTGGTAATGCCAGTCTTTTCGTTCCAAAGTCTTATCCTAAGTATTTGGCTTCTGCTGATTATATGAAGCTATACAATGAGGCTTTGCAGAATGATGGTAAAGCTGCTGTCTTCAGTGAGGATGATATCTATTCTTACAGCTTGCAGGATAATCCATATCGTTACCCAAGTTTGAACTTCTTCTCAAGTGATTATTTGAAGAAGACTTATCAGCGTTATGAGGGTGATGCCGAGTTCTCTGGTGGTGGTAAGTTTGCTCACTTCTATGCTAACATCGGTTTGTATCATCTCAATGACCTGCTGAATTTTGGTGAAAGTAAGAAGAATGGTACTACTCGTTTGAACGTTCGTGGTAACATCGACCTTCGCCTGAATGATTGGATTACCGGTTATGTGAACGCAAATGCTACATTCTATGATATACATAGCGACCGCTCTGACTATTGGGATCAGTCTGCAAAGATTCGTCCTACTTATCAGGACCATCCTCTTGTACCGCTGATTCCTATCGCTGGTATCGATCCTAACAACCAGACCCTCATGGATATTGTTGCCAACTCAAACTACGTGCTTGATGGTAAATATCTTCTTGGTGGTACACAGGATTTGCAGACCAACCCATTCGCTGCTATGTATGTAGCTGGTTGGAATAAGTATACAAGTCGTCAGATGCAGTTTGATATGGGTGTGAACTTCGACTTGAACAGTGTTCTGAAAGGACTTACTTTCAAGACTAAGTTTGCTGTAGACTATGCTACTACCTATAATACTACATTGTCTAATGACTATGCAACATACGAGGCTACTTGGGATCCTAATACATATAATGGTATCTCAAATTTGACCAAGTATCAGACTGATAAGCGTACCGGTGTTCCTGGTACCAATGGTACTACTTATAAGCAGACCGTACTTTTCCAGGCACAGTTCGACTACGACCGTTCTTTCGGTCAGCACAATGTAAATGCTACATTGTTGGCTAATGGTTATCAGCGCAGTCTTTCCGGTGAGTATCACCGTATCAGCAACGCAAACCTTGGCTTGCAGGTGGCTTACAACTATGCTCATACATATTATGCTGATCTCTCTATGGCTGGTGTTCACTCTGCTAAGTTGGCTGAGGGTCATCGTGAGGCTGTATCTCCGGTTCTTACTTTAGGCTGGCGTCTTTCTAACGAGAAGTTCCTTGAGAATGCAAAGAGTTGGTTGACCGACTTGAAGCTTACCGCTTCTTATGGTGTAATCAACCAGGATCTTGATATTGAGAAGTATTATATGTACGACAACCTGTTCACTTCTAGTGGTACATGGTGGGGTTGGAGTGAGAGTGCAAACTCTATGCAGACTTCAGACTCTAAGCGTGGTGCAAATGAGAACCTCGGTTTCGTAAAGCGTAACGAGTTCCGTATCGGTTTGGACGCAAACCTTTGGAATGGTCTCATCACATTGGATGCAAACTTCTTCGATGTGAAGACTAATGGCTTGTTGACAACACCAGAGTCATTGATGCCAAGTTATTACCAAACAGGTTGGCCTCAGTCTTCATTCCTCGCTTATATGAACTATAACAATCAGAGTCGTACAGGTTTCGACTTCTCTCTGAATGCTCATAAGAAGTTTGGTGAGGTTGATTTGCAGGCAGGTCTTAATGGTATGGTATATACATGTAAGAACACTCGCTACAGCGAGAACGTTGCTTACGACTGGTTGAAGAGTGAAGGTGCTCGTATTGATGCTCTTCGCGGTTATCGTTGCCTAGGCTTCTTGACAGAGGACGACATCAAGAATGGTGTTGCTGTAGTAAACAACACAGCTCGTGCCGGTGACTTGAAGTATCAGGATATGAATGAAGATGGTATCATCGATGGTAAGGACCAGGTCGTTCTTGGCCACTGGACACCAGACTTCACACTTGGTTTCAACTTCACTGCTAAGTATAAGAACTTCACTCTCTTCTTGAATGCAACAGGTAACTTCGGTGCTTCTGCTATCAAGAACAACTCTTATGAGTGGGTTTATGGTACCGGTGACAATGGTAAGTATTCTGAAGTTGTCTTGGGTCGCTGGACTCCGGAGACAGCAGAGACTGCTACTTATCCTCGTCTGACTGCATCTAACGATGGCTCTTTGAACTTCGTAACATCAGACTTCTGGACATATAAGACAGACGCAGTACGTTTGAACAAGGTTCAGTTGACTTATGATTTCCCAGCAACAATGTTTGCAGGTAAGTTTGTCAAGGGTCTTCAGGTATATGCTTATGGTGCAGACTTGTTGACAATCGCTAAAGAGCGTAAATACATGGAACTGAGTGTAGGTAGTGCTCCAAATTGCCGTAGCTACAGTCTTGGTGTAAAGGTTAACTTCTAAAATCTTAGAGAAATGAAAAAAGTAAATATTATAGCCTTGGCAATCCTCGCTGTTACAGGTCTTACTTTCACTTCTTGTGATGACCTGTTTGGACCTGCTCAGGAGAATAACCTTGGTCTTGATCATATGTATAATGATGCCGGTTATGCTGAAGGCGTACTCGGTAATGCATATACCCGAATCCCATGTGGTAGCTTCCCTTTCAGTGAGGTGGCTACTGATGATGCGGTAAGCAATGACCCATCAAACAGCTGGCGTAAGGCTGCCAGTGGTACATGGACAGCAGACGCTAACCCAACAGAGCGTTGGCGCGACTGCCGTGCTGCTATTATGTATATCAATTTGTTCCTTGACCGTGCCGATAAGGTACATTGGGCTGATGACCAGATGGCAGCAAAGATGTTTAACGACCGTGAGAAAGGTGAAGCATACGGTTTACGTGCTATGTTCATGTATTATCTGCTTCAGGCTCATGGTGGTGTAGATGCTAACGGCCAGTTGATGGGTGTGCCTATCATTACTGAGTCAGAGGATGTAAATTCAGAACACAATCTCCCTCGTAATACATTCGCAGAGTGCATGAAGGCTATCTATGATGATTGCGACAAGGCATTGGAGTTACTTCCTATGGAATATAAGGATCTCGCTGATAATTCTCCTGAGATTCCTGCAAAATACAAAGGTGCCAACAGTGGTCAGTATAACCGTGTGTTCGGTAGAATCTTTAAAGGCCGTGTTGACGGTACTATCGTAAAGGCTATCCGTTCACGTGCAGCTTTACTGGCTGCCAGTCCTGCTTTCCAGGCTTCTGGTTACAAGTGGGCTGATGCCGCTGATTATGCTGCTCAGATACTTGACCCTATCGGTGGTGTCAAAGGTATGGATCCTACTGGTTATACATGGTATGCAAATACCAAGGATATCGATGGTTTCAAGAATGGTGAGTGCCCTAAGGAAATCCTTTGGCGTGGTGAGAAGGGTGAGAATAATGATTGGGAGAAAGACAACTTCCCTCCATCTCTCTATGGTAAGGGTCGTATCAACCCTACCCAAAACTTCGTTGACGCATTCCCTATGAAGAATGGTTATCCTATTGATGTAAAGGGTAGTGGATATGAGGCTGCTGATCCTTATGCAGATCGTGACCCTCGTCTGGCTGCTTTCGTTGTATTGAATGGTAGTAAGGTTGGTGTAAACGATGTTGTTATCAATACCAATGCCGATGCTAAAGATGAGGATGGTAAAACCCCAAATAAGGATGGTATCGACCACGTAGCCAACAGTAGTACCCGTACTGGTTACTATCTGCGTAAGTTGCTCCGTCAGGATATCAACCTTGATCCTAATTCAACAACTAAGCAGTATCATTACACACCACGTATCCGCTATACAGAGATCTTCCTGAACTATGCAGAGGCTGCCAACGAGGCTTGGGGCCCTACAGGTAAGGGTGGTCATAACTATAGTGCTTACGATGTTATCAAGGCCATCCATGAGCGTGCTGGTGTAGGTAATGAATATCTTGAGTCTATCAAGAACGACCAGGCTAAGATGCGTGAACTTATTCGTAACGAGCGTCGTATCGAACTTTCTTTCGAAGGTTTCCGCTTCTGGGATCTTCGCCGTTGGAATGCAAACCTTACCGAAACAGCTATGGGTATGAGCATCAACAATGCAACAAAGACTTATACACCGGTAGAGGTTGAGAAGCGCGACTATAAGGATTATATGATCTATGGTCCTATCCCTTACTCTGAGGTACTTAAGTTCAACGCTCTTGTTCAGAACCGTGGATGGGAAATAAAGTAATCGAATCAAAAAATTAAGAATAAAATGAAAATCAAAAACGTATTACTGTCAATGCTCGCTGTATCAGCAGCAATGTTGACCACCTCTTGCGAAAATGGTGATAGAGAGTTTGACGACTTCGATCGTCAGGCAGTATACTTCGCATATCAGTCTCCGGTGCGTACAATCACACTGGGTGACGATGTATATCCTACAGACCTTGACAATGCACATGAATTTGAGGTTTATGCTACACTTGGTGGCGTATGGAAAAACATACAAGACCGTAAGGTAGAGATTGCTGTCGACAATTCTTTGTGTGATGGTAAGACTTTCGAAGATGGTAAGCCTATTGTAGCTCTTCCTCAGAACTATTATGAGTTGGAGTCTAACCAAGCTGTTATCGAGGCTGGTGAGATCATGGGAGCTGTAAAGGTTCATCTTACTGATGCCTTCTTTAATGATCCTAAGGCCAAGGAGGTTCACTATGTACTTCCTCTTAAGATTGTAAAGGCTGATGCTGATACCGTCTTGGAGTCAAAGAACTATACACTCTATGCTGTAAAGTATAAGAATAAGTACACAGGTTGCTGGTTGAGTCATGGTACCGATGAGATCGATAACAATGGTAAGACTTCTACAAATACTCGCGAACCTGAGGATTTCAGAAAGTATGATCTCCGTTATCTTGCTACAACAGCTCTGAACCAGTGTACCTATGCTCTTACCGCTACCGTTAATGATAAGGAGATGACTCGTAACATCGTTCTTACCTTTGATGATAAGGATAATTGCACATTAAGTTCTGCTGATGCTGATTTTGAAGTTTCAGGTACTGGTAAGTGGACTCGTATGGGTGCACCAAAGGCTTGGGGCGATAAAGACCGTGATCTGCTCGAACTCGAATACACAGCAAAGTTCAAGAATGGTGCTGCATATTATAAAGTTTCTACCAAGGAATCTTTGATTATGCGTGACCGTCAGAGTAAGTTTGAAACATTTAACTTCAAATAATCCTAAACAATGAAATACAATAAGATAATTTCATTTGCGGCAGCAGCCCTTCTTGTTTGTGGCTGTGCTGATAATGATATGTATAGCCAGGCTCCTGATGAGCCTGGTGTTACAGGCCAAGATGGCTATGGCTATCTGAAGTCGTACGTAAATCGTAGCGAGAATCCTAACTTCAAGTTAGGTACTGGTGTCTCTGCTGCTGATTTCTTTAAGCATAATCGCGCTTGGGCAGTGACCAAGAACAACTTTGACGAGTTGACTCCTGGTAACTTGATGAAGTTTGGTTCTATCGTGAAGAATGATGGATATATGGACTTCCGTGGGGTTGCTGATCTCGTGAATCAGGCAGAAGAAGCTGGTATGACCGTTTATGGTCACACTCTTTGCTGGCATTCACAACAGAATGTTACTTACTTGAAGAGCTTGTTGGCTCCACCTAACTATTTCTATCACCTATACTTTGTCTAAGCCTTTGGAAGTTGGCGCGAAATATACAATCTCATTCAAGGGTAAAGCTTCTTCTAGCTTTGATATGCCTTTCTGGCCTGCTTCTGATGCTGCTACAGATAATACACAGTATCTTGGTGCTTTCCAGTTTACCAAGGACTGGTCTGTACTTTCTCAGACATTTGATTGTACTAAACCGCTCGTTAAGTTGAACTTTGAGTTTGGTCCATTTAAGGGTGACTTCTGTATCGATGACATCACATTGGTAAAGGAAGGTACTACCGATAACTTGCTGAAAAACTCAGATTTCGAAGATGATAATATCGGAGCGTGGAGTAAACCAGGTTACCATACTCATACAACGATGGTACGTGACAAGGAAGAGGCTGAGAATGCTGGTGGCGAAGAAGCTGCTAAGGATTCTCTCAATAAGGTTCTTGACAAATGGGTCGGTGGTATGATGCAGGCTTGCCAGGGTAAGGTTAAGGCCTTTGATGCTATCAATGAGCCTATGTCTGACTCAGCGCCTACAGAGTTGAAGAAGGCTGGTCGCGATGGTGACACCAAGACTAACTTCTTCTGGCAGGATTATCTGGGCAAGGATTATGCTCGCACTGTAATCGCGTTAGCTCGCCAGTATGGACCTTCTGACTTGAAGTTGTTCGTCAATGAGTATGGTCTCGAAGGCGATGGCAACGAGAAGTGCAAGGGCTTGATTGATATGATCAAGTATTGGGAGAGCGATGGTACGACTAAGATCGATGGTATCGGTACACAGATGCACGTAACTCTTTCTATGGATTCTGCTAAGCAGAAAAAGAACGAGGAGAACATCGACAATATGTTCAAGTTGCTCGCTGCTACTGGTAAATTGGTTAAGATGTCGGAGCTTGATATGGGTATCGATGATGCTAATGGCAAAGCCGTAGAAACCGATGATGCTACCGATGAGATGCTTGAAGCTCAGAAGGCATTCTATCAGTATATCGTGAAGTCATACTTTGCTAATATACCTGCTGCACAGCGTTACGGTATTACACAGTGGTGTCAGACCGACGCTCCAAATGTAGATAATACATGGAGAAAGAACCAGCCTGTAGGTCTTTGGAACAAAGACTTCGTTCGCAAACCAGCTTATGCAGGTTTCGCAGACGGACTTGCTGGTAAATAGAAATATTTTTGTGCATTTCATGGAATAAATTTCATGATTTTTTGGTTCGGAAGACTGTGTCGAGAGACATGGTCTTCCTTTTTCAAGAAGTAAGAAACAAAAAAGTAATTTATATGATGAAGAAAATTTTGTTGGCCGCTTTTGTCTCTGCATTGGGAATACAGGCGGAAGCTCAGACTGCTACCTTTGGCTATTTCGACTACCAAGGTAATGAGTCGCGTTTTAATAAGAATATCGACAAGAATCAGAAATACTATAACCCTATTCTTGCCGGATTCTATCCTGATCCTTCTTTTTGCAGAAAAGGTGACACGTATTATCTTGTAAACTCTAGTTTCTCTTTCTATCCGGGTGTGCCTATTTCTACAAGTAAAGACTTGATCAACTGGAAACCTTCCGGTTTTGTGCTTGATCGTCCTTCACAGTTGCCTCTGCAGCGTCAGAGAGTATCCGGGGGTATCTTTGCACCTGCGATTACTTATAATGAGAAAAACAAGACTTTCTATATGATCACTACCAATGTCGGTGCCGGAAACTTCTTCGTGAAGTCGAAGAATCCGGAGAAGGGATGGAGTGATCCTATCTATCTTCCTAAAATCAATGGTATTGACCCATCTTTCTTCTTCGACAAGGATGGTACCGGATATATCGTACATAACGGTCCTGTAGATGGTAAGGCTGACTATGAGGGACAGCGTGCTATCCGTATTTTCAAATTTGATGTCAATGGGGATAGTATAGTAGGAGACTACAAGCAGATCGTTCGCGGTGGTACACATGTTACGGAACGTCCTATCTGGATAGAAGGTCCACATCTCTATCGTATCGGTAAGTATTATTATCTGATGTGTGCAGAGGGTGGTACATGTGATCAGCATAGTGAGGTCATCTTCCGTGCTAAAAATCCGATGGGACCTTGGGAGGAAAATCCTAACAACCCAATCCTTACACAGCGCTCAGGTCTTGACCCTAACCGCCCTGATATTGTGACAAGTGCTGGACATGCTGACTTGTTGCAGAGTGCAAATGGTGACTGGTGGGCTGTGTTCCTCGGTTGCCGTCCTTATGAGGATGATTTCTATAATACGGGTCGTGATACCTATCTTCTTCCTGTAACTTGGAAGAATGGTTGGCCTGTAATCTTGGAGAAGGGTAAAGCGATGCCTACCGTACTGAATAAGACTGCTTGGCAGAAGAAGGCAGGTAACAAGGCTTTTAAGGCTGGTGAACAATTTGAACCTATGACCGGTAATTTCGGTTATCGTGATAACTTCAAGGAGAGTCAGTTGAATGGGCGTTGGATGTTCCTGCGCAATCCTTCTGAATTCTGGAAGATTACCGATAAGGGGCTACAGATTGCAGCAAAGAATACCAACATCAGTCAGATGGATAGTCCTGCAGCCGTATTTGCTCGTCAGCAACATACTGATTTCACGGCAGAGACTCAGGTGGATTTCACACCGGAGAACGCGAAGCAGTTGGCTGGTCTCGTTCTTTTGCAGAATGAGCAATTCAATTTTGTCTTTGGTAAAACCAAGCGTGCAGGAAAGACTGTTGTTGTCCTCAATCGTGCTGAGCGTGTGAATGTTACTATCGCTTCTGCCGAACTTACCGAGCAGGAGGCTAAGGAGAATCTTCGTCTGAAGATCGTAGGTAAGGGGCGTTATTATAGCTTCTATTACGCTGCAGGAAATGGTGAGTGGAAATTACTCGCGCAAGGTGTAGATGCCGTTAACTTGAGTACACATCAAAGTGGTGGCTTTATTGGTGCATGCATCGGTTTGTATGCAACAAATAACCAGAATTAACTCAAGATAATATATAGTTTGTTCAGCGAAATATTCGTTGAGGACAGAATCGGGTTCGAAGTGATTTCGAATCCGATTTTTTCTTTTGGGCTTGTTTTTGTGAAAAGAAAGATGTATCTTTGCCGATAAAAGGATAATTGCATGGAACAAATCAATAAGTATAAGCTTACGGCTTCGATGGTGCGTGGTTTTTTCGTGGGCTTCTTCTCGGGATTACTCGATAGTAAGGTGCCTGATTGGAAGAAGAATAAGGATGCGCGTGTCTTGAAAAAACTTGCTGCAGAACATTATGAGACAATACATGGGCATTTTGCCAATGTGTTGTTCCCGCTCTTGCTCACTACGAATTTTGAAAGTTATGAGGCTGCTTTGGAGGATATGAACAAGCGCCATTTCTCTAATGCAACTCCCGTCAAGTTACTTTTGCGTTATGCTTGTAGGGATAAGGAACTCTTTGAGGCTTTGGTCGAAGAATATCAGCGTCAGATGGTGTCTATTCTTCAGGGGCGTTTGCAGCCTTTAGATGAGTTCTATGCGGGTTGGAAGCGTGGAGAATCGGTGGGCGAACTTGATGTCGACCATGCCATTCGTAACACCGTCCGTGCTTTGATGCATGGCTATACATTGGGTATTAAAGCTTCTGGAGTGGGGAAGACGAGTCTCCATCAGGCTTCTGTATTCCGTTTGATGATATCCGGGATGATGATGTTGCTTCATGACGAAGTGTTTGATGTATGGGAAGGCACCGAGGAATCGGGACTTGATGGTGTGTTCCGTAAGGTTTGTATCAATGCTCATAATTATGAGACGCTTGTTAATGAGATGAATCAGGCTTATGAGGATTTGGCAAGAGCAGAGGGTATCGAGTCTGCCGATGATGCAGTAAACTGAAGATTGCATTATCAATTTGAATTCGCCCCATGTTTAACGAACCTTTAATTGTTAAATTTCGTCCTTGAAAAGGCGCTCATAATTCGCGAATTTGGGACTTAAGATGAGTTGATCACGAATATTAGAAATATGATTAAAATGTAATCGCTTGTTTATCAACGAGTTGTGATTTCTTATCTTATTTTACGCTCTAAATATATTGGATTTGTAGGCTTATTCAGTTAACTGCGTAAGGCTACATACCTATTCGCGTAAGTTTACGAAGTTAACTGCGTAAGTCGATGAAGTTAACTTCATTCAAGAAATCAACTTTTTGAAGTGGATTTTTCATACTTTAGGGAGTACGGAGACTTTCTGTACGTTCCAGATGGAGCAAAAAAGTCGACACATTTTCTTTTAACAGTTCTGTGGAAAAGCTTAAAATATTATAAAAGATTTCCTTCGGGATGCCTTCGAGATAACTTCGGAATTCGTTCGGGAAATTTGCACTTGCTAGTTAAAGTTAAGGAATAGGGGTGTTATTGAAGTTTGCAAATCCAACTGGCATGAATCATGGATTTTCAAGTATGCCGGTTGGATTTGCCGATGTGTAAATTTATTACTTGTTTAAAGCAATATTGTAATTGTAATATTGCATATTTCCTGTGATGTCCTCTATAACCTTGAGGAATGGAGGGAAGTTTACTTGCTCATGTTCTGTAATACCCTTTGTTTCAAGTATTTGTAGATTGTTGATAGGGGATAGATAGGTATCGAGTTCGAAGAACTGACCTTTCCAGATGAAACTCTTGCGAGTTTTGTGAATCGTGTGGCGGTATGGGTCGGCCTGTTGTAAAAGTGATTCATATAGATTTACCCCAATCTGACGCTCGGTCTCAATCTGTTCTTTCGAAGAAATCTTCTTCTTTGTGGTATGTACGTATACGTCCTTACCAGCCCAACTGCGTTTTCTGAGTCGTACTTCGCAATCCGGATCGGCTACAAGATAGGTCTGTGTGATGTCGCTGAGATTGGAATTTGGAATCTCTCCGGTAAGTTCTACGATATATTTTCTTTCCTCTGTGATTGGTTGTGGTAAACCGAGTACATTACTGATCTCCTTTAGTACGCGATAAATCTTGTTATCGAAATTTTCGTGGTTGTTGATAACACGAAGATGAGGATGCCCTGTCCAAGCATTGATTACTTTCTTGTCGAGTTCGCGTGCCAACTCTAGTCCCTCAGTTCGCTCACTATTGTTTGCGGTGGTATAGAATTGTTCGGCACCGTCTGCCGCAGAAACTAGGTGGAGTATGGCATCGTATCGCTCTCTCAGATCGTTAGAGTCTTGGCCGATAGCGCGTGTGATTTCTTCCCACATCTCAGGTTTCATATAGGCAGAAATGTCCATAGCTCCTCGGTCACATATTATGATGGTAGGCATATCAAGTTGCTCTGCCATTTTCATGAAATGATTCTCAAGTTGTAGTTGAATTTCGAGAGTTGATTTTTCGCCTTCATAGAAAAATCCTGGATTCTTTGTTAGATAGTCCATACCAGCTTGTGAAAACATGGTAGGTACTTCGGGAATTGTAAATACCTTAAATCCAAGGCTCGAAAAATGTTCGATTACCTTCACGAGCGCGGTTGTCTTTCCGGCGCATGGTCCTCCAGTGAGAACAATCTTCTTGATATCTTTCATATTTGTTTTGTACGTTTGTCGCAAATTAGATGGCAAAGTTAAGCATTTTATATGTTTGCTCCAAATATTTATTTCAAAACTTAAATATTGTTGGGGAAAATAGTGCTCTATATTTCGCGTATTTTTGAGGAGTTAATCGGTTGGTCATGAATTTTAAAAATATGAGCATATTATTAAGAATGGAATTATAGAGTATATATGGTGTTAAATATTTTTGTAATCTGGAATTTCTTTTAAAAATAAACATTTTTTACTTTCATAATCCATCTTGCAGGCATAATGATTTATGCCATTCGACACAATTAAATAATCTACATGCAGAAGCATATTGTAGACTGAAATCTGATCAAAAACTTTTTGTGTGATTGGGATGTGGGGAGCTTTATATTCTATAATCATTTTAGGTTTCAGTTCCTTGTTATAGAGCACTGTATCTGCTCTAAGATTTTTATCGCCAATTTTCAGTTTAACTTCATTGGCAAGTAAGGTTGATGGATAATTTTTATGCTCTATCAAAAAATGAATGAAGTGTTGTCTCACCCATTCCTCTGGAGTGAGTGCTACATATTTTCTTTTTAGAATATCCCAAATTGTTGGACGCTGTTTCGTGCCCGACAATTTTATTGCATAATCAGGTAGGTTTAATCGAATCATTTTATTAACTTTGTGGCAAAGTTAATAAAAAAATGGCAGAAAAGAAAACGAAAGTTATAACCTATGCTCAGGTTATGAAAGATCTGAAGGCACGAGTCTTTTCACCTATTTATATATTAATGGGTGATGAATCTTTTTATATAGATAAGATTTCTGATTATATTGCCGACAATGTACTGAAACTAGAAGAGCAAGATTTCAATCAAACTGTTATTTTCGGTTCTGATACATCTTCGTCTCAGATTGCTGATTTGGCTCGTCGTTATCCGATGATGTCAGAGTATCAAGTGATCATTGTAAAAGAGTCTCAGAATTTGCGAAATTACGAACCCTTGGAGAAGTATTTCGAAAAACCGTCAAAATCAACGATCTTGGTTTTATGTCATAAAAATGGTTTCATCGATAAAAGAAAGAAGTATTTTACTGCGGCTCAGAAATCCGGTGCTGTGATTTTTGAAAGCAAGAAATTACGTGATCGAGATCTTCCGGGTTTTATAGAAAATTATCTGAAAGTTAAAAAAGTCACAATCGATAACAAAGCTTCGATGATGATTGCTGAACATATCGGTGCTGACCTGAATCGACTCACTTCAGAGTTGGATAAGGTTTTGATTTCTCTTCCGGAAAATGATCGCAGAATCACACCGGATATTGTTGAGAGAGAAATAGGGGTGAGCAAAGAATTTAATTCGTTTGAACTTCGAAGTGCGATAGTCGAGCGTGATATTTTTAAAGCAAATCAGATAATAAAATATTTTGACAAGAATCCTAAAGCTGGTTCTTTGTTTGCTTTTCTCCCTTTGCTCTTTTCTTATTTCCAGAATTTGATGATAGCATATTATGCACCTCAAAAAAATGA
>CACYKX010000159.1 GCA_902775075.1 uncultured Prevotellaceae bacterium | reverse complement strand
TCAGTTTCTCAATGGCCTCGTCAGTCTTAACATTCCGTCGGACAATCTTTGTATAATTGCCCATCCAATCCATTACATCATCCTCGGAAGGTTTATTGGGAATATCTCCAAGCCTCTGAATCCCATGCCAGTAGATTCCGACGATGGTCTGTCTCTTGGCAAAAGCTAAAAGCTCTTGCCAATTGATGGTGGAGGTGCAGGCTGGAATATTACCAGCTGGATGCAGGCACCAACGTAAGAAAATAATGTACTCACTGAGAAATGATCTCCTCATACTTTTCTTGTAACAAATGTATTCTATTCTCTATATAGAACTCTTCGATGAACAACTCGCGCGATTCCTTGCCCATATTGTTTCGAAGTTCGTCATTTTGTGCAAGTTCCACAATTTTGTCTGCGAAATCGCTAACGTTCATTGGCAGCAGATAACCATTGACGCCATTCTTCACACAATCCTTATTTCCTACGACATTGCTTGCAACAATGGCCTTTCCAACTGACATAGCCTCAATGACAGCCAATGGTAAGCCTTCATAAATCGCCGTCGACAAGTAAAACGAGGACTTCCTTACATATTCCATGCAGTCGGCATGACTAACCCACGGCATTAGCATGATATTGTCTGCTATGTGCAACTCTTGTATCTTATGTTTTACTTCGGCCAATTCTGGTGAATGGTATCCTACGCCTAACAGTATAAACTTCAAGCGGCATCCTCTGTCCTTGGTTTCCTTGATAATGTCCAATAAAAATAATACGTTCTTTTGATAGCTGGGTCTGCCAATGTAACACGCATAAGGAAAATCCAGATCAACCTTCTTGCCTTGTTCCAATGATGCGTCAGGGACGGCATTGTGCCATACCAATGCATGCCGTTCATCATAACCTACTTCCTTCTTTGCCATTTGCTGTTCCGATTCAGAGCAAGCAAGCACGAACGTCCTAAATTTAGTCAGTTTCTCAATGACAAGATATATTTTCCTTTTCAGGTTCGAGGGTGTGCACAAGTACGAGAAGGCATGGGGTGTATAGCATGTAGGGGTATGTGTCAACCAACCGGCTGTTCTACCGATTACGCCTCCTTTGGCACTATGACAGTGGATAACATCAGGCTTCTCTTTCTTGATGATCTTAACAGTTTGCAAAAGAGCTTTTAAATCCTTGAAGGGATTAAGACTGCGATAAAGGGAGATGTGATATTCACGAACAGGTTTATTACCTCTCATGACGGGATTGTGCTTGTCCTCGTCGCCGCAGACAATTACATAGTCATTATCTTCTTTGTTGTAGACGATGGAATTTCGTATATAAATATCCAGGCCTCCAATCATCTGACCGACGTGAAGTATCTTCATGCTGCCCTCCTTTCTTTATTACTGAGGAAGGCAGGTGTAAGAATCACAGCCTTATTTTGTTTTGCCCCCCCCACTGGGATTAGTTTATTAAACATGTCTATATGTTGATTTACCACACGATTGATATCATATTTCATCATAACCTTCTGTAAAGCTTTCTTTCGCATATCCATTGCCTCTGTTGGATGCGTATGAAGCCACAGCACCTTGTCAGCAGCCTGTTCAGCGTTGTCAACGTCAACTAAGAATCCGTCAACACCGTCATCTACGAGACTGGGTATTGCATCAGTCCTGGCTGCTACTACATTCTTCTCCGCTGCCATATACTCGACAATAGCCAGACCAAAACCCTCCCAACGGGATAGGAGCATAGCTACATCAAAGTCTTTAAGATAGCTATAAGGCTTGTCAGTCCATCCTGTCACTACAAGATTAAGTCCGTGTGCCCGTGCAAAATCTTCGATTTCCTCTCGCTGCTCGCCATCCCCGACAATAACGAATGCTGAGTTCGGTATCTCCTTATGAATCATCTCCGCTGCTCTAATGAATACATCAGGAGCTTTCTGGGCTGACAGCCTGCCTACCATGCCGACAACGAAAGCGTCCTCAGCAATATCCAGCTCGGAGCGTTTTACAGGAATAGCTGACCTTACTGCATCAATATCAATCCCATTCGGTATTAATGCAAGTTTATCTTCCGGTGCCACATTATTATATAGGGCCGACTCACGTTCTGTCTCGGATATGCACACAATCTTATCCGTCATAGGGGCAAATATTTGTTCCATCTTCCGAAAGACCATCAACTTCTGAGCCGATACACTACGCATGTTGAATGCCCACCCATGAGGATTGTACACCACCTTACAATGTGTACCGATGGCAGCTAGGCGGCCGAACACCCCGGCAAAGCTGCTATGGCAATAAACAATATCAGGATGAGAAGCTATTATAGCCTTACGCACCTGTCTGATAATTTTTACCACAGCCAAAGGATTGAACGTCTGTCGCATATCTGTAACATAACAGGCATCAGCACTGTCTTTCAGTTTGTCGAGATTAACAGAATGTGAGCAAACGATCGACTGCCCAATTCCTTTCTTTTTCAGCCGAGGTGCAAGCATCTCAAGATACCGCTCGACACCACCGGCGCACTCAAGTATATGTGTTATCTTCATAGTCGCTTACTCCATTATCGTTATTTCGTCGCTTTTAAACCAACCATTTTCTTCACAAGTTTTTTTAACAATAGCAGGATTTGTCGTATAAGAAAGTATAGCCAAAGAATGACGGGCTCGAGTGCAAACTTTCGGACATTTATCAGGACTGCCGTCATCTACAAGAAACACCTCGAGATTTCGGTACGTCTGATGAAGGATACTGTCTACACATTTACCAAGATACATTTCAACCTTGTAAATAGGTACAATGATAGAAATTGATGGACTCTGTATATTTACTGTGATTATCTTTTGATTTCTCTTTTCCCAATAATAGCTTTCACAACCTTCTTGGCATATTTGTAGATGCCAAGTTTATTGGATAGTAGGCGAGCCTGTTTTTCCAATCGGTGCCGCAATGTATTAGGGTAATACTTCGTAAAGAAAGCTTCCGGTTCCAAAATATGGATATCCTGGAAGAAGGCTTTGCAATTAACGTTACGCTGTGGCGATGTTAACATCTCCTTAACTCCATCTACGGCATCCTCTGGATTCACTTCTACTATTTTCAGATCATCAACAAGGGAATTGAGCAAGTCCGCTCCTCTCTGCGTATGCACGAGGATTCTCGTTGCACCTTTATCATTATCAAGTTCCTTGGAAAAATGTTCGATGGTGAAGCAATCCCAAAGTGTCATATCCGTGCGCCGATAGCGGCTGCGAAATTTACATTGCGTACAACTTGGACGTATAGACGAAGCTGCAAAGAATGCTCTCAAGTATGGGTCTGTATCAATGCCCTCATGATATTCTTGCTTATTCTTGGTTCGGATAGACAAGGAGGAGTATTTATAGCCATGATACTTATCGCGAAATTTGATGTCGTCGATTTCAGAGTTCATCTTTTTCTGCAGCATCTCCTCATATTTACGAAGGACAAGGGGCGAAGGGACAGCCCGACATACTACATCAATTAATAGCAGATTATCATAGTGCTTCTCCCGAAGGTAGAAGATCAATCCTTCTAACTGACAGGGGGTACCACTGAAGAGTACTAATCTCCCTTGTTTAAGGCTATCTTTGACTTGCTTATAAGTATCGCCAACTAAACTCTGTACATACTTGCTATTGCGAAAAATTCGAAGATCTTCTTCCTTTTCAACTGCCTGATGACGAACAACGCCCTTTGTATCAAAGCAAGCACCGAAAACTATTCCGCCTTTGCGGATTACGGCCTTTGCAATTGCAGTGAAGGCTCCTCCAGATGTACTTTCGCGTAATACCTGTGGGTCTTTATTCTGTACCACATAAGCCTTTTGTGGTTTAGCCGGTTCTTCCTTCTTATTGATGATCGGGCAAACCTTTTCACAGAGGTGACAGTTAATGCACTTGTCCTTGTCTACAGTGGGATAACGAAAACCTTCCTCATCCTCTGTCATAGTAATACACTGTACTGGACAAACATTCTTACATGCCCAACAGCCGCAACAGTTTTTCTTGTCTTTTATATCAATCATTTTGTTTCAAGTCTTACAGGTTTCCAAGACTTGAAACAAACAATCGGGATTATGTTATACTCGTTTGATATTCTTTATTGTCGCCTTGGCAAACCTTTTAAATAAGGTATAAATTCCTAACTTACACGTAATAACACGGAAATATTTTTCCGTCCTTGTTCGTGCTGATTTCGGAAAATAAGAGAATAAGACATTACCCCCCCCTATATTTGTCAATTCAAAGAATCGTTCTCGTCTCGGACTCATTTTGACAGAATGTAGCATTTCATGTACTCCGCTCACTGCTTCATCCACTGGAATTTCCATTATGGTAGTATCCTCTTGGATTTCCTTTAGGATAAGCTGAGCCTTCTCCGTATTTGCTAAGATACGGGTCACACCATTATCATTGTCCAATTTGTTGGAAAACTTATAGACGTCAAAACAATCCCAGATAGAGAAATCAGTCAGATGGTGCTGTTTTTTAAACTTGCAGTCATAACAGCTCGGACGCACATTAACATCTGAGAAGAAAGAACGGAGATACACATCCGTATCCACGCCTTCCCGATACACCTGTTTGCCTCCTTTATACACACTCATCTGCGAGTACTTGTATCCATACGGTGACTTATCTCTGAACATGATATTACTCAGGTCGTCGCCATATTTCTTTTTCATCTCAGCCACATACATCCGGAAGATCTTAGGTGATGTGATGCTGTGACACATAACATCTATTGTGATGAGATTTTCATACGGTTTGCGGAGATAACGCAATAAACCTTCCAATTGGCAAGGCGTACCACTATAACAGACCATCCGACCTTGTTTTAGAAAATCTTTCACTTGTTTCAGTGCATCGCCCGTATAGCTCTGTACGTACTTGCTGTTTCTGAAGATTTTCAAATCCTCGTATGTCTCGACATATTGATGAGTTACTTGGAAGTCTTTATCATAGGCAGCACCAAAGACAACACCACCTTGACGAATAACCCAAGATGCTATTGCGGTAAATGCGCCACCGGAAGCACTTTGGAGAAGTACTTCATTATCTTTATGTTGCAACAAATAAGCTCGCTGCTTTTCATTAGGCTTATCTGCTTCCGCATGAATGATCGGGCATACCTTTTCACAGAGGTGACAGTTAATGCACTTGTCTTTGTCGACAGTGGGATAACGAAAGCCTTCCGCATCCTCTGGCATCGAGATACACTGCACAGGACAGACATTTTTACAGGCCCAACAGCCGCAGCAATCTTTTTTATCTTTTATCTCAATCATAAGATTTTTGCATCTTTAAGACTGTCCTTCAGCCAATCCCAAGTAAACTGCCGAAGGTGTTCCAACTTGTCGCTTACCTTATTATAATCTATTTCCTGCTTCAACATCTCGGCAGGATTTTCATGTGCTGTCAACAGGCGGTTGCTTAATTCTACCTCATTCAGCAAATCATAGATACGACCATTGGTCGAAACGATGCTATCATTATTGTATCTACGGAAGGTAAAGAATTTCTTGCGGTTGAGCATAGAGAACACAGAGCAGTGGAAAGAATCTGTAAATACAAGCTCTGCATCACGTATGAGCTGGATAAATTCTCGCGGCCCAACATTATACGGAGCAAAGTCAGGAAAACCAACATCACTCTTAATGTACTCATCACAATGCTGTAGCTGCACAATCTTATAACCTGTCAATTCCCGGACTTTACGCACAAAGTCACGTTGTTCCGGATTGTTGCCGAGGAAATAGCAGAAGATATACTTATCAGCATAGAAGCGTTCTTTCGGTACGATATCCATCCATTCTTCTGCATTGAATAAAATCGTTGGGTCGCAGACAACCGGCACGTTCCGATCGGCCAACTGCTTCACCAGTCTTTGTCCACTCTGCTCGCGTACGGAAACATAGTTAATACGTTTGAGAAACTTGCTGGCCATAACAGCCTGCTTCTTCGGCAGCGCTGATACTCCAAAACTGGTAGATAAGGCTATCGTACAGATATTATTTGGAACAAAATTCAGCGTATAATAATCTGCTGTAATATTGGATGGCAGCCAGAGTTGGTCGCTGCCTACGACAAAGGCCAAGTACTTCTGTTGAGAAACTTCTCCTATTGATGCAATTGAGTCATATCTTTCAGAAACGGTAAACATTCCCTCAAACTCCTTAAACTTTCGAGTGCGCTGAGCTAATAGTTCTGCCAATCCAGGCACACGTTTCTTAGCGATGAACTTGCGAACTGTGGCCATCTTATCGAGTACTGTGTGCTTATCGAAAATTTTACTGAGGAAATATTTCATCTTCCGCTTGTTAATTTCCGGCTGAATACCCTCTATATTGATCGTCTCATTGTCAAGTCCCAGTTTATCGAAAGCCTTCTGCGTAGCATAAGCCTGCAGCTGACTACCATAATTCGGTTGGAAATAACATGTGACGAGCGCTATCTTCTTTGTCATATTCTTAATAGTTATATTTGCCCTTTTTCAGGAAATACTGTTTTGCACGAGCCACTATATCAAGCATGAAATACATCTTCATTCGGATAAAGAGCAGAGTAATCTTTCGCATCTTATCCATCCCTGTTGTAGGGGCTTTGGCAACAGAATCCTTGAATATCGTGTTGTCCCGAATCACAGCTCCATATTTCTTGATCTTGGTGGCCAAACTATCCGTATTGTTGGGGTGGAAATAAGTACCAAGAGCAATTGCAATGAGAACATACACCACACGCTGATAGAAAGCCTCGCGGAACATATCTGGATGCACATATTTCTGAATGTCCTCATAAATCACTTGGTAGCAGTCAATGAGGTACTTAGTATTCTTCTCGTCGACCTTCTTAGAGATACTATTTGGATTGTAACGGTAGTGATTGTAGTACTTACGTATGAAAAGTGCTTTTTTTGCGTAATAAAAAGCTCGGAGCGAGAATTCCAAGCCTTCCGACCCCTGCTTCAAGCGCTTATCATGGAAGATATTATGTTCCTTTGCATAAGAAGCTCGAATCAGTTTGGAATAAGCCGTGGCAATGCCTGACTTATAAATCAGCGTGTTAAGTGCAAGGTTCTGACATTCCGAATTTTTATAAAGATGTTCTTTATCCGGACAAGACCATTCCCATTTACCCTTGATAGACTTTTCGCCAAGCTCTTGAATACAATTCCAGAATAAAATATCCACATCAGGATATCTGCTAACAGTCTTCATCAATTCCTCGCAGGTATTCTCATCTATCCAGTCATCCCCATCAAGGTACATTTGCCAAAAACCCGTAGCTACTTCATAACCTGCATTACGGGCAGAAACCAAGCCTCCGTTCTTTTTATGGATAACTTTGATTCTTTCATCCTTAGCAGCATATTCATCGCAGATAGCCCCGCAGTTATCGGGAGACCCGTCATCAACGAGAAGGATTTCAATATTCTGCAACGTCTGATTGATGCAGGACTGAATACACTGCCGGAGATACTCCTCTGGTACCTTATATATAGGCACTATAATGGATACTTGTGGTTGTCTTTCCATATATTTCTATTTTTTCTTTTCTTGCATATAAACTATAGGTTTACCCTTTCAATGAATCGTCTTTGAACGCTCGAAAGCCTTTGATATGAACCTTGGAGATATACATTTTTACTTATGCTTTTTGATAAACACCTTCAACCATACAGGCAACACCGACTTGATTCTTGCCTTAAGATTGAATGGTACTGGCAGATGAGATGCGAAATATTCGTTGACTGGCAGCTCGTC
>CACYKX010000158.1 GCA_902775075.1 uncultured Prevotellaceae bacterium | reverse complement strand
TTCGATGGCTTAGTGAATAGTGCATATTCCAATTACGGATATACAGCAAATATTACTTTAGAGCTAACATTTGATGATGGAGAAACTTGGGCTGGGTATGGAGGATTTAGTGTTATTTTGAGATTTAATCCATAATAAACTTTAATAATAAAATTATGACAGAAGAAGTAGCAAAAGGAACTCTTACTATTAAGAGTCTATTCGAACAAGCCAGTTTTGAATTTATTGATGAAACTGGAGAATGGAAACTTACAGGATCGGCGAAGCTAGATACGAATAGCAATGCCATGGTAGCGTTTGACGCTAATGTGTTTCATATTGAGAAAACGGTAGACGGCACGACTGATGTTGTAAGCGGTGGAGTCTCGTCAACGTATACCCCTTCTAAGGGTGATGAAGCTCTGCAATTCAATTTCTATAATATGAATCGTAGAGCACTGAAAGTAATTGGTGACTTAGTTGAAAGTTGCACAGAGCAACTCAACAATCTCATTAGTAAGAAAGAGTAAAGGAGTCAGTATAAATTAAAACATAACAAAAATGAAAATTAAAACTATTGATGCAGTAAATGCATATAAGGAGATTAAAGACTTGAAAGTTAATTCACTTGGCGATGAAGCCGCACTTGCAGTTTGGCGTAATAGTAAGAGTTTAAGACCAGTTGCGGAAGAATATAATAGGTCTGTAGAAGAAGTCAATAAGTCTTTACAGGATAAGGAATACATATCCATGACCGAACGTGCTCAGGCATACAATACACAGTTAGCCAAATACAAAGAAGACAACAAAGCGGTTACCCAAGATATGTTGTCCGAGGTGAAAGCTATAAATGATTTCTTCGCAGGCCGAAACAAAACGGCTGAAAAGTATTTTAGAGAACTAAATGACAAGGAGGTTGAAATCTCAATAGAGTTAATCGATGAGAACGAGATTATTAAAGCTATTAAGGCAAGTGAGAAGTCATATAGTAATATGTTAGCATTGTCATTCTTGATTAAATAAATAAAGGGGAGTTTTTCTCCTCTTTATTATATTTTGTCCTTCAAAAGCTATTCCAATGGTGTTATAATAAAGTTACGCTTCGTTTTCAATTTTGAGGCGCTTTGTTTATATTTGCGAAAACTTTTCGTTTTGCGGATTATAGTTAGAATGTTAGATGAAATAAATTAAGCCTGCATGCAGAGTAAACTCAGTATGCAGGCTTAATTGTTATATACCTAATGATTTAGAACTTGAATCCTAATTCTATATCAATAACATCAGAGTTAGGTTCTGTAGCTAGAGCAGAACGGTCGTGGATGTGTGCATATTCTCCGCTGATCTTTAGGTTCTTAGAGAGCATGTAGTCGAGACCGAATTCGTATTGAGTTTTCTGTGTAGCACGAGTGGCGTCAGACTCATACATATCGTATCTTACTTTAGCGTGGAATTTGTCTTTGATGATAGGGGCAATGACGAGTGCATAGATACCTTGTGCCTTGTTACCCTTTGTGCCAAGGTTGCAGTCGGTTGATGTGGCATCATTGGCATTGACCAAACTTTTAGCAAAAGCATTACCCGTAGAGTGAGCATATTCAGTACGGAAGGTCCAGTCGTTTACCAGATATTCTGCAGAGAAAGCATAACGGCGTTGCTGGAGCTTACGGATCTTTGCCTTACTACTTTCGTCAACCTTTGGATTTGGATTCTCGCCATCTGTCCAGAACCCCTTACGAGCGTAAGAACCAGTCCAACCGAATGCACCAAGTCGCATACCTTTTACAGGCATTACCCAGAAACCACCGATAAGGTTCTTCTGCTGGTCTATATCTTTGACGTTGATACCTTGTCCGTTGAAAACGCCAACTTGATAGTGTAAAAGGTTGCGGCCATTTGCGTTCTTAAGGAAATCACCTTGAGCTTGAATACCAATGTCACGGCCATTGCTACTATGGGTACCTGCACGATCTGAAAAACCTGCCAAAGCCTGTACGACTTGTCCGTATCCCATAAAACCTTGGTCGATAGGGTTCATAGGGTTCTCGTATGTGAACGGATTCTTGAATTGACCGAGTTTAACGCGGAAATAATCATATTTTTGCCACTCAATGAACATGTCGACAACCTTAGGTGAAGATCCGAGGGTTGAAGTGTTTCCGTTGAATTGAATCTGAGCCTTCCAATACCAATCATCCATGATTCGTCCGTCTAAAGAGAAACGGGCTATACGGAGATTGAAGGAATTACTGTTTGCGTCGTCCTTGAATGTAGCGGTATACTGACCAATGCCGTAACCTGATAATTTTACTTGATTAATCCAAGGAGCTTTTTGTGCGCTTGTTGTACCTATAGATGTTGCTAGCAGCGCTATGAGTAGTCCTCTTTTCATAAATAGTAATTTTGTTATTAGTTGTTATGTGAGTGCAAATATATGTTATTTACGTGAATATTCAAAAAAAATATCAACAAAAAATGGCAAAAGTTTTTAGCTCTTGCCATTATGATGATTGTAATAAATATTATCTTCTAATCAATTGAACGACGTTCTCGACGTGTGGGGTATGTGGGAACATATCGACAGGTTGTACCTGTGCTACCTTGTAATCAGCGTCGAGTAATGCCAGATCTCTTGCCTGTGTCGCAGGGTTACAACTTACGTAGACAATTCGTTTTGGCGCTGCATTCAGAATCACATTTACAACGTCTGGATGTATACCGGCACGAGGAGGGTCTGTGATAATTGTATCTGGACGTCCATGTTGACGAATAAAGTCATCGGTAAGGATGTCCTTCATATCTCCTGCATAGAATTCTGTATTGTTGATGTTATTGATGTTGCTATTTACTTTCGCATCTTCAATAGCTTCTGGTACATATTCGATACCAATGACATGTTTTGCCTGATGAGCGACAAAGTTGGCAATTGTACCGGTACCTGTGTATAGGTCGTATACTAGTTCGTTTCCTGTAAGCTCCGCAAAGTTACGGGCTACGCTGTAAAGGTGATATGCCTGCTCTGTATTGGTTTGATAGAAACTCTTAGGACCGACCTTGAATTTCAGATCTTCCATGGTTTCATAGATGAAGTCTGTTCCCTTGTATGTAATCAAATCAAGATCATTGAAGGTATCGTTGCCTTTCTGGTTATTTACATATATAAGAGATGTAATCTGAGGGAATGTGTCTGCAATATGTTGTAACAACAACTGAGCACGCTCTTCGTCACCTTCTTCGTCGTAATGGAATTGAACGATCAGCATCCATTCGCCAGTATTGCTGTTTCGGAAGACTAGGTCTCGCAATAGACCATGCTGTTCACGAATGTCGAAGAATGTCAATTGATTTGCTACGGCAAAGTCATAGATGTCGTTGCGAATCTTGTTGCATAGATCATCCATCAAGTGACATTTTGAAACCTGATATATCTTGTCGAAAGCACCATTGATATGGAAGCCGATAGCACCGGAAGCTAAATGACCTGGCTCGCCTTCTTTGCGAGGAGGAAGTTTCTCGAGTTCTTCCTTGGTGTACCATCGCTTATTAGAACAACCGAATTCTATCTTGTTTCTATATTCGCTAGTCTTAACGCTGCCCATGATAGGGTGGAACTCAGGAAGTTCAACCTTGCCAATTCTACTTAGTTGGTCGAAGACTTGCTGTTGTTTCGCCTTTAATTGCTCTTCGTAAGGAAGATTCTGCCACTTACAGCCACCGCAGAATCCGAAGTGTTCACACATTGGTGTCGCGCGTACCTTACTATATTGTATGAATCGTACAACCCTTCCTTCCATGAAAGAATGTTTCTTCTTGGTAATCTGAACGTCGACAACGTCACCAGGTACACAGAAAGGAACGAAAACTACTTTCTCGTTGTAATGGAAAAGACATTTACCTTCTGCAGCAATAGCTTCGATGGTAATATTCTCCAATAAAGGCAATGGTTTCTTTCTACTCATAATTCTTTTATATTTGGGTGCAAAGATACGAAATATTTCCCAAAATTGCTTACTCTTGTTTCTTTTTCTATTATTGTTCGCGATAACATGTGGAAATGTAAGGTCGAGTTGGCAAAAAAGCATAGAAAAGTTTGCATATAAACTAAAAAATCCTTATATTTGCATAACAAAATTCGCACTTAATAAACGAAACTTAATAAAAACATTTAATACAAAATTTAAGAATACCTATTAACTATGAGTGAGAAAAGAGTTTATACCTTTGGAAACGGGAAGGCTGAAGGTCGAGCAGATATGAGAAATCTGTTAGGTGGTAAAGGCGCTAACCTCGCTGAAATGAACCTTATTGGTGTACCTGTTCCTCCTGGTTTTACAATTACTACTGACGTATGTACTGAATATTTTGAGAAAGGACATGATGCTGTCGTTGCTCTCCTGAAGGATGATGTGGAGAAAGCAGTAGCGCATATCGAATCTTTGATGAATTCTAAGTTCGGTGATGCGGAGAATCCTTTGCTTGTGAGTGTCCGCTCTGGTGCTCGTGCTTCTATGCCTGGTATGATGGATACTATTCTGAACCTTGGCTTGAACGATGAGGTTGCAGCAGGTATGGTAGAAAAGACTGGTAATGCTCATTTTGTGTATGATTCTTATCGCCGATTCGTTCAGATGTACGGTGATGTCGTACTTGAGATGAAGCCTGAAAATAAAGAAGATATCGATCCGTTTGAGGAGATCATTGAAAAGGTAAAAGCTGAACGTGGCGTAAAACTTGACAAGGATCTAAATGTTGAGGAGTTGAAGAAACTTGTGACCCTTTTCAAGGAGGCTATCAAGACTCGTACCGGTAAGGCTTTCCCTGATGATCCTATCGAGCAGCTATGGGGTGCTATCTGTGCTGTGTTCCGTAGTTGGATGAATGAACGTGCTATTCTTTATCGTAAGATGGAAGGTATTCCTGATGAATGGGGTACTGCCGTTTCTGTGATGGCTATGGTGTTTGGTAATATGGGTGATACATCTGCTACTGGTGTATGCTTTAGTCGTGATGCAGCTACTGGAGAGAATCTATTTAATGGAGAGTATCTAGTAAATGCACAGGGTGAGGATGTTGTTGCCGGTATCCGTACTCCTCAACAGATTACAAAGATTGGTTCACAACGTTGGGCTGAGCGTGCTGGAATCTCTGAAGAGGATCGTGTTGCAAACTATCCTTCTATGGAAGAGGCTATGCCTGAAATCTATAAGCAGTTGAATGAAATTCAGGATAAACTGGAACATCATTATCATGATATGCAGGATATGGAGTTTACTGTACAGGAAGGTAAACTTTGGTTCCTTCAGACTCGTAATGGTAAGCGTACTGGTACTGCTATGGTAAAGATTGCTATGGATCTGCTCCATGAAGGTATGATAGATGAAAAGACTGCTATCATGCGTTGTGAACCTCAAAAACTTGATGAGTTGTTGCATCCTGTCTTTGATAAGGTAGCTTTGGCTCAAGCTAAAGTTCTTACTCAGGGTCTTCCTGCTTCTCCTGGTGCTGCATGTGGCCAAATCGTATTCCATGCTGACGATGCTGAGTCTTGGCATGATGATGGTCATCAGGTTGTAATGGTTCGTATCGAGACAAGTCCTGAAGATCTTGCTGGTATGTCTGCTGCAGAAGGTATTCTTACTGCACGTGGAGGTATGACTTCTCATGCTGCTGTTGTCGCTCGTGGTATGGGTAAATGCTGCGTTTCAGGTGCTGGTGGCATTAATGTTGATTATAAGAGTAAGACTGTAGAGATTGATGGTAAGGTGTTCCACGAAGGTGACTATATTTCCTTGAATGGTTCTACGGGTCAAGTATATGAGGGTAAGATTCAGACTAAGGCTGCAGAACTTAGTGGTGATTTCAAGGAACTGATGGATCTTTGTGATAAGTATACAAAACTTCAGGTTCGTACAAATGCAGATACTCCACATGATGCACAGGTTGCTCGTGCCTTCGGTGCCAAGGGTATTGGTCTTACTCGTACGGAACATATGTTCTTCGATGACAAGAAGATTGTCGCTATGCGTGAAATGATTCTTGCATCAAATGCAGAGGGACGTGAGAAGGCTTTGGCAAAACTTCTTCCTTATCAGAAGGCTGACTTTAAGGGTATTCTTGAGGCAATGGATGGCTTGTCTGTGAATATCCGTCTGTTGGACCCTCCTTTGCATGAGTTCGTTCCTCATGATCTTGCAGGTCAGGAGACAATGGCTAAGGAAATGGGGGTTGACTTGAAGACTATTCAGCAGCGTGTAGCTTCTTTGGCTGAGAATAACCCTATGTTGGGCCATCGTGGTTGCCGTCTGGGTATCACTTTCCCTGAGATTACAGCAATGCAGACTCGTGCAATCTTAAGTGCTGCTTGTGAGTTGAAGAAAGAGGGTAAGGACCCTAAACCTGAGATTATGGTTCCGTTGATCGGTACTGTTGCTGAGTTCAAGCAGCAGAAGGAGATTATCGAAGCTACCGCTAAAGAGGTATTTGCGGAATATGGCGTTGAACTTGAATTCGAAATTGGTACGATGATAGAAATTCCTCGTGCTGCCCTGACTGCTGATACAATTGCTAGTGAAGCTCAATACTTCTCGTTCGGTACTAATGACTTGACTCAGATGACATTTGGTTATAGTCGTGACGATATTGCTAGCTTCTTGCCTGTATACCTTGATAAGAAGATCCTGAATGTGGATCCTTTCCAGGTACTTGATCAGGAAGGTGTTGGTCAGCTCGTTAAGATGGCTGTAGAGAAAGGTCATAAGGTTCGTCCAAATCTTCGTACTGGTATTTGTGGCGAACATGGTGGTGAACCAAGTAGTGTTAAGTTCTGTGCTAAGATTGGTATGGATTATGCAAGTTGCTCACCATTCCGTGTGCCAATCGCTCGCTTAGCCGCCGCGCAGGCAGCAGTTGAAGAGTAATTATCACTCTGATATAATTAACAAAGGGACCTGTCCGCTTGGGCAGGTCCCTTTGTTTGCCATCAAGAGCCTTCTGACATTTTCCTGTCAAAAAACGTCGCATAATCTGCGGTATTTTGCGCTTTTGTTTGGTGATTCGGCATTATTTCAGTATCTTTGCCGCAGAATTTGCGACGTTAATTACTGTATTATGTCGCACAAAGTAGGAATGCGTTATGTATATACACGAAAGAGACAATTGGACGGACTTCCGTTGGGACATGTCCCAAGTGTCACTCCTTCAGGAGAAAGTATTCCGTAAGCAGGGGTTGCTTTATGGCAGGTTGAGTTCATTGGGCTTTGACAGCAAACTCCGTGCAATGGCAGAGAACCTGACTTACGACGTGGTATATTCTTCAGAGATAGAAGGCATACGACTGAACGTTGATCAGGTTCGTTCTTCCATTGCCCGAAAGCTTGGTATTGAGAACGTGAAATATACTGCTCCATCACATTACGTCGATTCTGTTGTTGGTGTAATGCTTGAAGCGGTACAACACTATGACATGCCCCTCAGTAAAGAGAAACTATGTGCGTGGCAAGCTGCATTTTTCCCTTCAGGCTATAGTGAAGGCAGCCAGATAGAAATAGGACAGTACCGCACAAACGAGGAGCATATTGTCAGCGGAATGTTTGGGCGCGAGAAAATCCACTATATTGCTCCTTCTCCAGACCGTGTTGAAAAGGAGATGGAAAAGTATCTCGCCTGGTTTGATGACGAGGAGCCTGTGAGTAGCGTCATCCGTTCTGCTATTGCCCATTTCTGGTTTGTGAGCATTCATCCCTTCGAGGATGGCAATGGCCGGTTGGCCCGCATCCTTTCAGACATGCTTCTGGCTCGTGGCGAGAAG
>CACYKX010000157.1 GCA_902775075.1 uncultured Prevotellaceae bacterium | reverse complement strand
TCTAAGACAGCCTATTTTATGGGCTCTTGTCGCTTTGAGTGGAATGACATTCCAATCTTGCAGCAGTGACGATGATTTCCCAACTGTGGATGGTCAGGCGCCAACAATTGTGTTAACTACTGATCAGATTCATGCAGAACCCGGACGTAGTTTTAATATCACTGGTACTGTAAAGGACGCAGATGGTATCAAGTCTATTCGTTTGAAAAATGAGGGTATGCTTCTCGACAAAACAATCAACTTGTTGGAAATTTATGGAGACAGTTTGCTCCATGAGTACAATCTTGACTACGCTTATACGCCAGCCAATGACTGGACCGATGAAAGTAACTTCCCTTTGGAAGTGACCGTAGAGGATGTTGTCGGTAATACGACTTCTGCTACACTTACTGTAAAAGGTGATGGTGATTTCACGTTTCCTACATTTACATCAGCTCCATCTTCAGAGTTGACGGTTCTCTTGCAGAATCCTAAACTTACACTTAATGCATCGGTTTCTGACAACAAGAAACTTCAGAGCATTGTTGTTGATATTCCAGGTTTGAATATCAAGGATTCAGTATTGCTGAATGGTGTGAAGGAGTACGCGTTGAAGAAGCAGTATGACGTACCAGCAAAAGAAGCCTCTTACATGATGACCTTGCGAGTGTATGATGGAATGAAGAATATGACATATACAACAAGTAAGATTAATGTAAGCGAGTTACCAGACTTTGATAAGATGTATTTGGCAGATGTTTCCGATGCAGCATCTCTTACAAGTGACCTCTATGGTGTTCCTATGTTGATAGAACATACAGGTAAATATCAATATAAGGCACATTATTATAATCAGAAGGTCGGTACCGGTATCCGTTTCATCCCTCAGATGACAGACTTCAACCCGATTTGTTTTGGTATCGACGAAAACACTGGGCTCTTGACAAGTAATCCAAGTGAAGCAAAGGAAATCATCCTTGACGAAGTTGGTTATTACGAGATAACCTTCAATACGATAACCGGCGATTATGACGTGAAACGTTATACACCAACAACCGCCAAGATGACACTTAATGGTACAACAACAGTCAACTTCAATGATGGTTCCGGTGATCAGCCAGCACAGATCTGTTTGGCAGGTAGCGGTCTCCCGGGAACTCCGGATTGGACAACCAATCAGAATAATGATGCCTTTATCTTGAACCAAAGTAAGACTAATCCATATCTGCTCTATCGTGAGTTCAACCTCAAGGCCGGTGATGAAATATCATTTACCATCAGTCAGACCCATTGGTGGGGATGGTGGCCAGAGCCATATTGGCGTTTCGATGGTTCAGCTAATAATGAGAAAAACGTGAAGAACGGTGGCGAAAACATGAATAGTGTGAAAGCTCCAGTAACAGGAACATATCGTTTTGAGTTCGATTACGCTTTGTTGCGCTCACGTATCGTCCTCGTGAAGGCAAAATAAATAGAAGAATACAAATCATTCAATCAAACATTAGATAAGAATCATTATGAATAAGAAATATATTCTAGCTGCCATGGCTACGAGTTTTGCTTTGACGATAAATGCACAGAGCGTCAAGGTCACAGGTACTGTCGTGGATAGTAACAACGAGCCTATTATTGGTGCATTCGTAAAAGTGAAGGGTACAAGTAATGGTGCTGTGACAGACATGGATGGTAAATACGTCATCAATGCCGACAAGAATGCTATCCTCGAAGTGTCTTACGTAGGTATGGCAAATCAGTCGGTAAAGATAGGCGACCGTTCTCAAATTAATTTCACCCTAAAGGATGATGCTAACGATTTGAACGAGGTCGTTGTTATCGGTTATGGTCAGGTGAAGAAAGGCGACCTAACCAGTTCCATCTCTGCAATCAAGGGAGAGAAGTTGGAAAAGCTCTCTACAGGTAATGTAATGAATGCCCTCCAAGGACAGGTGAATGGTGTCCAGATTAGTGGTGCCGGAGGTCCGGGTTCATCTCCTCGTGTCATCATTCGTGGTGTCACCACAGTCAACGGTTCCGATCCACTCTATGTCGTAGATGGAATGCCGGTAGGAACCAATATCAATTTCCTCAACCAAAACGATATCGAGAGTATGCAGGTGTTGAAGGATGCATCAGCATCAGCTATTTACGGTACTCGTGCTTCTAATGGTGTCGTATTGATTACGACAAAGAAAGGAAAGAAAGGTGATGCCAAATTTAATGTTACTGCAACAGTAGGTCTTCAGACCTTGAAGAAGCAGAAGATGGCAGACTCACAAGAATACAAACAAGTGTTTGATGCCCGTTATACCAATGACGGCAACGTATCTCCTTTCAAAGGAAGTACCGATGTCTATACCGATTGGTGGGACGAATGTATCAAAGACATTGCTATACAGCAGAACTACGACCTTTCCTTCTCAGGTGGTACCGATAAAGTTATCTATTCAGGTAGCATCGGTTACTATAAACAAGATTCCCAGTATAAGGTAGGTCAGTGGCAGAAACTATCAGCCCGTTTCTCTACAGAGTACAACTTCAATAAGATTGTGAAGGCCGGTGTAGATTTCACTCCTCGTTATGAACAGTGGGATGATACCCCTGGATTGATGGGCGCCATCATGTCTATGGATCCTACAACTCCAGTCATGCTCGACAAGAGCGAGTGGACGAGCAATCCATATAGCAACTATGCACGTTCTCACAATAACCAAGAGTGGAACCCGGTAGCTTCAATGGCCCGTATGGATTCAGGTGCTAGTGAGTATGGTCTGTTGGCTACTCCATACATCAGCTTGACCCCAATCAAGGGTCTGACCCTTAAGTCACAGTTCGGCTTGAATGCCCGTTTCCGTAGAACCGACAATTTCAATGTCAACTTCTTCATCGACAATCTAGAGCAGAACCAGAACAATAATGCTACCCGAAAGATGGAAAACTGGGTAGATTGGAACTGGACCAATACCGTCAACTATATGACAACCATCAACAAGAAGCATAATCTAAACTTGATGGGCGGTTACACCATGGAGCGTTTCCAAGACTATTGGGCACAAGCTTATTCCGAGAACATCCCGAACAATGACGCAACCTTGCGTTATCCAAGTTCTGGTACCAAGAACCCTGCGGCATCAGGTACAGACAGCTTCACCTCTTTGATCTCATATCTAGGTCGTGTGATGTACAACTATGATGAGAAGTATTACCTCACAGCAGCTGTGCGTGTCGATGGCTCTTCTAAGTTCTCTAAGGACAATAAGTGGGCAACCTTCCCATCAATATCAGGAGCTTGGCGATTGACAAGCGAAGAGTTTATGAAGAATCAGAAGATCTTCGATGATATCAAACTTCGTGCTGGTTGGGGTAAGGTAGGTAATCAGAATATCGACAACTCTGCCTATCTTAGTTCTATAGGAACAACAGAGTATGTATTTGGAACAACACCTACTCGTATCGTAGGTTCTACTGTCAGCGGTATCGGTAATAGTAATCTGAAGTGGGAAACCGTAGAAGACTGGAATGTAGGTCTAGACCTAGCCGTCCTTAAAAATCGCTTGAAGATTACAGCCGATTATTTCCAGAAGACCTCACACGACATGTTGATGAAGAAAGACAACCTTCTAATCTTAGGCTACCCGATGTGGAACGGTCAGATGTGGGAGAATGTCGGTAAGATGAAAGCAACAGGTTGGGAATTAGGTTTCAACTGGAATGACCAGATTCAAGATCTTACCTACGGTGTAGGTTTGAACCTCTCACAGGTAAAGAACAAAGCCATAAAACTGAATGGTGACTATATCTGGACAGGTGGTTTCAGTGGAGATTATATCGTCCGCAATGCAGAGGGCGAGTCTTTGAGTCAATTCTATGGTTATGTAACAGACGGAATCTTCCAAAATGAAACTGAGGTGAAATCATATACCAATGAGCACGGAAAGCCACTTCAGGCAAATGCACAACCTGGAGACCTCCGTTTCGTCGACCTGAACCATGATGGTGTGATAGATGCCAACGATAAAACATATATCGGTAATCCATTCCCAGACCTCATGATCGGTTTCAATCTCAATGCAGCTTGGAGAGGTTTCGATTTGATAGCCAACTTCTACGGCACAGTAGGCAATGACGTGTTCAACCTCAACAAGGGACGCTATGCCGGTACCGATGGTCAGAATGTATATGCCGGTACTTATAATAAGACCTGGCGTGCAGACAATACCGGAGCCGAATATCCTCGTCTCTCTGTCAACGATGCCAATATGAACTACAAACGAGTAAGCGATTTCTTCGTAGAAGACGGATCATATTTCCGTTGCAAGTTGCTCCAGATCGGTTACACCATGCCTAAGAAATGGTTTAACAATAAGATGTCTCTGCGCCTCTCAGTATCAGCACAGAACCTCTTTACCATCACCAAATATTCCGGTGCAGATCCAGAGACAGCATCTATGGGTAGAAGCGTAACAGAGGCAGGTATCGACTACAACGGTTATCCTAACCCACGTACCGTCCTCTTCGGTTTGAACTTAAGTTTCTAATCGAGTATACACATTATTATATATAAAGACATCATCATCTAAATAAAGCATAAGATTATGAAAAGATATATCATAGGTTTGACATTGGCGTCAGCTCTTACGATGAGCATGACATCATGTTCCGATTTCTTAGACGAACCAATTCGTGGACAACAAGATATGGCAAACTATTTCACGGTAGAGGAAGAGTGCGATAAGCAGATTACCGGATGTTACAACTTCCTTGACGGCCGTGACTGGTGGCAGATTTACAAGTTTTACAACATGTGCAACATGGTTACCGATGACGAATGGATGGGAAATACAACCCAAGATCCAGGAGACTATCGTCCGGCAGCCCAGTTTACCGGTAATACGATAGATCTCGGTAATGCTTGCCAGAACTTCTGGCAATACCGTTACAAAGGAATCACCCAGTGTAATATCGCTATCGATAAGATTTCCAAGGTTACCTTCAATGATGAAAAGTATCAGAAACGTTTGATAGCTGAGGCTAAGTTTCTTAGAGGCTTCTACTATTTTGATTTAGTGAAGAACTTCGGAGGCGTACCACTTACCCTTTCTTTGAAGATGCCGTCAGAGATACAGGGCGTCACACGTGCCACAACTGAAGAAACATACGCTCAGATAGAGCAAGATTTCAAGGACGCCATTGCCGACCTTCCAAAAAAGTCAGAGTATAGCGATGCCGATATGGGTCGCGCAACAAGTGGTGCAGCCAAAGGATTTTTAGCAAAAGCATATCTATACCAAGGCAAATATCAAGAAGCCGAGCCTCTTTTGCAAGAACTTACCTGCAGAGGAGCATACGCCAGTGGCACACCAGAGTATAAGTTGATGGATGATTTCGGCAAAGTATGGAATATCGATTATAATAACAACGCCGAAAGTCTTTTCGAGATACAGACCAGCAACGACACCCAGTACAGTTTGGGCGAACGTTATTCTGTAGTAGTAGGCTCTCGTGATGACTCCGGTTGGTCGTGGGGCCTTCCTACAAGTGATTTGGAGAATGCCTTCATCAAAGCAGGTGACGCCGTACGACTGAAATATACCATCCTTCACGATGGACAGACAGAAGTTCCTGGTGACGATACATGGAATAAAGACAATCCTTATCCAATCTCAGCCAGCAAGCATAAGTCAGGTCGTTGCAACATGAAACTCTATATCCCTGTAGCCAAACGTCCAAGTCCATACGACGCAGCTCACAATCCATTGAACATCCGTCTACTCCGTTATGCCGAAGTATTGCTGATGTATGCCGAGGTAGAAAATGCACTCAATAAAGATACAGAAGCACAATGGGCTTTGAATGAAGTTCGTCATCGTGTAGGATTGAGTAGTGTCACCTCTACCGGAAAAGCATTGCGCGATGCCATTCGTACAGAGCGCAGACTAGAGTTAGCTCTCGAAGGTACCCGTCTTGACGATATCCGTCGTTGGAAGATGGATGATGGCAAGACCATGATGGAACATCTGATGGGACCAAACGGAACATTCGTGAAGTATAACACACAAGAGTCAACCGACCCATACGAGACAACCAACCAGCAGGAGAACAGTAACAAGGGTATCAACTTCCAAGCCCCTCGTGATCTTCTTTTTGCGATACCAAACTCAGAGATAACCATGTCAAATGGTACTATCAAGCAGAACGTAGGCTATCAGTAAAAATATCCACGGGACAGGACCGACTTTAGTCCTGTCCCTTTTCTTACAAAGAATAAAATCTGTGAAACAATGAGAAAAAATATACTCTTGGGACTTCTCACTAGTATGTTGATGGCAGGCAATGTCCAAGCTCAGTCAACATATAATGTGACCATCAATCCCAGCAAATCCTATCAGACAATTGTTGACTTTGGTGCAAGCGATTGCTGGACAGCAGATTTCGTAGGAAAATATTTCAGTACTTCCGAAAAGGAAAAGTCAGCCAAATGGCTTTTTAGTCAAAGCTTTGATGCGAATGGTAATCCTGAAGGTATCGGCTTGTCCATGTGGCGCGTCAACCTTGGAGCCGGTTCTGCAGAGCAAGGTGCTAATAGTGGTATAGAGGATGAAACGCGACGTGGCTATTGCTATCTGGATGCCAAGGGCTCTTATGATTGGACCAAGTCTGCCGGACAACAGTATTTTATGCAACAAGCCAAACAATATGGCGTAGATCATTTCTTACTCTTCTCAAACTCTGCTCCTGTACATTTTACCAAGAATGGAAAGGCATATACCAATGCCGGTGAGAAAGACTGCAATCTTAACGATAACCGTTTCGGAGATTTCGCAGACTTCCTGACGACAACAGCCAAGCACTTTATAGATGAAGGCTATAACATAACGATGATAGATCCAGTAAATGAACCTCAGTATGACTGGACAAGTGGACAGGAAGGTTCACCTTGGAGCAATGAGAGTATCGCAAAATTGGCACGCGAACTGAATACTTCTATCACAAAGCAAGGAATTTCTGCTAAGATTCTGTTGCCGGAGGCATGCCAGTGGAAGGCTCTCTATATGGATGGCACGGAAAAAAGAGCTAACAACCAAATAGAAGCATTCTTTAATGCAGAACATGTACAGACCTATATCGGTAATCTCGAGCACCTTCAGAAGGCTGTTGCAGGACATAGCTATTGGACTTTTGGTACCAACGAAGACCTGAAGAATGTACGTGAGGCTGTGACAAAGAAGGCAGAGGAATATGGTCTGGACGTTTATCAAACAGAATGGAGTATGCTCGACAAAGAACCATCCACGACAGCAGGATTCCCTTCAAGTTATGATGCAGCAAGTTATAGCGACATCGCATTGTATATGGGTAAACTGATTCATTGCGACCTAACCTTTGGCAACATGGCCTCTTGGAGTTATTGGACGACATTTGCTCAGGAAAAATGGGGGCAGAAGAATCGCTTCTATTTATTGAGAATGAATGCGAAAGGTGACAATGACCATGAAAGCTATGGTGATATCAAGCAAGGAGGTACCATATCAGACAATGAAAATCTGTGGGTCTTAGGCAACTTCAGCCGTTTTATACGTCCGGGATATCAGCGTGTCGATCATGCAACCGATCAAGCAGAGAGTCTCAACAAGTTAATGGGGTCGGCTTATCTATCACCAGATGGCAAGCGATTGGTAATCGTATATGTGAATATGGGCTCAGCTACAGGTGTAAAGATCAATGTAAACGGTCAAAGTAATGCTAAGGACATCCATTTGTATCGCACCTCAGCTACAGAGAATCTGAAGAATATCGTGGGCACCTATGCTCTGG
>CACYKX010000156.1 GCA_902775075.1 uncultured Prevotellaceae bacterium | reverse complement strand
CAAGAACAAACGGGATAATGCCGGCAAAGGCTGGAGACGCTATGTGCCTTTCTTAGGTAAAAAGACTATCGACAATGAAAGCGAAGAGGTCACCGAATATGCTCAGAAATACTTTGTTGTCGACAAAAACTTTAATAAGAAGAAACCTATCATCATCTCTGAGAAGAACATCCATCAGTTCATTTTCCCAGAATGTTGCCATGCCATACCAGGTGATGACATCCTAGGATATATCGACAATCAGAATCATATAGAGATACACAAGCGCGCCTGCAAGGTAGCGACGAAATTAAAATCCAGTTTCGGTAATAAAATTGTCGATGCCAAGTGGAACATGCACAAGCAATTATTCTTCGACGCCACCATCGAACTACAGGGTATCGACAGAAAAGGTATGCTGTTGGATGTATCCAAGGTCATATCAGGACAGTTGAATGTAGATATTCACCGCATCACCGTTAATAGTGACGAAGGTATCTTTGATGGAAAGATAGACTTGAAAGTCCATGACCGCGACGATGTAAAGGTTATCATAGACAACCTTAAAGGTATTGACGGATTACAAGAAGTACAGCAAATCAAATAATGACGAACATACGCAGTTAACAGTATGGAATTACGAGTTAACTGCGTTCCAACTCAGAAAGGCAATAGGAATTCCAAGGCAAAGATAATATGATCACACGATCATGTCCAAAGATTTTTTCAAATCCTTGAGTTGCTCACGGACAGATAACAACGTTTCCAATATCTCGCTAGTTCTGTCTGCACCAGCACGGTTTTCATTGATATACTTACGAGCTGCAGCGATTTTGAATCCACGAACCTTGATCAAGTTATAAATCAATTTAACCTGCTCAATATCCTTATCGTTATATTGTCGTACCTTATTAGCCGTAACCTTAGGGCGAAGGTGCGGGAACTCCTTTTCCCAGAATCTCAGAGTAGACTCATTTACACCAACCATAGAGGCAACCTCCTTGATAGAATAGTACAATTTCACATTTTTGTTCGGATTCAACGGCATAATTCTTCGTTTTTATATCTTTTAAATGCAAAGATAATAAAATCTATCAACTTTTTCGTATCTTTGCACATGATTTTTTAGAAAAGATAAAATTAAAGCATAAATAATATGATGACAGCTAATGAAATCCGTGACTCATATCTGAAATTCTTTGAGTCAAAAGGACACGTTATCGTACCGTCTGCTCCTATCGTTGTTAAGGACGACCCTACGCTGATGTTTACAAATGCTGGTATGAACCAGTGGAAAGATATCATCCTCGGTACAAAGGAACCAGAACCTCGTCGCCGTACCGATTCTCAGAAGTGCTTACGCGTAAGTGGAAAGCATAATGATTTGGAAGAAGTAGGTCGTGACTCTGCCTTGAGCCATCACACCATGTTCGAGATGCTAGGCAACTGGAGTTTTGGCGACTACTTTAAGGAAGGTGCCATTGACTATGCTTATGAATTCTTGGTTGATGTCCTTCATCTTGATCCAAAGGACTTATATGTTACAGTCTTCGAGGGTGACGCTCAAGAGAATCTTGGCCGCGATGACGAAGCTGCAAAATATTGGGAAAAGCATTTCCCTAAGAACCATATCGTAAACGGAAACAAGCACGATAACTTCTGGGAGATGGGCGATCAGGGACCTTGTGGACCATGCTCTGAAATCCACATCGACTTCCGTCCTGAAGAGGAGAAGGCGAAAGTTCCTGGTGAAGAACTTGTCAACAAGGACCATCCACAGGTTATCGAGATTTGGAACATCGTGTTCATGCAGTTCAACAGAAAAGCTGACGGAACTCTTGAACCACTCAAGATGCATGTTATCGATACCGGTATGGGATTCGAGCGCCTCGTTCGTTTGATGCAGGGCAAGAATTCCAACTATGATACCGACCTCTTCACTCCTATCATCACTGAGATTGAACGTCTTTCCGGAAAGAAATACAGTCATACCTTCCCAGAAGGCAAGAATGGCGAGGGTAAGAATGAAGAACAGAAGATTGATATTGCCATCCGTGTTGTTGCCGACCACCTCCGCGCAGTAGCCTTTGCTATCGCTGATGGTCAGTTACCAAGCAATGCGAAAGCAGGTTATGTCATCCGTCGTATTCTTCGTCGTGCTGTACGCTACTACTATACATTCCTCGACCAGAAAGAGGCTTTCATGTATAAACTTCTTCCTGTCCTTGTCAAGGAGATGGGTGCTGCCTATCCTGAACTTAATGCACAACAGGAACTTATCGGTCGCGTAATGAAGGAAGAGGAAGATAGCTTCCTCCGCACCTTGGAGAAGGGTATCAACCTCCTCAATGGTGACTTGGATGAATTGAAGGCTCACAAGAAGACCCAACTCGATGGTGTCTCTGCATTCCGCCTCTTCGATACTTATGGTTTTCCTCTCGACCTGACAGAGTTGATCTGTGCAGAGAATGGCTACACCGTAGATGAGAATGGATTCAACGAGGAGATGGCAAAGCAGAAGGCTCGTGCCAGAAACGCCGCTGCTGTCGAGAATGGTGACTGGGAAGTTATCCAGGAGGGCGAACAGGAGTTCGTGGGATATGATTATACAGAATACAGTTGTCATATTCTCCGCTATCGCAAGGTAACTCAGAAGAAGAACACTTTCTTCGAGGTTGTTCTCGACCATACCCCATTCTATGGAGAGATGGGTGGTCAGGTTGGTGACACCGGTGTACTCGTCAACGATGATGAGAACATTGAGGTTATCGACACCAAACGCGAAAACAATCAAAGTATCCATATCATCAAACAATTACCAAAGGATCCTCGTGCCGAGTTCATGGCATGTGTAGATATCGAGAAACGTAACGGTTCTGCTGCTAACCACACAGCAACCCACCTCCTCGACTATGCTTTAAAGCAGGTTCTTGGTGATCATGTAGAGCAGAAGGGTTCATACGTTGATGCAAACACCCTTCGTTTCGACTTCTCCCACTTCCAGAAGGTTACCGACGAAGAGCTCCGCCAGGTAGAGCGCATCGTCAACGATATGATCCGACAAGATTTACCTCTTGACGAGCATCGTGACACACCGCTTGAAGAAGCTAAGGAGCTCGGTGCCATCGCCCTTTTCGGAGAGAAATATGGTGATAAGGTACGTGTTGTTCGCTTTGGCCCAAGTTGTGAGTTCTGCGGTGGTATCCATGCCCAGAGCACAGGTCGCATCGGTTTCTTCAAGATCATATCAGAGAGTAGCGTTGCAGCCGGAGTTCGTCGTATCGAGGCTCTTACCGGTAAAGCATGCGAAGATGCCATTTATGCAGTACAAGACACCTTGGTATCTATAAAGACTCTGTTCAACAATGCAAAAGATCTTGAGTCTGTCATCAAGAAGTATATCGAGGACAACGATAATATGAAGAAGCAAATCGAGATTTTCCGTGCTCAGAAGGTTGAACAACTGAAGGCAGGACTCATCGAGAAGGCACAGAACGTAAATGGCATCAAGGTTGTCAAGGCCGTACTTCCTATCGATGCAGCCTCAGCCAAAGATTTGGTATTCAAGGTTCGCGAAGCAATTCCTGAGAATTTGGTATGCGTCATCGGTTCTGTCGACAACAACAAACCTTTGTTGAGTGTCATGTTCAGCGACAACATGGTTAAGGAGCATGCACTTAATGCCGGAAATATTATCCGCGAAGCAGCCAAACTTATCAAAGGTGGTGGTGGCGGTCAGCCTCACTATGCGCAAGCTGGTGGTAAAGATGCTGATGGTTTGAATGCCGCTGTTGATAAAGTCATTGAATTAGCAGAATTATAATCAGTTATATATATATTCACTAAATCAACGAACCGGGTTCCAAGTGATTGGGGTCCGGTTTTTTATTTCTTCTTATAAACAGTCATTTCCTTAGTCATACGCTTGTACATTTCTTCAGAAACCTTTCTTCCTCTCAAAGTCCTGCAAATAGGCATACCCTTAAAATAACTATCTTGTGTCGTATACCAACCATATTGTAGAATTTCTTTTCTATGCAGATATTCTTTTTCAAGTTTGGCATAAGCCTTAGGACTGATATTGCAAAAATAATATTCACCACTATTCACCTTGAGTGCAAGAACCAAATATTGACGAGGAGGTTTCTGTTCTTCCTTCTTCCTATAATATTCCGACACCTTCCAACCATCATTGAGGTCCTCAATAGCCTTTATATCCCAACCATACTTTTCATTCAGTTCAGAAGCCATCTTTTGAAACTTGACACCATGCGGTCCCGAATCTTTAACTCTAAAATAGGTGATATAATAATGTATCATCTCATGAATTAAGATCCTCTGAGCCTGATGTTCCGACATATCATAGTAAGTAGACAACTTAATCGTATAATCAAAACGCCTTATACGACGTCCCCAAAGCCATTCATTCTTATAAGCAAGAGCACCCAGTTGGGTACGAGCATGCGATAATTTGAAGATTGGCATTGGTAACCTCCCATGGAAATATAGGGAATTAAACTTTACGAATTCTTTTTCCATCCAAGATTCTGTTACTATCATCGCTATTGTTTTACAAGGTATACAAATTCATGTTACAAAAAAATCCGAATACGAGATTCAGGCCTACGACTTCAAGTAGGTCTGCGTCTTCGGCCAATTCACTAAATACAGTTTTTCCGTAGCTCTGGTAAAAGCCGTATACAACCAGTGAATATAGTCTGGCGTCAACATGTCATCCGTCATATAACCTTGGTCCAGATAAACATGAGCCCATTGTCCACCTTGAGCCTTATGGCATGTTATGGCATAAGCATATTTTATCTGCAACCCATTAAAGTAGATATCTTCTCTCATCTTCTTCATACGGTCACCCTTCAAAGGAATATCATCATAATCCTTCATCACATTGGCAAAGAGTTGCTCGGTTTGTTCATAAGTGAGCGATGGTGCCTCCGTCATCAAACTATCCATGATGACAGTAGACTTCAACTCATAATGATCATAATCAGGAAAGTCTAACCACACATCCGCGAAATGGAAACCATAGAGTTCACGAACATTTCTCACTCGCTTCACCTCTGCACGATCGCCATTTGCCAGGAATGAAGGCACATTTTCTCCCTTCTCCTGGGCAGTCCAATAATAATTATTCTTCACAACCATCACCATGTCACCACATGATAGTTGTTCTTCTCGGCCCAAAACCATTCCCCGAATTCCCTGATTATATACATTGGCACGCTTATTACTCCTGGTGACACAGATCGTCTCATCTATTCCCACCTCACTGTAACTGGATGCCAACGATTCTATTAACTCATCACCGGGAACCATGACGATATCAGCAAAGCTATCAAACCGGATTTTCGGCAGTTGCGTAACTTCATCATGCGTAATCATGTTTCTAATCATAGTAGCATTATATAATATGCCACTATTTGTACTTTGTCGCAAAACTTCATTCAAGTCACAGCAATAGACTTTAAGTCCATATCCTTCCAAAATCATCGGACTTAATGCCGGAGACTCTTCCTCCCCTATCGGAGGCAACTGTGCCTTGTCGCCAATGAGTATCATCTTATCATTACGACCCTGATAGACAAAGGATACCAAGTCATCCAATAACCTTCCCGAACCGAAACTCGTCTCCGACATTCCATAATTTGAGATCATGGAACTCTCATCTACCAGGAATAGAGTATCCTGATACATATTATTATTCAAATTAAACTGTCCCCCAACCCCGGTATAAACCTTTTCCCGATAGATTCGTCGATGGATGGTAAAGGCCGGATGATTACTATGGAGCGCGAACACCTTAGCGGCCCTTCCCGTAGGCGCCAAGAGCATAACTTTCTGTTTCAGTTTCTTCATCGTTCTTACGATGGCACTTGCCAACACCGTTTTCCCGGTTCCGGCACTACCACGCAAAATCATTACCGAATGACTGTCTCTATCGGTAAGGAAATCTGCAAACTCAGAGATCGCATGCTCCTGCTCTATTGTCGGAGGAAAGCCAAATTCTTTTAATATCTGATATTTTAGTTCGTCGGTTATCATTTTTTTATTAACTTTGCAAAGTTACAAAAATGTTTGTACATGAAATCGAAAATAAACATTAATTATATATTAGCCGGATGCGTCGTCGTATTATCTCTGTTATGCGTCCTCAGCGTGCTCAAGCCTCTCAATTTTCAAAAGGAGCAGGCACAGCGCGAGGTCATCGTCAAGAAACGACTGCTGAAGATTCGCACTGCAGAGGAGAGATACCGACAGAAATATAAGACGTATACGGGGAGTTTCTCTACTCTCATCCGTCAAGGATTCCTCGCAGACAGTTTGCAATATATACCTTTTGCGGGAAAGAAAAGATTTGATCTGCAGGCTACCGTACAACTAGGGAAAAGCGGTCGACAGATTCCACTCATGGAATGTGGTGCCGGGTATCACGACTATCTCAGTGGTATGGACCGCGATGAAATAGAACAACTTATTGAGAAAGCAAATACAGCAGGACAATATCCCGGACTTAAATTCGGAGACATAGAAACTGATAACAACAACGAAGTAAACTGGTAGACATGGAAGCAACCAATGCAAATGTTAAGACAGCCCGGCTTACGATAAGAATCAGTCGGCACACACTATCCTTTTCGGCTATCGACAAAAATACCGAAAAGCAGGTACGTTACGAGCCTTATGTCGTAAAGAGTGGCATTTCTATGGCAGCCAACTTACGCGAAGCTTTCAAAGACAGTGAAATGCTGAATGCTGGATATGTAAAGGCTCAGGTTTTGCTCGACACTCCGATTCTACTGATTCCTATTGACGAATTCAAAGAGGAAGATTTAGAAATACTCTATCATCATGCCTTCATGGGCCATGATAACGATGTCATCCTGAATTCTGTATTGCCCGACCTGAATGCTGTTGCCGTATTCAGCATCAATAAGGACCTGAAACTTGTCGTCGACGATCATTTCGGTGATGTTCGTTTCCAACCGACAGTCTTTTCGGTATGGAACCATATGCACCATCGCAGTTTTACGGGCATACACCATAAGTTATATGGCTATTTCCATGACAAGAAACTGGATATTTTCTGTTTCGACAAGAACAGGATCAAATATGCCAACACCTTCGATGTCATGCATACCAAGGATGCTGCTTATTTCTTACTCTATGTATGGAAACAACTTCATCTCGATGTCCGTCAAGATGAACTATACATATCAGGAAACCTCATCGAGCGCGACGAACTTGTTAGCATGTTAAAGATTTATGTTCAGAAAGTATTCTTCATCAATGCGACCGCTGAGTTCAATCGTGCACCAATAACAGAGATCAAAGGTATTCCTTTCGATTTGATCACATTATACATCAAAAAACAGATATGAGAATTATTACTGGAAAATATAAAGGACGTCATTTTGATATACCTCGTTCATTCAAGGCACGTCCTACCACCGATTTTGCCAAAGAGAACATCTTCAATGTCATGATGGGATACATCGACTTCGAGGATGCTTCCGCTCTCGACTTATTCGCAGGAACGGGAAGTATCTCTTTGGAGTTGGTAAGTCGTGGCTGCAAGAGTGTCGTCAGCGTAGAGGGTGACCGTGACCATGCACGCTTTATCAAGGAATGCTTCACCAAGCTCCATGATGACACCGACATCCTCATCCGAGGTGACGTGTTCAAATTCCTAAAGTCATGCCATCAGAAGTTTGATTTCATCTTCGCCGACCCACCTTATGCACTTGAACAATTACCACAGATACCTGATTTGGTATTGAACAGTGACATACTCCAAGAGGATGGTGTCTTCGTATTCGAACATGGCAAACAATAAATAAATCGAGATTTTTTCGTTTTATAGGGTATCCGTTTTCTTACATCAACGGAGACAAGAGTCTGATCAAACTTTCCCACAACCGTTCTCTAAATGGGCGATGACTTATATTTTTCAGTTCTTTCAATGGAATACACTGTTTTTCATCTTCCAGATATACGGATTTCATCCTTAAAGCCATATCCTCATCATAGAAGAAAGCATTCGATTCGAAATTATTCTCAAAGCTACGGAAGTCAACATTTGTACTACCACAAGTACAAATACTGTCGTCACTCACCAACAACTTACTATGATTGAATTCACCTTTATAATAATAGACGCTCACACCAGCCTCAGCAACTTCAAAGACATAACTCCTTGAAGCCCATTCCACCAGTTTCGCATCCCCATGCTCCGGTATCATCAACCTCACATCCACCCCTGCCAAAGCCGCTGTACGCAAAGCAAACAATATCGGTTCGGTAGGTAAGAAATAAGGGGTTTCCATATATACATATTTTTTTGCCTGAAGCAAAATCCTGACATATCCTTGCATGATATCAGGCCATTGGGTGATCGGACTACTCGTTACCACCTGCATAATACAGTCGTTGCAGATGTCCTTGTTGATTTCCGGATAATATTTCCTACTTGTTATTAATGTGCGGTCTACAAAATACCAGTCTATCAGGAATGCTCGCTGAATGGCATACACACCACTACCTTCCACCCTGAGATGCGTATCTCTCCATCCTTGATGACGCATCCCTTTCACATAACGCAAAGCGATGTTCATGCCACCTATGAAACCGATCTTTCCATCTACCACACACAGTTTGCGATGATTCCGATAGTTTACCTTACTCGTAAAGGCAGGAAACTTCACAGGCATAAAGGAGTGAACATCGATACCGCCATCACGCATTCTCTCAAAAAACTTGTTCCTGACATTCCAGCAACCTACATTATCATATATCAGTCTCACCTCAACACCGGCACGGGCTTTATCTATCAAGGCATCGGCTATCAGTCGTCCAAGTGCATCGTCTTCTATGATGTAGGTTTCAAAATGTATGTGGTCTTGAGCGGAACCTATTGCCGCTAACAGACTACTAACGAACTGATAACCATCCGTATATATATCAACACGATTATCCTTGAAAGGTAACGACAAACTCTGATTGGCAAACAAGCGCATCAACGGGCGCTGACCTTCCGGTAAACGGAGATTCTCCTGAACGGTATATTCCAACATACTCCGTTTGGTTAGTTGGTCCAATGACCGTTGACTTATCAACCGTTCCTTACGCGTATTCTGTCCGAAAAAGAAATAGAGTATAATACCTAATACAGGTAGAAACCAGAGCACCAATAACCAGGCAATAGTCTTCACGGGCTGACGGTTATCCATCAGTACAGCAACCATCGTTCCGATAACGATCAGGAAGTATAGGGCTAACAGTGTCCAGTGTATGTATATCATTATTTAAATCCTATCAATTTATGAGTTTGTAAACTCAGCATCCATTTTGGATTTTTCTTAATTTCCTCAATGCATTGTCCTATGATTTCCGCATTTTTCCCGGCATCACCTACATCACAAGGTTGAAGATAATAATAATCAGCCTCTATGCCATAATCCTCTACCTTCTGTTCGCCATCATAGATGCACTTCAGTTCCTGACATCTTTTCACCATGACATTCTTTTTAGGTGAAACCGTAAGCCAATCGAGATTAGCAGGAGGATTCTTCGTACCATTCGACTCCATCGCTACCAAGTGGAAGCCCCTCTCATGCAACAAGTCGATCAGTTTCTCATCCACTTGCAGCGTCGGTTCTCCACCCGTAAGTACGATCATCGGATATACACCGTCCTTATCTGGAACCATTTTCAGAACCTCCTCCACGATCTGCTCATCCGTCATCTCCCGATAGTCGGAGAAATCCGTATCACAGAACGAGCACGCAAGGTTGCAACCGCTGAAACGAATAAATATCGCAGCCCTTCCCGTATGTCGTCCCTCCCCTTGAAGAGAGTAGAAGATATCATTAATCCTCTTCATAACTAGCTATATTGTTTTCACTTTCCTGCACATCAGCCCTATAGCATGTCGGAATCTGATCGACAATCCATTTTGCCAAATTCTCAGCAGTAGGATTAAAAGTAAAGATCTTATTCAAGTCTTGATGATCAAGACGACCATGGATTTCCTGCTTGATACGTGTAAAATCTTCGAGCATCCCGTCCCTATTCAACTCCTTCGACTTGCAGTATACGGTAATCTTCCAGTTGTGTCCATGCACATTCGTACATTTACTGCTATAGGAAAGGGTCAGATGATGACTCGCCGATATCTCAAAGGTTTTCTTTATATAATACATATCTCTATATTTTACATGAATGCTATTTTATAATATTACTTCCTAAACTCTGGGCCAACAGATTCCTGATTTTCTGCATCTTCATATATTCTTCCATGAGACCCCTCTGCTGCTCGGCATCAACACCAGGTTGCGCCAACTGATTTTTCAAATCCATCAGATGATGCTCCACATAGTCCAGTCGGAAACCTACAACAAGACGAATGGTCGTATTCTTGAGTTTCATGGCATCTATATTCACCTTCAAGCTCTCCGACAACTGAAACCTCACACACAGTTTTCCTGCCACCTTACTCACTTCCGGGTCATAGTGTTGCGTGAAATAAGTTTCCGCCTTAAAGTTATCATCATCAAGATGCGCCACACACTCTTCCAAGATACGATTGTATATCTCATTGGTAAACCTAAGATTGTCTGCGCCCAAATCCATTGCCACATACTGAGCCAACGGAAGTTCGATGTCGTTACCTTCATTATCTTGAACGGTAATCATCCTTTCACCATAGAGCACGACCATGCGGATCAACATCTTCTCCACCTTCTTTTCCCCACCGGTCTTCTTCACCTGCTGCTCTCCCCCTTGCACAGGAGCTTTTTGTTGCACACTTTCAGCCCGCGCTTCGTTTTTCTCCATTTCATCCTTACCACTACGGATAAAACGATTCATCTGCGAAATCAAGGTTTCCTCTCTCATGCCGAGACGCTGCGCACAATCATGCACATAAGTAGCACGGAGAATCTGATCGGTAACCATCGAGATAGACTGCACGATAGAATTGATCGCTTCCGAGCGCTTGATCGGGTCGGTGACACCCTTCAACATCAGGTTCATCTTAAACTCGATGAAATCCGTTTGATGCGTTTTGATATACTCCTTAACCTCTTCCGCAGAATGATTACGAGCGAAACTGTCAGGGTCATCACCATCAGGCAGCAACAACATCTTCAGATTCATGCCCTCCCGCAAAGCAATATCGGTACCACGCAGAGCCGCATGGATACCCGCAGCATCACCATCATAGATAAACGTGATATTACGGGTGAAACGTCGTAGCATCCTGATCTGATACACACTAAGAGCCGTTCCCGAGTTGGCTACCACATTCTCTATACCACATTGATGCATAGAGATGACATCCGTGTAGCCCTCTACCATATACACACAATCCTCACGGGATATCGCCTTCTTAGCTTGGAAGATACCATAGAGCTCCCGTTCCTTATGATAGATATCACTATCCGGAGAGTTCACATATTTCTGGTTTACACCTTTGGTCCTACTATCCAGGACACGACCACCAAAGGCCACCACCTTGCCACTCACACCAAACCACGGGAATATCGCACGACCGGAGAAGCGGTCGAAGATCTTACCATCTTCTCTTTGCACACACAATCCCGTTTTCACCAGGTATTCCGACTTATAGCCCTTCTTCGTTGCCGCGTCAGAGAGAGCAGAACGCTCGTTCAAGGCAAAACCCAGTTTAAACTTCTGGATGATATCGTCCCTAAAGCCTCTACTTCTGAAGTAAGGCATACCGACAGCCAAACCATCAACATCCTTATGAAGGATATCCTGGAAATAATCCGCCGCCCATTCGTTGACGATAAACATGGATTCCCGTTCATTCTCCTTCTGCTTTTCCTCG
>CACYKX010000155.1 GCA_902775075.1 uncultured Prevotellaceae bacterium | reverse complement strand
GCATCATTAAACTGCTCTGTCACATCAAATCGAGGTTCCAGCATATCCACGGTAACGCTTTCCACCTTATTTTTATCGTCTATCTTTAAATGTAACGTTTTTATGCCCGATTTAGTCTCTAAACGAATAGATTTTTTATCAGTTAGCCCCTTGTCATACAGATATTTACCAATACATCTGCTTGCATTTCCGCACATCATCGCCTCAGAACCGTCAGCATTAAAGATACGCATCGAGAAATCGGCCGATGCTTGATCCTTCGGTTTGCCGATGAGAACAAGTCCATCACTCCCGATTCCGAAATGTGGCTTACTCCATTTGATGGAAGCCTGAGCGGGATTGGGGATGCTATATAAAGAGGTGTCTACGTATATGTAATCGTTGCCTGCACCGTGCATCTTAGTGAAATGAACCTTGTTTGACATTCTGACTATTATATTTTTAAAACGCTTACTTTTTGTTTGATTTCTGCTGCAAAGGTATATCGAAATGAAGAATAATGAAATGCTTTTTCTACAAAATAATCTTATATTTTTGTTAAAGTTTTAAATTGAAAGGAAATATATGCAAAATAGTTTCAGATTGTAAGAATATGGACTTCCGCTGCTTACAGAATTGATTTTTTGAAGTTTTTTATCTGACATATCGTCGTGAGTATGGTATTTTTGATATCAAAATGAATTAATTTTGCAGCAGAAACCTTACAAATGGTAAGAAAATATAAGGTATTAACTATTAAAGAGAGATGTAAACATGAAGAAGATTGAAGCAATCATTCGAAAAACGAAGTTCGAAGAAGTAAAGGAAGCATTGCTTGCAGCAGACATCGAATGGTTCTCTTATTATGATGTAAGAGGTGAGGGAAAGATGCGCCAAGCGAGGATTTATCGCGGAGTAATGTATGATACAAGTAGTATAGAGCGTATGTTACTGAATATTGTAGTTCGCGACAAGAATGTAGAAAAGACCATCACGGCAGTGCAACGTGCAGCGCAGACTGGTGAGATCGGCGACGGACGAATCTTCGTCATTCCAGTAGAGGACACTGTAAGAATCAGAACCGGTGAGCGTGGAGATATTGCACTATACAACGCCGAGAATGAAAAGTAAATAGTTAGGTAAGGTTTTTAAGGACAACAAAACAAACACAATTATGACAACACAAGATTTAGGAATATCATTGGATACAGTATGGATGTTATTGGCAGCTATGCTTGTATTCTTCATGCAGCCAGGATTTGCTCTTTGCGAGGCAGGTTTCACCCGTAGTAAAAATACAGCCAACATACTTTTCAAGAACTTTGTTGACTTTATGGTTGGTTCGATTCTCTTCTGGTTTGTAGGTTTCGGATTCATGTTTGGTTCAGACGGTCAGGGTTTCATCGGAATGCCAAACTTTGGTGATTTATCATTCTACCATCAGCCTGCAGGACTTCCAGTAGAAGGATTCCTGATTTTCGAGACCGTCTTCTGTGCAACATCAGCAACGATTGTATCAGGAGCTATGGCAGAGCGTACCAAGTTCTCTATGTATTGTGTATACTCATTCTTTATATCATTGATCATTTATCCGGTAGAAGGTCACTGGACATGGGGCGGCGGATGGCTCTGTAACTCAGAGGTTGGCAGTTTCATGATGAATACCTTCGGTACTATCTTCCATGACTTTGCCGGTAGCGCCATCGTTCACTCTGTAGGAGGTGTACTTGCTTTGATAGGTGCCATCTTCCTTGGCCCACGTCTTGGCAAATATCGCAAAGATGGTCGAAGCAATGCCATCCCAGGACATTCACTTACGATAGCAGCTTTAGGCGTTTTCATCCTATGGTTCGGTTGGTTTGGTTTCAACCCAGGTTCACAGTTAGCAGCCAGTGGTGAGGAAAATCGCGTAGCTATCTCTCACGTATTCCTTACAACTAATCTTGCAGCCGTAGCAGGCGGTTTAGCAACCATGTTTACCACCTGGATCAAGTATGGCAAACCATCATTGTCATTGACACTGAATGGAATTCTTGCCGGTCTTGTAGGTATCACCGCCGGTTGTGACGCCGTAAGTCCTGCAGGTGCAGTGATCATTGGTTTGATCTGTGGTTTCGTACTTCCTTATGGCATCGAGTTCATCGATCAGAAGTTACATATCGATGACCCAGTAGGTGCAAGTTCTGTACACGGTATTTGCGGTATTATCGGGACCATCCTTACGGGTGTACTCTCAGTAAGTGAAGGCTGTCTTTACGGTCACGGTTTCGGTTTCCTTGGAGCACAGGTCTTCGGTATCATCGTTATCGATGTATGGGCAGCAGTAGCTGGTATCATCCTCTTCTGGACAATCAAGCATGTAGCAGGATTGAGAGTAGACAAGCGAATCGAGGAAGAAGGTCTCGACATCTACGAGCATGGTGAGAGTTGTTACAATTAATCTCGTCCATAGATAATGGATTTAATAAAACTAAATTATACTAATATGAGAGAGATGAAGTATCTAGCATTGGCTCTGTTGGCAATATTGCCAACAGCTGCCACTGCACAGGAAAAAGTGGAAACGACAGTTTCAGCCGATGTTGTCAATCAGTACATCTGGCGTGGTCAAGACCTTGGAGATGTATCTTTACAGCCTACCCTTGGTATAGACTATAAAGGATTCTCATTGTCAGCATGGGGTAGTGTCGGACTATCAGATAAAGATGATACCAAGGAATTCGATCTTACAGCATCTTATGGAGTAGGCGGTTTCCATGTAGGCGTTACCGACTACTGGTTTAACAGTCCGAACGAAAAGTATTTCTCTTATGCATCCCATAAGACCTCTCATGTATTTGAGGGAAATATCGGTTACGATTTCGGACCAGTAGCATTCAACTGGTATACCAACTTTGCAGGAAACGATGGAGTCAACAAGAGTGGTAAGCGAGCATATTCATCTTATGCTGAAGCCACAGCACCATTCAAGTTAGGTGGTTGCGATTGGGAAGCCACAGTAGGCTTTGTTCCTTATGCCACCAGTTTCTATGGCGATGCTAACGGTTTTGCAGTGACCAATCTGGGATTGAAAGCGACAAAAGAAATAAAAGTAACAGATAGTTTCGTTGTGCCAATCTTTGCAGGTGTAACAGCCAATCCAAGTATCGAGAAAGCGTATTTGGTATTTGGCTTTACCCTGAAACCTTAAGAATCTAGCACTCCCGACAGAATTCGGGAGTGCAAGCTATTTCAAACTTAATTCAACTAAAAAGGAAAAATAAAATATGTGTGGAATTGTATCGATCTTTAATATCAAGGAGCAGACTCCTGAGCTGAGGCAAAAAGCATTAGGAATGAGCAGAAGAATACGCCATCGCGGTCCCGACTGGAGTGGCATCTATTGTGGCGGTTCTGCGATTCTCGCTCATGAACGCTTGTCTATCGTAGACCCCGAATCAGGGAAACAACCTTTGTTCTCCCCGGACAAGAAGCAGGTGTTGGCCGTAAATGGTGAAATCTATAACCATCAGGACATCCGTAAGAGTTTCAAGGACTATTCCTTTCAGACCGGAAGCGATTGTGAAGTCATCCTAGCCCTTTATCGCGAATGGAAATCCAAAGGCGCAAATGCATCGAAACTCATCGAGATGATAGAAAAACTCAGTGGCATCTTTGCATTTGCCCTCTACGACACCGAAGATGATACATTCCTTATTGCTCGCGACCCGATAGGCGTCATCCCCCTCTATATCGGTTATGATACAGACGGAAAAGTTTATGTAGCGAGCGAGTTGAAAGCACTAGAAGGTCAGTGTGACCATTATGAAACATTCCTTCCGGGTCATTATTATTGGAGCAAGACCCCAGGGATGAAAAGATATTATTCTCGTGACTGGTTTGATTACTCAGCCGTAAAAGATAATGCGGCGAGTGTAGAGGAAATACATGATGCCTTGGAAGATGCCGTGAAGCGCCAGTTGATGAGTGATGTACCTTATGGTGTACTTCTGAGTGGCGGTTTGGATTCATCCGTCATATCAGCAGTAGCCGAGAAATACAGTCAGCACCGTATCGAGGAAGGTGGAGCGACGAAAGCCTGGTGGCCACGTCTTCATTCCTTTGCCGTTGGATTGAAGGGAGCGCCAGATTTAGCCAAGGCCCGTTTAGTGGCCGAACGCATCGGCACCGTACATCATGAGATCAACTACACCATTCAGGAAGGTCTTGATGCCATTCGCGACGTCATCTATTTCATCGAAACCTACGATGTCACCACAGTGCGAGCATCCACCCCGATGTATTTGCTTGCCCGTGTCATCAAATCGATGGGTATCAAGATGGTACTTTCTGGTGAGGGTGCCGACGAAATCTTCGGAGGCTATCTGTATTTTCATAAAGCTCCTGATGCGAAAGCCTTTCATGAGGAAACAGTAAGAAAACTCTCTAAGTTATATATGTACGACTGTCTGAGAGCCAACAAGAGTCTGTCGGCATGGGGTGTAGAAGGTCGTGTACCATTTTTGGACAAAGAATTCTTGGATGTAGCTATGCGTACCAACCCAGAAGCCAAGATGTGTCCCGGTGCGAAGATAGAGAAGAAAATCGTTCGCGAAGCCTTCTCTGATATGTTACCGGAGGAAGTCGTCTGGCGTCAGAAAGAACAATTCTCGGATGGTGTCGGGTACAGTTGGATAGACACCTTGAAGCAGATTACTTCATCAGCCGTGAGTGATGAACAGATGGCTCATGCAGCAGAACGTTTTCCTATCAATCCTCCACAGAACAAGGAGGAATACTATTATCGTTCTATTTTTGCAGAGCATTTCCCATCCGACAGTGCAGCCCGTAGTGTGCCATCAGTGCCAAGCGTGGCATGTTCTACGGCAGAAGCCCTTGCCTGGGATTCCTCTTTCAAGAGTATGAATGACCCTAGTGGGCGCGCCGTAAAAGGAGTACATGAACAGGCATATTAATCCTGAAAGTAAAACACATTACTGCATCGGCTCGCAGTTAACTCCGCATCTTTTGCGCAGTTAACTGCTTTTTTGTGCCCGATATGCAATGTGACACCGAGAGAGTGACATATCCTTTTACTTGATTCTTGACTTCACCTGATCACCAGCTCCGCGACCTTTGTATTTGTCGGCAGCGACATTGAACTTATAGGTGATGGTAAGGTCGGCATAAGTGTAGTTGTCGTTCTTTACATAAACATCACGATTGCTATATACCGTCACAGGTTGAGATCTTACACCAGTAAGGTCGATAGCAGACAACTTCATATCGAGTTTATCCTTGAAGAAACTCTTCTGGATGCTAGCATTTATAGAAACACCCGGTTTATGCAGATGATAGGTAGAATAGTCACCAGAACTCTGATATAGGAAATCCAATCCCAGTCTCCATCCACTCTTCAAGATGACGAGGTTATTCCAGATACCATTGTACATCGGAGAGTTCATCTTCTTCTTGCTTCCGTCAGCGATGGTCGTCTCATAATCCTGACCTACGACAGCGAATCCCCATGTAGGATGCCATATATTGAAGAGCGTAGGAGACGCAAATACCTGGAACGAATAGCGATGGAAGTTAGCCAAGTTCTCCGGGCGCAATAGCGTGATGAGTTCATTGTCTTTAGTATAACTCGTACTAGCAATCTGGATATCATCCACGATCTTACTATAAGAAGCTTCCGCCCATAACCACTTCCAAGAAGCGTTGAGCGATAGATTATGCGTATAAGTAGGTTTCAACTTAGAGTTACCCGTCTGATAACTATAGCTATTGATATAATATACATTATCCGAGAGATTCCGGAAGTCAGGGCGGTCGATATCAATACCATAGTGCGCACCCAACTGAACCTTTCCTATCGGCATAGCCAATCCCAGAGAAGGGAACCAATCATCATAGTCACGATCCATGTCGAAGTTTCCCTTCTCATAGAAATCAGTTTTCACATTCTCGTATCGCAGTCCCGCGTTCATGGTGAGCTTGTCGAAGAAGACACGACTATATTCAGCAAATCCAGCCCATATCTTTTCATTTACCTTACTATCACCGTCTGAAGCCTTTGGATTCACGGTCTGCTCAGTTCTTCGCGTATCATTGTATTCAGTTCCGAAGCTAATCTTACCACCAAAGAGCGGATGTTCCAACACGAGTTTAGAAGCCATGATACGGTTCTTGGTGAAAGCCCTGATGTGTACATATTCTTTGGTATCGGCCAGTCCCGGCAACTTGATCGTCTCGTAAGTGTCGGTAGTAGTCTTAGAGTCAGTCCAAACCCCATCCACGTTAGCATCCACCTGCCATTGCCCAATCTTTCCACTATAATAAGCGTTGAAGTTGTGCTTATAAGTAGGTTCGTTCGTGTACAGATCACTGAGAGATTCCTGCAACAACTTACCATCGAAGGTGAAGACAGAAGGGAAGTACATATCACATTTTCTGTCAGGTCGACGTGAGAAATCATATCGAGCACCGATAGACTGATTTTCGTTGAACATATAGTTAAACTTCAATCCCAAGTCAAACTGTTTACCTCTGATCTTTTGTTTACTCTTGTCGATAGACTGGCGCAAGAGTTTCCCCTGTTGATAAGTATGAATCTCCTGATGGGCAATCTGACGCATATTGGACTTCTCTCCTGTTACCCATCCTCCAAGATCAAGGCCACCTTTTCGATAGTTTACGTCCAACTGGTTACGTACGCTTAATCCTTTCAAATAATATCCTTTAAGTTCATCACGGAACCCCCATCCTTCACCTTGAGGGCGACGAGTTTTGATTTTTATCACCGCCTTAGTAGTGGCATGATAACGCGCCCCAGGGTTAGTGATGATCTCCACGTTAACGATTTGGTCGGAAGGAATCTCCTTGAGCTCCTTCATATCATAGAGTTTACGTCCATTCACGTAGATTTCTGCGTTGCCGCGACCGAAGATTTCAACACCATCATCCACCTTCTTGATACTAGGCAGTCGACGGAGCAAGTCTTCTGTGTTACCAACTTTCTCCAGTTCACTTCCAGTGATTGTTATCTTCATACCATCAGCATTGGTACGAATCTTCGGTAGAGAACTCTTCACGGTAACCTCTCCCAGTTGATGAGTTTTGTTAAACCATTTTGTAGAATCAACCGAGGTACTATCGTTTACCGGTCGAGCTGTTGTGGTTAAATAGATGAATCCCGACATGGCGAGTGTCATCATTCTGTAAGTTTTCTGTTTCATATCTTTATATTGTTATTTGATAATCTTTTGAAGTAAACAACATGTATCATCCCGACAGATGTTGTTTGAGTAATGTTCTCTTTCATGATGAACTTAAACCTTATTTATTGTAGTAATAGTGTACTACTGTTGTATTACACCGCAAAGGTATATATTAGAAGAATACCCGCCAAGCATTTTCGTCGAAAAGTGCATTTTATTAACACTTTTTAAGAATGAGAAGCGTAGGAAAGATAAGCAGTCAGAAATCAACAAACAAAGCAATGATAAGAAGAAAAGGTAGACCGAAGTCTCTCAAAAGCAATTCATTTAGCATCTTGCCATAATCTTGAAATTTTAATGGGTTAAACATTCTTGCTTTCCACCCCTCCGCATCGCTCAGACGTCTCCTCGCAACGTTTCGGGATGCCTTCGGGGCGGGGGAGCGCTACACCCCGTCCTTCAGGATTGCGATTGCAAAGATACGACATCCGAAAAAGGCGATGATACGTTGTGATACGTTACGCTCCTTTTGATGCCTTCTTATACGTTTCTTTACGGCTCCCCCAGGAAATAGGCGATAATTCGTACTTGGCGGGGGTGAGATATTTATCCTGTTTGCGATATCCCGCCTTTAAGGCCAACTCCTTCTTGGTGTAGGCATGGATATGGAAGTGTACATCCGGTATTTTTGCCGAATTTTGGCATCATAGGAGAAGAGGTAGCTGTGATGTCTGTTTTGTAGAATCCAT
>CACYKX010000154.1 GCA_902775075.1 uncultured Prevotellaceae bacterium | reverse complement strand
TTTTTGTGCAAATATAAGGCAAAAATTACAAAATGAGGTCGATTTCTCGATTAATATTGTTATTTTTGCCTTTATGAATATGCAATTAGATTATACAATTAATGTGAGAGGAAAATTATTATCCCTCAAGCAACCCCAAGTAATGGGTATATTGAACTGTACACCAGATAGTTTCTATGCTGGTAGTCGAAAACAAACAGAAAAGGAAATCATTGATAGAGCCAATCAGATTATTGCTGAGGGTGGTTCTATTATAGATATCGGAGCATATTCTACACGTCCAGGAGCAGCCGAGGTGAGTGAAGAAGAAGAGATGAAGCGATTGCGCTTCGCCTTATCCTTAGTGAGAAAGGAGCATCCTGATAGTATTATCTCTATAGATACTTATCGTGCCAAAGTAGCCCAGATGTCGGTTGAAGAATATGGTGCCGATATTATCAATGACGTATCAGAAGGAGGCCTGACCGGTATTGTGGACACCCCATTGGAGCAGACAGATGATGTTTATCCAGAGATCTTCCGCATGATGGGGCAGCTCAAGGTTCCATATATTCTGATGTCTGTTCAGGGAAACCTTCATGATATGATCAAGAATTTTTCCAAAGAAGTTCAACAACTACGTGATTTGTCGGTAAAGGATATCATTCTCGATCCGGGTTTTGGTTTCGGAAAAGATATACAGGCCAACTATGATATACTGTCAGATATGGATGAATTGCGCTGTTTTGAGTTACCTATTCTTGTAGGCGTTTCCAGAAAGCGCATGATACATCAGTTGTTAGATATTTCTGTTGATGAGGCCCTGAATGGAACAACTATTGTAAATACAATATCCTTGATGAAAGGTGCCAATATCTTGAGAGTACATGATGTAAAGGAAGCTGTGCAAGCTGTGAAAATCGTAGAACAATTATCAAAATAATACCTTTATGTTAGAATTTGGAATAAAAGACATTATCGATATTATTCTAGTGGCTTTGATGCTTTATTACATCTATCGCCTGATGAAAGAAAGCCGCTCTTTGAATATCTTTGTCGGCATTATGCTTTTTGTTCTGATTTGGCTTTTTGTGAGCCAGATACTTGAAATGAAACTACTTGGTGCGATTCTCGACAAGTTGGTAAGTGTAGGAGTCATAGCCTTGATAGTGATATTTCAGGAAGATATACGCAAGTTCTTGTATGAAATTGGTTCACAGAAAGGTATTCGTCGCTTAGTATTATTTCTTAAAACCAATAAAAATAATGGCAAGGAAGTAGATAAGGAAACGATTATGCCAATCGTTATGGCTTGCATGAGTATGAGCAAGAAAAATATCGGTGCCTTGATCGTTATTCAGCGCGGTGTGCCTCTTACCGATATTGTAGATACCGGTGAAAGAATTGATGCAAATGTCAATCAGCGACTGATAGAAAACATCTTCTTTAAGAATTCTCCGCTTCATGATGGAGCAATGATCGTCTCAGATAAAAGAATAGAAGCTGCGGGGTGCATACTTCCAGTCAGCCATAGTCTCGATATACCAAAAGAGTTAGGGTTGCGTCATCGTGCAGCTATGGGCATCTCACAAAATAGTGATGCTATTTCTATTGTCGTTTCAGAGGAGACCGGTAGAATATCAGTAGCGATAAAAGGCGAATTTAAACTACGACTCTCTGCAGAGGAATTGGAAAGCATTCTAACGAATGAAATGTTTTAGTAAAAATTATCTCTAAACTCTAAAATGAGTGAATTATTTTTTGTACTTTTGCAAAGTCTAAATAGCAAATTCAAGAAATATCGAGAAAATATTTTTATTATATACAAACTATGGATTTATTAAGTCAGATTGTAGCGCGTGCAAAGGCAAATAAACAGCGCATTGTGCTCCCTGAGGCAGAAGAGGAGCGTACGTTAAAGGCAGCCGACAAGGCTTTAGGTGATGATCTTGCAGATCTTATCCTCATTGGTAACCCTGACAATATTAAGACACTTGCAGCAAAGTGGAATCTTAAAAATATCGACAAGGCTACTATCGTAGATCCTCTTAATAACCCTAAGACTGAGGAATATGCAGAGAAGTTAGCGGAACTTCGTAAAAAGAAGGGCATGACAATAGAGCAGGCTCGTGAATTGGTCACTAAGAATAATTTGTACTTAGGATGTATGATCATCAAGACAGAAGGTGCAGATGGTCAGATCTCTGGTGCTCTTTCTACTACAGGTGATACATTGCGTCCAGCTCTTCAGATTATCAAGTGCGCTCCTGGCATTTCTTGTGTTTCCGGTGCTATGCTTCTTATCACAGAGCACAAAGAATATGGTGATAATGGTGTTGTCGTTATGGGCGATGTTGCTGTTACTCCAAATCCTACAGCTGATCAACTTTCTCAGATAGCTTATACTACAGCACAGACAGCTAAGAGTGTTGCAGGTATCGCAGATCCACGTGTAGCTATGTTGAGTTTCTCAACCAAGGGCTCTGCTAAAGATGCCAAGGACAAGGAAACCGGCAAGAGCGTATATATCATCGACAAGGTGGTAGAAGCAACAAAACTTGCCAAGGAAAATTATCCTGACTTGAAAGTAGATGGTGAACTTCAGGCTGACGCAGCCCTTGTTCCTGCCGTAGCAGCTAAGAAGGCTCCAGGTAGCGACATAGCAGGTCAGGCTAACGTACTTGTAGCTCCTAACCTTGAGGTAGGTAATATTGGCTATAAGCTCGTTCAGCGTTTAGGTGGTGCTATTGCTATTGGTCCTATCCTGCAGGGTATTGCTCGTCCTGTTAATGATTTGAGCCGTGGTTGTTCTGTAGACGACATCTACTATATGATTGCCATCACCTCATGTCAGGCACAAGACGCAAAATAATCAAATGATAATAAAGCCTTTCTGCGAAGAGAGGCTTGTTTAAATTTATAAATAACAGATACAAATATTATGAATATTCTAGTATTGAACTGTGGAAGCAGTTCTATTAAATATAAATTGTACAATATGGACGATGAGTCTGTATTGGCACAGGGTGGTGTAGAGCGTATCGGTCTTGATAATGCTTTCATCAAGGTAAAACTCGCCAATGGCGAGAAGAAGCAGATCATGGCTGATCTTCCTACTCACAAAGAAGGCGTTAGCTTAGTATTCAAGTGCCTTCTTGACCCAGAGATTGGTGCAATCAAAGATTTGAAAGAAATCGACGCCGTAGGTCATCGTATTGTGCAAGGTGGCGATAAGTTCAACCAGAGTGTTATCGTTGACCAGAGTGTAGAGGACGGTATTGAGGAACTCTGTGACCTTGCTCCTGTTCACAATGCCGGTCACCTCAAAGGTATTCGTGCTGTAGATTCATTGATGCCTAATACACCTCAGGTTTGTGTTTTTGACAACGCCTTCCATAGCACCATGCCAGACTACGCATACCTCTATGCAGTTCCTTACGAGCTATATCAGAAGTATCACGTACGCCGTTACGGTTTCCACGGAACCAGTCATCGTTATGTATCTAAGCGCGTATGCGAAATCTTAGGTCTTGACATCAACAATTCTAAGATCATCACTTGCCATATCGGTAATGGTGCCAGTGTTGCTGCTATCAAGAACGGTAAAGTTATCGATACCTCAATGGGTCTTACTCCATTAGCAGGTTTGATGATGGGTAGTCGTTCAGGTGACATCGACGCCTCTGCAGTAACCTACATCATGGAGAAGTTAGGTTTGAAGCCACAAGAGATGGCCGATTATCTGAATAAGAAGAGTGGCGTATTAGGTATCACAGGTATCTCTAGTGATATGCGTGATATCGAGTCAGCAGCAAAAGAGGGTAATGAGCGTGCTCAGTTAGCATTGAAGATGTACGACTATCGTATCAAGAAATACATTGGCGCTTATACAGCAGCTCTTGGTGGCGTTGATGCCGTTGTCTTCACAGCAGGTGTTGGTGAGAACCAGACAAGCACCCGTGAGAAATCTTGCGAAGGCCTAGAATATCTTGGCATAAAGATAGATGTTGCCAAGAATGCTACTGTTCATGGAGAGGAAGCTATTATTTCAACACCAGATTCTAAGGTTAAGGTTGTTGTTGTTCCTACTGATGAGGAAATAGTTATCGCTCGTGATACAAAGGCATTGGTAGAAAAAGCCAAGTAAATCTAAAATAAAATATTATGGGATGAGCAGAAATGTTCATCCCTTTTTTTATATCAACACACAATATGAACACAAAGATTATCACTTTTGGAGAAATTATGTTGAGGCTTTCCAAGCCAGGTTATCGTCGACTCACCGAAGGCACAGTATTTCATGGCAACTATGGAGGAAGTGAAGCCAATGTAGCCGTATCATTGGCATGCCTTGGAAATAACGTAGAGTTTGTTACCCGTGTTCCAGCGGGAGCGATGGGAGAGGCCGCCCTGATGCACCTCCGAGAGTATGGGGTTTCTGTGAATCATGTTGTGCGTGGTGGCGACCGCCTTGGTACTTATTATTTTGAAGAAGCCGCAGCAATGCGCAACAGTCGTGTCGTCTATGATCGAAAAGGTTCATCCTTCTATACCCTGAAACAAGGTATGATATCATGGAAAGAAATTCTACGTGAAGCTTCACTATTCCATTGCTCAGGCATCACCTGTGCGATAAGTCGTGACGCTATGGAGACAACCTTTGATGCCGTGAGGATGGCCAGTGAGATGGGACTTACCATAGCCTGTGATATTAACTATCGTAAGAATCTCTGGGGATATGGACTAGAACCACATGACGTACTTTTCCTGTTGATGCAATATAGCGACATCATCTTTGGCGACCAGAACGAGTGGGAGATAGCGAGTGGCGTTAGACATATACCATTCCCAGCACTTAACAGCGAATACCAGATAGACAAAGAATCCTATGCTCAGTATTTTGAGAAGATGCACCAGCTGTTTCCACGTTGCAAGAAGATGGTGATGGCATTACGTAACCAGATAGCTTCGAGCCACCATACCCTTACCGGTGTACTTTATGATACCGTAAAAAAGAAACTATACACCACCCGAATATACGATATACAACCTATTGTAGACCCGATGGGAGTAGGCGATGCCTTTGTTGCAGCCTATGTTCATGCCATTCGTAAATGGGTGGATGACAATCAGAAGTGCCTTGATTTCTCATTATCTGCCAGTGCCATCAAGAATACGATACCAGGCGATCAGAATCTGATGTCAGAGGAAGAAATTGTTAGCAATATGACCTCTTCCGGTGGTAGAATCCAACGATAGGGCTATAAAAGAAAAAGAGTGGATTCAAAGTATATTGAATCCACCCTTTGTAGAAAGCGATAAGATCAGTAATATATTCCGATGGTCATCCCCACAGAAGAATTGTGCAGATGCGTGTTAGAATGTAGATACTTTCCGTAGACTTTGACAAACCAGTTGCTTATTGTCTTTTTGATGGCAACAGGGAACTGATAGCTTACCGATAAGTGACTTGTGAAATAATTAGAATTGTAGAAATCTCTGTCAGCCAACAGTACATTCACAGCATAGTCTGTTGTAGGGTCAGCCAAATTCAGATCATTCTTTAGCTTGTTGTGTATTCCAGCAGACGCTTCAACCCATAACTTGCGGTTACATAGACCATAGCCACCATTCAAAGCCCAGTCAGCACTATTATATTTGAATTCAGAGAAGTTTAGAAGGTACTTATTGCGCGTGTTCTGCAGATCAGCCTTTAAACCGATATACCCCTTTATCGACTGATTCTCTTTGAAGTTCAGTCTGTAATTGAAATCCAGATTCAACAGATTCACCTGATAACGCTTCTTGAAAGTTAACAGCGTGTTGTAATGATAACTGTTCAAGCCATTCTCCGGATTTGTCGTCGTTTCCAGTTCCTGTCGATATTCGTCAGCATATCCCTGTTCATATCTCGCAGTGAAATCAATCTCATGCAATAAGCACTCATTTTCTATTCTGTTTTGCGTCTTCAGGCCATAAATATAGTTGTAATAATGCCCCGGCTGATACATATATTGTCCCAGAACCTCCTCACTTCCCCTCTCAATGAAGACCGAAGTGAGCGAATGTAAGCTTTGGTTCTTGTATGCGTATGAAAGTTCTGCACCGAAGTTATGGTTCACCCATTCCCTCTGATAACTCTTATAGCCCTGTGTAATACCCTGCGCATTTTCCAGTCCTGTCATAAAATAGTATTTCAGGGTTGCATCGGTCTGTACAGTTGTGATGTTGTCGATTTTCTCCTTATATCTATTGTAATGCCCTGCAATACCAAAAGTATTACGGCCAAAAGAATAAGTGGCAGAAGGCGTAACTTTATAGTTCAGCATCTCACTTCTACTTCGAGGGTCACGTAGACGACTCAAGTCAGCCAAGTTGTAATCGAGGCGAACACCAAAGCGCCAACCGTTAAAACTCTTTGTGCTAAGTGCAGCCGTCAAGTCGATATTCTGTCTACTATAGTTGCCTACCACCGACGAACCAGTGAAATAAGGATTACTGTTATAAGAACGTTGCACATCGCTCCAAGCACGATTCTTTATTTCGCCCAAATCGAATTGGAATTTGCCGTAACCATAGAAAACATCGCTGAGTTTCTGATAACTTTCGGTGAAGAAAGTAAGATCATTTCTCGAACTACCCTCCTGCACACGATGCAAGTTTCCCGACAGATGCGTCAGATCAAAATAGGCGATGCCACGATTGCGCGCAGAGTCGAGCGAAAGTCCCGCAGCATTATCAGTATTGCGCCATATTTGGGAAGCATCATTATATTTATATTCGCTTACTCCTGTTATTTGTTGAGCGGAAGTATTAGTAGCCAATAGTAAGGCTGCTGTTATATATAGTAGTCTATTATTCTTCATATTCACGAGGTTGAATAGTTTTAGAAACTTTGAAATCAGTAGTACTATTGTTTGTATCTACAAGAATCTTATGCCCATTTTTACCTTTTCGGGTAGACGTCTTGCGATACACCACATCACCGGTATAACCTGTGGTGGCAGGGATGAACGTATAGCCAGCGTCCAGACCATTGACTAATCGTTTTGTGTCAATATTTACAGTACCCTCCTTGTTATACTTCAAGATTTCCACGGCATCGATGATCACCTTGTTCGGTATCAACTTATACTCACTTCCCGAAGTCTTGCCATAGGCATAAGTTACAGGCCATGATTCGACGTCTTTCGGCTTAGCTCTGAAGATGACCACACCACAAGGGCCACCGTTCAGTAGATTCATGAAGTTTGTCGACTTACTGAAAGTATAAAGCGTTTCCATGTCAGGCACATCCGGATTGTTGATATACGCATTTTTCGTTCGCGTATCAAGCACGTCAAAGTCTGCATTCAACAAGTTCGGTGAGCCACTCGACACAGTTGTATGGTCGATAGCACTATTCGCAATCACTATAGTACTGCCCGGTTTAATCCATTTCTCGGTTTCAAGGTCAGGGATACGGAAAATCTGCTTCAGCGCCGTAGAATCCGGGTGCATGGCAGAAAGATATTCAGCCGTCCAGCCCTTCGAGTCAGATTCCACTAAACCGATGCAGAGTCCCCCAATATTGATACTATCATCACTCTGATTGTAGATTTCGATATACTGGTCGGCCGTATAATTCTTGTTACTATTGTTCTTCGTTCCCGCATAATACACTTTACCGATGACCAACGAACGATTGATAGACAGTTGAGTAGGAAGTTTCAGCGGATTCTCCGATTGGTTCTCTGCAATCAGTTGATTACTGATTGTTCCGGAAACCACCACACCATCATTCACCTGATTGTCTCCGGTGAGCAGATTATACTGTGCCGACGTCAAATCCCACGACGTATTGATCGTGTACACATCAGGTATTAAATCCTTGAATTTCGCGATACCATTGGCATCCGTTACGGCAGAGAACACCGATTCCTTACCTTTCTGAGTCAACGTTACCGTATGCCCTTCATAGTCGGTGCCGGTGAATTCCTCAGGCATCACGAGTTGCACATCTACGGAAACAGCCCTAGTGACATC
>CACYKX010000153.1 GCA_902775075.1 uncultured Prevotellaceae bacterium | reverse complement strand
CCGTACCTTTGCAGCCGTCAACGTTGATAAGGCCTGCAGAGAGCTCCGAAAGACAAAGCGCGCTGTCTCGAAGAAATCTCGAAAGACCTTCGGATGAAACAACTAGCTAGAAAGGCCCGAAAAGCAACAAGACCCACATGGCAACGATATGGCCTAGCTAGAATGACATTTTGAATCCGAATCGTACTCCCCAACGACTTTTGCAAGTTTCGAGATACGTAAGTCGGCGGACATAGACCACAGAGAAAAATTTCAGAATATTGTGGACTCCGGCTACAACCTCCCAATAAGGTTGATTCGTCATCAACTTCGAAGCCTTCGGAAATTTATACAGCATAGGGTCTTCGAGGTTCTCTTGTAGGAATGGATTATTCTTATTTGTAAGCGTTCCCCACATCCCTTTGATGCCAATGATCTCGCGCCATTTCAACTGTCTGATGATTGGAATGCGGTTCAGGACCTTGCCATTCAAATCCCAATGGACAGCCCAGAAAACTTGGCGGTCGTTTAGGAATTCCCAGTCTCTCATGAGATTAAATGAGGTTTCATGCTCAAAGAAGCTCAGATTAATTGGGGGTAACAGAAGCATTGGGAAGGGAACTTTATTCCATTGTGCCTTTGCGTTTGCATTCACGTCGAGATGTCCCCACGACCCTAACCATTGACGCTTATAGAATCCTATCGTCGTGATATTACTATGAAACTGTCCACCTAGAAGATGGTCGAACCCCACCGTATGACTTACGAAATATCGAGGCGAATCTAAGTTTATGGGCAGTCGTTGTTGCTTGGTGTTGATATAGGTGACACCAGGATTATATGTGATGCCTATCGTCGCATCGGTCATACGAATTTTCTTTACCTCTTCCCCATCCAACCGATAATAATGCAGGTTGCCTGCCGTCTGGTTCACTTGCCGTTGCAGACTGAGATTATAACGGAGCCCCCAATCGGTTTCATAGTTCAGCGACAATCTTTGCCGATTATAGAAATACATCTGATCTTGAGTGGCTGCACGGAATGTCATGAAGATATTATCCTTGTTGTGTACAAGATTACGATCCGATGGCGACATCACATCATAGGTGCTCTCGAAGACGATGTTGCGCTGAGGGAACTCGAAGGGCGATGCCTTCTTCTTGTTCAGGGCATACGTGATCTCAGAACCATAATACCACCTCTTGCTCTTTGTGCCATAGGCGGCATAGCCATCCCAAAACCAATGCGCATTGAGGGCTGCCATCGTTCGCCCGGCAAGTCGCAAACGGATGTCGTCGATATAGTTTCTGCTCAGGAACGTGTTCACCGGTCCGATGTCAAACTTGCTGCTATCACCGGTTTCCACATAGTTCTCCATCAGCACACGAACCCCGGAGATAATCCATTTCCAACCTTTGGATTTCTCCATACGATGGATGAAATCGCCCATGGAAGCCTCGCTACGGGTAAGCGACACTCCGCGGTATTTGTCCCAAAAGGCCTCGTCGCGGTTCAGGGCCTCGGCCTCATGTCGCACCTTGGCCTTCCCTCGAAACAGATGGCTCGGGAGTTCATCAAAGGCATAATCACTGAGCCGCGTGTTGCGCACCACCAACAAATCCTGCAACAGGTCGGTGGCATGGATTTCAGCTATCATATCGTCCTTGGTAAGCACCCATTCACCGTCGGGTAACTTGCTGAACTCTTGTTCTATCTTCATGTCGTCGATCCAGTTGACATCGCTCTTCTTCGGAATGTAGAGGTTGCATTTCTTGACATGAAGCGTTGTATCAGCCACCACATAGAGTTCTCCGCGAAATCCAAAATCCTGTGGGTTGGCGGGGATAAACTGGAGATGGAAGCATAGGTCACGGTCTACGTAGACGGTGTCTTCGATGTAGAAATGATAGAATGATATGGCTGTCTTGCCGATAGGCGATACGAAAGGAAATTGCATCAATCTGATATAATCATCGTAGATGTCGACATCGGTGAAATACTCTTTCAGCATAGAGTTTAGCATCTCTCCCGTCTGTATCACCTTGCCTATACCGTTGCTCCGCTGACCCTTGATGATGTCTTTCTCATCGCGCGGCGTGCGACGATAGATGTGCTGGGTAAGGGTCTCGTCGACAGATACGGGCAACGTGAGCTTACCGTTATACGGGGAGCGCTCCACTTGGTCGAGAAGATACGGTCTACGGGTAAAGAAACTACTCTGCAGTTGTTCGGCCTTCAGGTCGTTGAAGGCGAACATGATTTTCTGATACCGATCATATCGATAGTAGTCGTGATTTTCTAATCTTGTATGCTTCTTGGCCGCTATCACACGGCGCATGAGCTCTACGGCGGGGTTGTCCTTACGGCGATAACGCTGGCGCGAAGACCTTACGACGACCTCGTTTAGGCGATGGCTGTCTTCCTTTAGTTTGATTTCTAAAGATTGGGGTTCTGCTCCCATCTTGATGCTTTGAGACTTGTATCCCATGCACGTTATCGTGAGTATGCTACCCGGATACAACTTGATAGTAAAACTTCCGTCTATATCGCTGGAAGTCTTGATATTCAATCCTTTATAACGGATGTTGGCATGCGGAATGGCATATCCTTCCTCGTCGATGACGTGTCCGGATATCGTCTCCTGAGCATAGGCGCTCGAAAACATCGAGAATACTAGCAGCAATATATATATAACTCTCTTCAATATTAGGTCTGTATTATTGGGTGATAGTAAGTTGTACTATGATAGCACAAAGGTATATATATTAATGTGAAAAACGAAATACTTTTGGGATATTTTAGAAATTTCTTTGTATTTTACGAATCATAACGGCATGATGTGTCGATGAATGGTATGCACATTGTGGATAGTCTGTCCACCAAAAGTAAGGAGATGATCGGAATCTCTATTCTAATCATCTCCTTGTAGAGAGTTTCCTTCATTTTAATCAATTAACCTAATAAATTTACTTAACATCTATTCACTATATCATTTTATCAGTAAGTTATAATACTCGTTTTTGTTTTCTTTACATGCACGCGATGGTTAAACCTGCCATCACGATACTTACCATCGACATCAACTTGATCAAGATGTTCAGACTCGGCCCTGATGTGTCTTTGAATGGGTCGCCGACAGTATCGCCGACGATCGTGGCCTTGTGGGCAAAAGAGCCTTTACCTCCGAAATACCCTTCCTCGACCATCTTCTTGGCATTGTCCCAAGCCCCTCCGGCATTGGCCATGAATATCGCTAACGTGAAACCGGATGACAAACCGCCTACCAGTAGACCGAGTACACCGGCAACGCCGAGCACACAACCTACGACAACGGGGATGATGATGGCCAAAAAGGCGGGAAGAATCATCTCGTGCTGGGCTGCTTTGGTGGAGATCTCCACACAACGGCTATAGTCGGGGGTGGCCTTTCCTTCAAGGATTCCCACAATGGTCTTGAACTGTCGGCGTACTTCTACCACCATCTTACCGGCAGCACGCCCAACGGCTTCCATCGTAAGTCCGCAAAACAGGAAGGCTGCCATGGCACCGATGAAGGCTCCCACGAGAACACGTGGATTCATCAAAGTAACTTGGAAGAAGTTCATGAAATCGGGCATCGTCGCTTGCGTTGGCTCGAATACTTTCCCGGTTGCATCTACGAATTGTTCACCATCGGCTACAGCTCGTGCCATGGCGATCTTGATTTCTTCTACATAACTGGCCAACAGAGCCAATGCGGTAAGAGCGGCTGAGCCGATAGCAAATCCCTTGCCTGTGGCGGCGGTCGTGTTGCCAAGCGCATCTAGGGTATCGGTACGATGGCGCACGTCTTCGCCCAAATTGCTCATCTCGGCATTACCTCCGGCATTATCGGCTATCGGGCCATAGGCGTCTGTGGCGAGCGTGATACCCAACGTGGAGAGCATTCCTACGGCGGCGATGCCAATGCCGTAGAGTCCGCGAGAGATGCTTTCGGCACTTAGCGACATATCGAAACCGTTGCCACAAAGATAGCTCAATATGATGGCGACACCAATTGTGAGCACGGGTATACAGGTAGACATCATTCCCGTTCCAATGCCTTTGATAATTACGGTCGCGGAACCCGTAAGTCCTGCTTCTGCAATCTTCTGTGTCGGCCTGTAACTCAACGAGGTATAATACTCGGTAGACTGTCCGATGATCACTCCAGCGATAAGTCCGCTGATGACGGAGAACGACAAGCCCAACCAATTGTCGATACCTAATAAATAGAGGATGGCGAAGGTTGACAGGGCTATCAATATGGCGCTGGTGTTGGTTCCACAGGCAAGGGAGCGCAACAGACCGGTCATCGATGAACCTTCGCGCGTTCTCACCAAGAAGATACCTAATATCGAGAGGAAGATGCCTACAGCGGCGATGATCATCGGGGCGATGACGGCTTTGATCTGTAAGTCGCTATTCATGGCAAAGGCCGTTGCGCCCAATGCTGCCGTGGAAAGTATCGAACCGCAATAACTTTCGTACAGATCGGCGCCCATACCGGCTACATCTCCCACGTTATCGCCTACATTATCGGCTATCGTTGCTGGGTTGCGTGGATCGTCTTCAGGAATATCCGCCTCTACCTTACCTACGATATCGGCGCCGACATCGGCGGCTTTGGTATAGATGCCACCGCCTACACGGGCAAAGAGTGCTTGGGTAGAGGCTCCCATACCAAAGGTTAGCATCGTTGTCGTGATGGTGACAAGAGCCATCTCTGTGCCTTCGTATACCCAGTTGAGTATAATAAACCACAGGGCAATGTCGAGAAGTCCGAACCCAACGACAACAAGTCCCATCACGGCTCCTGAGCGAAAGGCAACATTGAGCCCACGATCAAGTCCCTTACGACAAGCGTTTGCTGTGCGACCAGAGGCATAGGTGGCGGTCTTCATACCGAAGAATCCTGCCAAACCTGAGAAGAAACCACCCGTAAGGAAGGCAAACGGCACCCAAGGGTTTTGTACCTTCATCACATAGGCCATAAAAGCAAAGATAACAGCCAGTGCCACAAAGACATAGAGCACCACTTTATACTGTTGCTTGAGATATGCCATTGCGCCTTCACGCACATATCGAGCAATCTCTATCATGCGGGGAGTTCCTTCTTCGGTCTTCATCATGTTACGGAAAAATATCCATGCAATCATAAGAGCCGTTATCGAAGCCACTGGCACAAGCCAGAATACGATAGGAATATTAGTCATAAGGTACTAGTTATTAAGATGTTTAACTTTTCAGGGTGCAAGATAATAAAAAAAACAATAGGTTGTTCTTCTTTCTTACGTTTTTTATCTAAAAAAATGTTTATCTGTCGTTTGTAAGTCTTTGTGTCATAGGTGTTACCATGATTTCGGTTCAATGAATAATACTTATACATTCTTATATTTATATATAAATGTATTTGTACTATATATTACTAATAATATAATTTGTTAATAATATAACACTTAAACCAATCATTTAACCATTAAATAAAAACTTATATGAACAGTCTTTTCACCGAAATATTTTCGTATCTTTGCCCGTATTAATTTTTATGTAGAAAGAAATTCAAGGATAAATATGAAAAAGGTCTTTTCTTTTTAGCGATATTCTATCGTAAAACCTCTCGCGAGCGCGTATATAAAATAAGGTGGGAATCGTTTTATATCAAAAAACGATAAATAAAAAGCGATTTTTCCGAAAAAAGAACACAAAATATTTGGTGGTATCAAACAAAATTACTACCTTTGCACTCGCTTTCCAAGAGAAAGGGCGTTTAGCTCAGTTGGTTTAGAGCATCTGCCTTACAAGCAGAGGGTCGGCGGTTCGAATCCGTCAACGCCCACATATCAAGTCTGATTTAGAGCTTCCAACTATACTATTTTGGATTTGATACGGGTAGTTTCCAGAGTGGCCAAATGGGGCAGACTGTAAATCTGCTGCTTCTAGCTTCGGTGGTTCGAATCCATCACTACCCACAACATACATTATTCATAGAATTATGCGGCTCAAAGTTCGAGTCGCTTTTTTTATGCCATAAAACACTAGTCCTTTATCTTCTTAAAATAAAACCCTGAGGCTTTTTAGCCTCAGGGTCTATTATTTTATCGAATCGTGACAATCTCTAATTTTGATTATCGCTTAATTTCATATATATCATTTGATAAACTTCCAATAGTCTAAGCGTACATCTCCACGAACTTCAGAGAAACAGATGTATAAGTCGTGTACTCCCCCAACCTTCTTCACACGAGTAAGAAAGTCGCGATAGTTCTCTGCACTTCCTGTACCGTCGAGGTGGAATCGACCGATCACCTGACCGTCACGCTTGTCGAGACGCAAGGTAACGACGCATCCGTTCTTCTCGTTGGCATCACCCTTCACGGCAGCATTGAGCAAGAACTTCTTAGCGCCCTTACCAAAGTCAACACCACGCAGACGAATATATTTTCCGTCACCAAGATTGTACACATACATATTCCGCTTACCCGTAGACAAAGGCATATCGGCTACTACGCCCGTATTCTTGATGCCCATCTTAGCACTTTTCAAACCATAGCCCCAAGCCATCGTCTCAGCCTCTACCCTACGATACGGGTTGAGCCATCCTAGTTGCTGCAACGGCTTCTGATCGAGCCAATATGGAACCTCCTGAATCGTTCCGTCCGCATTATAATGAATCTCGGCTGCCGACACACTACGACGCTCATGATGTACAAAAGTATCGAGATGCATCAAGTCATAGCTCTGGCCAAATACATAAGAATGGCCCTTATAGTCGACGATACCAGGGTGATTGCCACGGTCACGATGTGTAGGACGCATGATATAACCCATACTCTTCCACGGACCGGTAGGACTGTCGCTCATGGCATATCCCAAAGCCTCCGGACAACAGGTGCTGGCAAATCCCAGATAATAATGTCCCTGACGCTTATAGAACCATGGCCCTTCTTGATAATTCTCGATATGTGGAAGTTTCACGACATCTCCCTTCAAAGAGGTCATATCATCACCGAGTTTAGCATAGAAGGTATATGGATTGCCCCAATAAAGATAGGCCTGACCGTCTTCATCTGTATACACACTCGGGTCGATATCATACCAGTTGCTCTGATCCCAGACGAGTGGTTTCCCTAATGGGTCGCGATAAGGGCCATAAGGAGAATCGCCCACAAGGACGCCGATGCCATGCCCATGGAGAGGCGCATAAAGATAATATTTGCCATTGCGTTCTACCGTCTGAATAGCCCAAGCACCATTCTCCCTACTGCGCCAGGAGAAGTCTTTGAGCGAAGCCACAGCGCCATGTTCCGTCCAGTTCACCATATCGGTGGTGCTCCAGAGCAACCAGTCGTACATAAAGAAACCGGCTGAATTTTTCTCATTCTCATCGGGAATGTCTTCGGGCGATGCATCATGAGAGGTGAAAAGGAAAAGGGTGTCACCCACGACGAGGGGCGAAGGGTCGGCGGTATACTTCGTTTGGAAGAGTGGCATATTCATCAATCGGTCGTCTTCCTTGAGAAAGCGCTGCAAGTTGATAGAGTCGCGGCGCAACTGTGCAGAAATTTCTTCCTGACTCATCTGTGGTATCTGTGCCGAAGCCATGGTAGCCAACGAGACACTAGCCATGAGAAGCATATTTCTCTTTTTCATGTTGTAGGTCATAATAAATTTGTTTAGAATTATTGTATGCAAAGATACAACAATTCTAGGCAAACTACTTATCCTATCGTTACATATCGTTTATTTGATGTAACACTTTATAAGATCTCTGTCATTATGCGACCAAGGACAACAACGGGAGGGCAACGACCCAACTACCAATCTTAGGCATCGTCCTATTAACTTTCAAGCGACCTGTCTACACCAAGGATTTCAACTTCCGTGACTTCTGTCTACATGCGGCTGAGGAACTTCAGATGGCTTGGGGCTTCATAGAGAAGAAGTCGATTCGGGGTGAGAGGATGATGAACTAATCCCTGAGCAATAGTCTCAAATCTCAAATCTCAGTTAGTTTTTCGAGGGGTATAACTTTGTACTTTCTGCGAAATTATCTGACAGATGTTTTTCTTAATATAATTATTAT
>CACYKX010000152.1 GCA_902775075.1 uncultured Prevotellaceae bacterium | reverse complement strand
GATAATCCAAACACACGCCGCCTCACTGATATCTGTTCGGGAGACCACTGTTCTTCCGAGAGTTTACTATCAATATAAAGCTTCATTTCGTCTGTAAGAACTGTATAGTGTCTTCGTGCTCTCAATCTCCTCTTTGACAGCATTTGTGCCTTTTCTGCATGGTATTTACCATGAGGAGCCTTGTTGCGTCTTAACTCACGGCTGATGGTACTGCGATGCACACCAAGAGCCTTGGCGATGTCGATAGGACGTTCTTTATTTTATAGTCTGAAAGATATTTCGTATCTTTGCTGCACAGTTAAATGTTTTGTCATATTTGCAACTTATGTAGGAGTTTGTTTGCAAAGGTAAACATTTAATGTCGGGGACGGAAGACATCATGAGTCTTTTTGTCCCCTTTTGTATATTCTTTACTCACTTACCCTTTTGAGACATTTGTTGCGTTATTAACTTGAATTCAGGTAATGTTAACAAACCTTTCTATTCCTTAACCTTCAACCGAAGAAAGGTGCTCATAATTTGAAAATTTAGATTTCATGACGGATTAATTATGAATACTGAAATTATGAACAATAACACAACTATCTGATTATCAATAAATTAAGATTTTAGAATCTGATTACATCATCAAAATATACTGGAAAATCAACTTCTACAGTTAACTACGTAAGGCCACATACCTATTCGCGTCGCCTTACGCAGTTAACTTCGTAAGCCGATGAAGTTAACTGCATTCAAAGAAGTAACTTTTTGAAGGGTATTTTTCTGATACAAAAAGGGCGAAATGCTTTCCATTTGCTCTAGATGGAGCTATAAACAGATACTTTTTTCTTTTAACAGTTTCCGCGCAAAGTTTAAATAGTGTGAACAAATAATATCAGTCATCTTCATTATTCAGCACAGGCAAGGAGATGTGATACCTTACTGCAATCAAACGAATGAGACAAACGACGAGAAACGAGGTGACAGCTACTAAGGCTATGTTAAAATGCAAGGAATATAATCCCCAGTATACAAATCCGCCTACGATACAGGCTATGGCGTATATCTCTTTCTTAAAGATAACCGGTTCCTGATTCAATAGTACGTCACGAATGATTCCACCTGCTGCACCGGTGATACTTCCCATGATAATGGCTACCCAAAAAGGATGCCCCAACGAAAGGGTTTTCTGTATTCCGGCAATGGTGAACAATGCCAATCCTAACGTGTCGAACAAAAGCCAGGCATGATTCAACTTGTTGACATAGCGATTAAAGACGATCACAACGAGTTGGGCCAAAAAAGTGATGAGTATATATATCGTAGAGGTCATCCAGAACGGCGTAACACCAAGCATCACATCACGTACCGTTCCACCGCCGATGGCAACGGCAAAGCCACAGACAAAGCCACCAAACCAATCAAAATGACGGTCGGCAGCAAGTCGTATACCTGAGATTGCAAAAGCAAATGTACCAATAAACTCCAGTGTCTGCTGAAGTGTATGGACAAAATGAGGATCCTCGTAAAGCATAATGTATAACCGTTTATTTATTAACTACATTCTGTGGATGACCTGCTACGAAAGCTTTCAGGTTATCTACACAGATGTTCTTGAGGCGAAGTCGTGCTTCGTGTGTAGCCCATGCAATATGTGGCGTAATGAAAGCATTCGGATGAGCAAACAAAGGATTGTCTTCTGCAGGTGGCTCACTACACATCACGTCGGCACAATAGGCTCCCAGTTGACCGCTTTCCAATGCTGCCGCAACAGCCTGCTCATTAACCAAAGGACCGCGTCCAGTATTCACAAGAATTGCACCTCGGCGCATCTTCTGTAAGGTGTCTGCATTGATCATCTCATAGGTATCCGATGTGAGTGGACAATGTAGAGTGAGTATATCACTTGTTGCCAACAAGCCATCCAAGGTCGTCTTCTGAATTCCTGCCGGTAAGTCGGAGGCGTTCTTGCTCGTGACAGCGAACACATCCATACCAAACTCATGGGCAATACGAGCCACGCGCATTCCGATATTACCAAGTCCGACAATACCAAGTGTCTTTCCTGCCAATTCTATCAATGGGGTATCCCAATAACAGAAATCAGGGTTCTTGCTCCATGATCCTTCTCGGTTTTTCTGAGCATAATGCTCCACCCTATTCGTAACCGTAAGAATGTGGGCGAAGACCATCTGAGCTACACTATCTGTACTATACGACGGAATGTTGGTTACGATGATGCCGCGACGACGAGCTGACTCTATATCAACGACATTATATCCTGTTGCCATCACGCCGATATATTTAAGGTGAGGTAACTGGGCCATGATTTCATCGGTAATCTGTACCTTATTTATTAATAAGGCATCAGCATCCTTTGAGCGTGGCACGATTTCATCAACAGGAGTTCTATCATAAATTACAAATTCACCAAATTGTTTCAAGTCATCTAGGTTTATATCACCCGGAAAGGCTGCATAGCCATCTAATTCTACTATTTTCATCTTTTTTTAATCCTTAAATCTATCTCCCCAGCATGTCACCATCCAATTATACAATCGTTCCTCTGAAGCGGAATGTTGTGGATGCCAAATGCGGGTATTACCTAATTCCTTTGGTAAATATTCTTGTTGGATAAAATGTCCAGGGTAATCATGAGGATATTTATAACCATCATGATATCCCAAGTCTTTCATCAAACTGGTAGGGGCGTTTCTGATATGTAATGGAACCGGAAGGTTGCCGGTCTGCTTCACGAGTTGAAGAGCATCATTTATTCCTAAATATGCGGAATTACTCTTCTGACTTGTTGCCAGATATACCGTAGCCTCAGCCAAAGGAATTCTACCCTCTGGCCATCCCACCTTCATAACGGCATCGAAAGCGGCATTAGCCAACAGAAGGGCATTGGGATTAGCCAACCCTATATCTTCTGCTGCACTGATGACAAGTCGTCGCGCAATAAATTCAGGAGATTCGCCTCCTTCTATCATTCGAGCTAACCAATATAGTGCGGCATCGGGATCACTTCCACGAATACTCTTTATAAACGCGGAGATGATGTCGTAATGCATATCTCCTTTTTTATCATAGGCAAGAGGATTGGACTGAAGACAGTCTTCTACCATCTTATCGGTAATCTCGATTTTCTCATCATTAGCCGACTCTACGACAAGTTCCAGAATATTAAGGAGTTTGCGAGCGTCGCCTCCACTATATCTTAAAAGTGCGCCATTCTCCCGAATCGTGATATTTTTTTCTTTCAACTCTACATCATTGGTGATGGCGCGATCCAACAACTCCACGAGGTCCTCCTTCTCGAGAGATTTCAAGACATACAGTTGGCAACGTGACAGCAGAGGACGAATAACTTCGAAGGAAGGGTTCTCTGTTGTAGCTCCTATCAAGGTCACTATGCCCTTTTCGACAGCACCCAAAAGGGAGTCTTGTTGGCTCTTGGAAAAGCGATGAATCTCATCGATAAACAATATAGGTGATGCTGAGTTGAAGAAGCGATTGCTCTGAGCCCGCTGGATGACATCACGAACATCCTTCACCCCACTCGTCACGGCACTAAGCGTATAAAAAGGTACATCGAGAGTACGGGCTACGATCTGGGCCAAAGTCGTCTTTCCGACTCCGGGAGGACCCCATAAGATGAAAGACGATATGTGCTTCGAATCTATCATCTTCCGAAGCACAGCACCTTCACCAACCAGATGCCGTTGTCCAACATAATCATCAAGGGTATGAGGTCTTAATCTTTCTGCTAATGGTTCCATTTTCTTTTATTTTAATGCAAAGATAATAAAAATCTAATGAAAGAGAGAAAATAGATTGAAATAATAAAAAATTGTGGGAGAAAAGTTTGCGAATTCAACGAGAAGTAATTACTTTTGCACCACAAGAATAATACAGAATTAAATATGAAGAAAGAAAAGACCTTAACTCTCAAGTCGTTAACTAAGAGTAATGTCTGGGATATTCAGGAGAACGATGTCTTCCGATTGTGGGAAGCAGCAGAAAAAGATTCAGACCTGAAGGATAACCAAAGACATTATATCGATGTGATCAAAAGTGCTTTTAACATCGAAGAGGTAAAAGTCGACAAGCCTGAGGTGGTGACTAAATACGAGGCACGCGGTTTTAAGATTGGACTTGTTCGCCTCGATGATTCTAACAAGGTGAAATGGGCTATCAAGAAGAAGCCTATCATGAGAGTCACAGATTTGACATACGAGAATATCCATCATATCTCTGCTTCGAAACTCATGGAGGTGCTCGACCGCAACTTCGGAGGTGGATGGGAAAGCCTTTCACAGAGCATACAGGATATTATCTCTAGTGGATTCGACATCAGTACTACTACCCTTCCAAAGGATAGACTCCACAAGGCTGGTGGCCTCTATGAAAAGAAGGTAAATGATGGATATGAGGTTCTCGAAATCGCTAAGGGTTCTTGGATAGAGGCTATCTTCGCTAAAGAGAAACCTAAGATGGAGAAAATCCGCATGAAGTTTGATGACAAGAGTGGAACTGGCTTAGGTAACGAGGATATCGATAACGATGATGATGCACCGGAAATCGAAGATCATTACAATGATGTTGATGACGATGATGATGCTTTCGATGACGACAAACTCACAGAGGAAAGCTATCGTACTACATTCGATGCAAATCCTGATGACTTGAGTCTCACAGATGTCGCAGACGATGAAGATTTCTAAAGATTAGAATATTCCTAAATATATAAAGCCGATAATGTGGAATCACATTACCGACTTTTTTTATGGTCTTATTTATTAACCAATCACAAGGATTATTCCTCGCACCATCCTAGTCGATTACGAGCCTTAAGGTAACCGGAACGTGAACTGAATCCCGAGGCTTCAAGTATTTCCTTCTTGGTAGCATAAGGATGGTTCTGGCGATATTCATCGGCATAGCGCAAACGATAGGTATTGACATATTCAAAGAACCCACCATACTCTCGATTGAATACCGTAGACACATAGGTTCGCCCGAAACTGCATTGCTCCACAACAGAGGTAAGTGTAAGATGAGGATCAAGGAAACCCTTCTTCTCGACTACGATCGCATCGATTTGATGCTTTATCATCTCAACGGTATCATCGGAAATCATTAGTGTCGATGGTATATCGGATGAAGTATCAACATCTTCTAAAGAATGTTCCGCTGATTCTTTTATAGTCTCCTCAGCTTCGCAGATTTCGTGATCGAGGTATTTACGACGAGGATGAAGCATTGCTATCACGAAACTACTGTCGAGCAAAGATACCCACAACATCACGAAGATGGCAATTATACGACTGTCGAAATATACCATGGCCCATATTGGTATCATATATAAAATAGGTAGAAACCAAGTATTGGCGGCTACTTCTTTCGGGAAATCCTCGACATTGGAATAATCGCGGAAGTTATTGCGATGAACAATAAGATAGAGTTTAAAAATAAAAATACTGGTAACGACAACGAATACCAACGAAATGAGAGAGGATATCATAAGTAGCAACGAGCACATGGACTCGCTAAAGGAGAAATCCGGCAACAACGAGGCTACCCATAAGAATGCCAAAAAGACAAAAATTGGAAAGGCTATGCCCCACACGACTTTGCGACGACGCGCATATTCCCTAAACGCAAAATAACGATAGAACAGCATATAACTGCACAAAGGGGTCATCGTGATAAGATAACATTTCACAAGAAGCCACGCCTCCATATCCATAGGATTCCATACATACGGCATGAGAATAATCGTGGAAAGCATGAAAAAAGTGGCTACACGACGAGCCGGATAGTAGTAATAGGCATACTCATCGAATGGTTTACACATATGAAACCATCGGACTGCTGCCAATAACATACAAACTACGATAAGCCCGAACGTTGACACACTATATAATAATGTGAGATGGTCTATCATACAAAAAGAGAGCTATGAGTTACTTACTTTAAATCTTTACTTATTACGTTTCTCGGCAAAGATATATAAAATTTCCGAAAAATGCCAATAAATACCCTAAAAAGTACAATTATTAAACAATATGTGTATTTTTTACAACCTTTGAATGTTTAAAATTAGTTACCAAGTGTATTTTTTACAGATAATTGTTTTGTGATTAAAATAATTAGTGTATATTTGCACCTATAAATCTAAAAATAATAATTTAATTCTATACTAACATAAATAATATGGTAAGCAAAAACATTCCTACAGTCAAACTCGGTATTATCGCCGTAAGTCGTGACTGTTTCCCTATCGCCCTGTCAACACAGCGCCGTGAAAACATCGTAAAAGAGTACAAAGGTGAAATCTTCAACTGCCAGACTACAGTAGAGAACGAGCAGGATATGCTCAAGGCTGTAAGTGAGGTAAAGGCTGAAGGTTGCAATGCTTTGGTAGTATTCTTAGGAAACTTCGGTCCTGAGACTCCTGAGACTCTTATCGCTAAAAACTTTGATGGCCCTGTAATGTTCGTAGCTGCTGCTGAAGGCGACGGCGACATGATCAATGGTCGTGGTGACGCTTATTGTGGTATGCTCAACTGCTCTTACAACTTGGGTATGCGCCATCTTAAGGGTTATATCCCTGAATATCCTGTAGGTACAGCCACAGACATCGCTAAGATGATCGAGGACTTCGTACCTGTAGCTCGTGTTATCCTTGGCTTGAAGGGTTTGAAGATCATCACTTTCGGTCCTCGTCCACAGGATTTCTTCGCTTGCAACGCTCCTATCAAGGGTCTTTATGAACTTGGCGTTGAAATCGAGGAGAATTCAGAACTTGACTTGCTCGTTTCTTATAAGGAGCATGCCGGTGACCCTCGTATCAAAGATATCTGCAAGGAGATGGCAGAAGAGATGGGTGAAGGTAAATATTATCCAGAACTGAACGAGCGTATGGCTCAGTTCGAATTGACTTTGCTCGACTGGGCTGAGAACCATAAGGGTAGCCGCCAATATGTAGCTTTCGCCGACAAGTGCTGGCCTGCATTCCCTAGCCAGTTCGGTTTCGAGCCTTGCTATGTAAACTCTCGTTTGGTTAGCCGCGGTATCCCTGTAGCTTGTGAGGTAGATATTTATGGTGCTCTTTCTGAGTACATCGGTATGTGCGCAAGTGGTGACACCGTAACTTTGCTTGATATCAACAACTCTGTTCCTCAGTATATCTATGATGAGGATATCAAGGGCAAATATAACTATACTTTGACTGATACTTTCATGGGCTTCCACTGTGGTAACACTCCTGAATGTAAGATGTGTGCTACTCGTGCCATCAAGTATCAGCTCATCCAGAACCGTCTGTTGGAGAATGGTGGCAAACCTGACTTCACTCGTGGTACTCTTGAGGGTGATATCGCTGCTAGCGACATTACTTTCTATCGTCTACAATGCGATAGCGAGGGTAACCTCCGCTCTTACATCGCTCAGGGTGAGGTTCTTGACGTTCCTACTCGTTCATTCGGTGGTATCGGTATCTTCGCTATTCCTGAGATGGGTCGCTTCTATCGCCACGTATTGGTACAGAAGGGCTATCCTCACCATGGCGCCGTTGCCTTCTCTCATGTAGGTAAGACTCTGTTCGAGGTATTCAAATATCTGGGTATCAAGGACATCGCTTACAACCAGCCTAAAGGCGTTCTCTACAAGGACGAAAACAAAAACTTTGGCTATGCCGTGCAGTGGGTGCTGGACAACGAGAATGGCTACCTCTATGGCTACGGCAACACCACTGAAGACAAGGACATTGAAAACAACCGGCACCGCATAGTCAAGTTCCGTCTTCCGAAACTCTCAGACTCCGATGCCAACGGACTTGTCACCCTCACCAATGATGATCTGCTCGAGAATTATGTCCTTGAGGACCACGGGCTCAAGTTCGCCACTATCGGACAGGGCCTCTGCATCGGAAAGGGCCGGTTGCTCATGCCTACAGGAGTCGGGAACGAAAAATATCCGAGCTATCTCTTCATATGGGACCTGGCCTCGAAGAAGGCTATAGACGTCCTTGACATGAGCGTCGGTACAACCGGCGAGCTTGAGGACATCGCCTGGTACAAAGGGAAGAAATTCCTCGTCCA
>CACYKX010000151.1 GCA_902775075.1 uncultured Prevotellaceae bacterium | reverse complement strand
AAGGAAATCGTTGATACTTTCGTCATTAAGACGATTAAACGATTCGAACTTGAAAACAAGGCTAATCAGGAACTTCTTCCGGAATATAAGGATGAAGAAGACCGTGACTTCGCTCGTAAGTTGTTCCGTGCCACGATATTGAATGCAGACAGTTATCAGCATTACATGAGTGAGGCGAGTCGTAATTGGGACTTCTCAAGATTGGCCTATATGGACGTAGTTATTATGCAGATCGCTATTGCTGAGTTCTGTACATTCCCTAATATACCAGCTTCTGTTACGATCAATGAGTATGTAAATTTGGCTAAACTTTATAGTACTCCACAGAGTGGTCGTTATGTGAATGGTCTGCTCGATACTATAGCTCGTCATCTTAATGAGCGTGGCATTATTGCCAAACCTATGGAAGAGCGACAGAAGGAGAACAATCGTCCTCGTGCGCGTCGCTTCTAATAATTTGAATTTTAAATTTAAAAAAGATATTTATATTATGACATCGATTTTATTAGCTGCTCAGGCACAGCAAGGCGGCCAGTGGGGCTTCCTGATTATGATGGTTGCAATGTTTGCCATCCTTTGGTTGTTTATGATTCGTCCTCAACAGAAAAAGCAAAAGGAAATTCGCAATTTCCAGAATTCATTGCAAGAGGGCGCTCGTGTTGTGACCGGTGGCGGCATCTATGGTACTGTAAAGCATATAAATATGGCAGATAATACTATAGAACTCGAGATTGCTCGTGGCGTTGTCATTACAGTTGACAAGGGGTATGTGTTTGCCAATACAGCTTCATCTGCTCAGAGCCAGAATAAGTAAGTAAATGGTCAGGTGGAATGGTACTTGGACAATCATCAGGAATTTCCTGTTTGGCATCGTCAACAAGGAATTTCTGATTTTTTTGTTCTTTCTCGCGTTGAGTGGTGGCTTTTGGCTTATGATGTCGCTCAACGAGACTTGTGAACAAGATATTCCTGTGCCTGTTCGCTTGGTTAATGTTCCGAGTAATGCGGTTATCACGGATAATATAGACGATACAGTGATGGTGACAATCCGCGATAAAGGATTTTCCATCTTTAGTTATCTCTATGGTTCAAAATTCCGTGTGGTCACTTTAGACTTTGAGAACTATGCCCGTAAGGGTGGGGTAGGTGTTATTCCTGCTTCAGATATCTTGAAACAGATATATCCTCAGTTGTATGGTTCTTCGAAAGTCATGAAGTTGAATCCGGATCGTCTTGTGTTCTATTACAACTATGGACTATCCAAAGAGGTTCCCGTAAGATTGTCGGGGAGAATAGGTTTAGGTTCCAGCTACTATTTGTCAAAGGTACAGTTCTGGCCAGAGCGTGTGAGGATTTATGCCAATAAGCATTTACTGGATAGTATTCGATATATCTCAACTACAGATCTGAATATTTCTAATATTACGGATACCATATATCGCAAGGTATCTTTGCAGTCCATACGTGGTGTAAAGATTGTTCCTTCGGTAGTACGTGTAGGACTATATCCCGATGTACTTACAGAGGAAAGCGTAGAAGTGCCGATAAAGGCTATCAATATGCCGGATGATAAGATACTTCGAACATTCCCGTCGCGTGTGGATGTGAAGTTTATTGTAGGTGCAAATTTGTTCCGACAGATTAGTCCGGAACAATTTTCTGTAGTGGTAGATTATAATGAGATACAGACTCACCCTTCTGATAAGTGTACCTTAATATTGCGTAGTTATCCAAATGGAATAAAGAATCCACGACTAGGAATACGTCAGATCGATTACCTGATCGAACAGAAATAACAGCGATGAAGAGGATTGCGATTACGGGAGGTATCGGCAGTGGAAAGTCATACGTATGCAGAATCCTTGAAAATAAGGGCATTCATGTCTATGATTGTGATGCTGCAGCCAAGCGATTGATGGCATCTTCTGCCAGTCTGCGTGTTGCTTTGCAAAAATTAGTTGGCGAGCACGTTTATAGAGGCAATATATTGCAGAAAAATGTGCTTGCTCAGTTTCTTTTAAAGAGCGAGCAGAACAAGCAGGCAGTGAATGAGATCATCCATCCGGCAGTAGCGCGGGATTTTGAAGAGAGCGAGTACGAATGGCTTGAGAGTGCGATCTTGTTTGACGCACATTTCGATAAGCGCATTCATTTCGATTTTATAGTTTGCGTATCAGCACCTATGGAAATAAGAATCCGGCGAGTAATGGCACGGGATGGAATTAGTCGTTCTAAAACGTTGGAATGGATTCATCGGCAGTTGCCTCAGGAAGAAGTGGCAGAAAAGTGCGATTATGAAATCATCAATGACGGACAAAAGTCATTAGAGCAGCAGATCGACGACATGCTTGACACATTATATAATAAATAGATTACAAAAATTATAATTTAGAATAAAATGGAAACAATTCTTTCAATAGCAGGTAAACCAGGCCTTTACAAACTGGTATCTCGTGGTAAAATGAATCTTATAGTAGAGGCACTTGATGAGACTCACAAGCGCCAGCCTGTTTTTGCGACAGACCGTGTAACCTCTCTTGGTGATATCGCCATGTATACAGATGCCGACGATATTCCATTGTGGCAGGTTCTCGAGAATGTAGGCAAGAAGGAGAACAGTAAGGAATCTTCTGTCAATTACAAGAAAGCAAGCAGCAAAGAACTTAGAGCTTACTTTACAGAAGTTCTTCCTAACTGGGATCAAGATCGCGTACACGATAGTGACATCAAGAAACTCTTGCAGTGGTACAACATCCTAGTAAAGGCAGGAATCACCAACTTCAAGGAATCTCTTGCCCCTACAGAAGGCGACAATATTGATGATCGCGCCGAGGCAGCAGAGTAATATAAATGATTATATGTTTAGGATGAAAATATATAAAATGATATCAAGTGCAGTCATAATGGCTGCACTTGTCGTTACGTCTTGTGTTACGACAAAGAGTAGCGGTTATACCGATAATAGCCAACAGACGGATACTTTTGCCGTTCATCTTGTTGATATCAAGAGCGAAGTGCTTACTATCAGTGATGGCATACGTCTGTATGATGCAGGAACAACTGATATGGCGATAGCTAAGAAATATGGTTATAAGCGCATTGACGGTTATAAAGCTTATAACCTAAAAGATTACGCTGTCCTGTTTTATAAGAATAGTCAGCTACCTAGGAAGTTGAGTAGCGGTGCATATCTTGACATGCCGAAACCTATGAAAAAAGGCGTATCAAGTTATGTAGGTATTAATAAGAACGAAGTAGAGATTGGCGTGTTTAGTCAGAAAGCCTATGACAGTCTGTTGTCACAGGTCATCCAGGCAGGTTTCGCACTTATCCATGATGGCTACGAAAAAGAATATTCTAATGGCATCTATAGCATTTACTGCTATGCTCCAGGCCGAAGGATAAGAATATCACGTCCACTATAGTGATTTATAAATTCATTTCAGATAAGATATGATACTCAACCTTGTCTTTATTGTTGTAGGTATAGCATTAGTGCTATGGGGAGCCGATCGACTTACCGATGGCGCTGTCGCCTTGGCCGACCGTATGGGAATCAGTCAGGTCGTCATTGGTCTTACGGTTGTAGCCATGGGCACATCCATGCCCGAATTCACCATAAGTTTATTATCGGCAATCAAGGGCACATCAGGTTTAGCAGTAGGCAATGTCATAGGTTCCAATATCTTCAATTCCTTATTGATCGTAGGCACCTCGGCAGTGGTAGCCCCTATGTTGATATTAAAGTCAACCGTACGGAAAGATATACCATTTGCCCTTGTAGCTTCAGTGATGCTCTATCTGCTTAGTCAAGATGGACAGATCAGTCGGTGGGATGCAGCCATACTCTTTGTCTTTTTCATGATCTTTATGACGATTACGATAAAGGAAAGCAAGTCAGCCGACAGTAAGAAAGAAGATACCCAGATAAAGTCAATAAAAGTATGGAAAGCAGTAGCCTTTCTATTGATAGGTCTTACAGGTTTGATATTGGGTAGTAATATCTTTGTGAATGGTGCCACAAAACTAGCCACTACCTTAGGAGTCAGCGATGCTGTTATCGGACTGACAATAGTAGCGGGAGGAACATCACTTCCCGAGTTGGCCACAAGTGTTGTTGCCTCTCGTAAGGGCAACAGTGGTATTGCGATAGGAAACGTCCTTGGAAGTAATGTCTTTAATATCCTCATGATATTAGGTATCACAGGATTGATAACCCCGATGTCTATTCATGGTATCACACAAGTCGACCTTACGATGCTTGTCGTTTCGATGATTCTCCTGTGGCTGTTTAGTTTCACCAAATATAAGATTGAGCGATGGGAAGGAGCCATCCTATCAATTCTTTTCATTGGATATATAGTTTATCTAATCCTTCAGATATAGGAACTTACGATGCATAAGCGCGATAATTACCAATTCCTTACTACCGCACCAGTAGAAAAGGTCGTGGTGACCATGGCAGTACCTACCATAATAACGATGCTCGTAACGAGCTTTTATAACATGGCAGATACATTCTTCGTGGGCCGACTGGATACACAGTCCACGGCAGCAGTGGGAGTGGTCTTTTCTGTGATGTTCTTTATTCAAGCCTTTGGCTTCTTCTTTGGTCATGGCTCCGGAAACTATATCTCTCGCGAGTTAGGTGCCAAGCATCATGAAACGGCCCGACAAATGGCATCTACAGGCTTCTTCTTCTCTCTATTCTTCGGATTATTGATATTCGTGATCGGAGAGATGATGCTACGTCCACTTTCCGTCTGGTTAGGTTCTACTCCCACCATACTCCCTTATACGGAGAAATACCTAAGTATTATTTTGCTGGGAGCCCCCTTTTTTACCTCATCACTCACCCTCAATAACCAGATGCGTCTGCAAGGTAATGCTCGCTTGGCGATGTATGGTATTACCACAGGAGCAATCCTCAACGTCGTACTCGACCCTATCTGTATATTTTGGTTTGATTTAGAAATCAGTGGAGCAGCTATAGCAACCGTTACCGGACAGATCGTTTCTTTCTTTATCTTGTTACGGTTATCTTATACCCAACAGAATATAGGAATATATTGGAAAAACTTCAGACCATCGTGGAAAGCGTTCAAGGAAATCTTTTATGGAGGTAGTCCCTCACTTTCCCGTCAAGGCCTAGGTTGCTTATCTACGATAGCATTAAATCTGTCGGCAGGGCAGTTTGGTGATGCAGCCATCGCCGCTATGACTATCGTTAATCGGTTGACCATGCTGGTGATGTCAGCAGTAGTAGGATTAGGACAAGGTTTTCAACCCCTTTGTGGATTCTGCTATGGGGCACGACTTTATTCCCGTCTCCGTAGAGCCTACTGGTTTACGGTTAAGATAGGAACCCTGTTCCTCCTTATCTGTGCCATTTTTGGAGTAATATTTAGCCAAGAAATCGTATCTTGTTTCCGAGATGACGCAGCCGTAATCTCCATTGGTGGTTTCACCCTCTGCTGTCAATTGTTGGCTTATCCGCTGAATGCTTTCAGTATGACCAGCAATATGCTTACGCAAACCTGTCGTAAACCATGGAGAGCAAATCTGCTGGCATCTTCTCGTCGAGGACTTTTCTTTATTCCTATTGTCATCCTCCTGCCACAATTCTGGGGATTGTTCGGTGTAGAAATCAGTCAATGCGTCAGCGACATACTAGGCTTTTTGCTCACCATACCTATTATGATATATACCTTCAAAGAACTTAAAGAGTAGGTACGTTCCTGATATTCAATAGATTACCTATTCGGCTTTTTAGGATGAAATATTGAAAAAAATGATATAGAAATGGGAAGTTACAAAAAAAATATGTATCTTTGCAGCCCATTTACAATCATCGAGTGCTTGGTAAACCTCGTAAAAAACAAGAATTATGAATCAAGAGAAAAAACAGGTGAGTGTACTGTTTATGCTTTTCAGTATACTTTTTTGTGTCTGCTTGATAGCAGCCAATCTATTAGAAACAAAGCAAATCTCAGTATTGGATATTAGTTTGACCGGTGGACTCATCGTGTTCCCAGTGAGCTATATTATCAACGATTGCGTATGCGAAGTATGGGGATATCGCAAAGCAAGGCTGTTGATATGGACAGGTTTTGCCATGAACTTCTTTTTCGTGACCATGGGAGCCCTTTGCGACTGGATACCGGGAGCACCTTATTGGCATAACGAAGCAGGTTTCCATGCTATCTTCGGTTTAGCCCCTCGTATCGCCGTAGCATCTTTCGTAGCCTTCCTGGCAGGAAGTTTTGCCAACGCTTATGTCATGAGCAAGATGAAGATCCATGATCAAGGGCGCCATTTCTCGTCGCGTGCTGTATGGAGTACCGTGGTAGGAGAGAGTTGCGACTCTTTGCTATTCTTTCCACTGGCTTTAGGTGGAGTCGTTCCTACAGAAGAGCTCCCTAAGTTGATGATCTGGCAGGTAGTCCTCAAGACCCTGTACGAGGTCATAGCCCTACCGGTGACCATCCGAGTGGTAAAGTTTATGAAGAAGCACGAAGGCGAAGACGTCTACGATGACAACATAGACTATAACGTATTGAAAATATTTAATGTCTAAGCGATATGGAAGATTCAAGAAAAGAAGAAGGACTGAAAGCACTTGGTGCAAAGACCAAATATTGTATGGACTATGCTCCGGAAGTATTGGAATCGTTTGTTAACAAGCATCCCGGAAACGACTATTGGGTGCAATTTAACTGTCCGGAGTTTACATCGCTTTGTCCGATAACCGGTCAGCCGGATTTTGCAGAGATTCGCATCTCTTATATCCCTGATGTCAGGATGGTAGAGAGTAAGAGTTTAAAACTCTACCTGTTTAGTTTCCGCAATCATGGTGATTTCCATGAAGATTGTGTGAACATCATCATGAAAGATCTTATCAAGTTGATGGATCCGAAATATATCGAAGTTACGGGTTATTTCACACCACGTGGTGGCATCAGCATCTATCCTTATGCCAACTATGGTAAACCGGGAACCAAGTATGAGAAGTTGGCAGAACATCGTTTTATGAATCATAATCTGAATAAATAATATTTGGGTTATAATTTATAATAATTTAAACTATATCATGGAACTGTTAATAGAAAAACAGTTCCATTTTTTGTTCCATCTAGCGTGTATGGTAAGCGTTGAGGCCCTCAAAAGCATGAAAAATACCTCTCAAAAGGTTGTCTTTTTGAACGCAGTTAACTTCATCAGCTTACGCAGTTAACTTCGTAAGCCGTCGCGAATAGGTGTATAGCCTTGTGTAGTTAACAGAATACACCGAAATTTCTGGTATGTTTTGATGTTAAATTAGGTGGCAATATTGTAACTTGTTGATAATCATGTTGTTGCATTTTGTGCGTAATTTCAGTATTCATAATTCAACTCGTTGCTAATTCTGAATTCACGAATTATGAGTACCTTTTTGCAGATGAAAATTAAACAATGAAAGGTTATTTAAACATTATTAATATGTGGTAAATTCGTTAACGAAAATAAATTATATATTTTTGTTTTGACGAATATCTTTGTACAAACTTAATTATCTAACAATTTTATAATTGATCTAATTATGAAAAAGAACCTATTTTTATTTCTAATCTTCTTGCTGGTAGGGTTATCTATAACATCGTGCAGCAAAAGTGATTTTTCAACAGGAAGAGGGTTAGACAGCAGGAATTTCAGTACCTTTGCACCCAAATTTTGCAATTAATCAAGAAAAAAATGAAAATAGTTGGCTATTCCGTAAAAAATGATGGGTCTGAAGTGTCTTATATATAGACATGCCTCAAAAATGGGGCACGAATATGAATAGACTGATATGCTTGATAAGAGAATACTTGAAAATTGCGATTCATCGAGTGCCAACCAAGCTCGCTTGGAGTTGGCTGAGCGAAAGCAATTTATCGAACAGCTTTTCCGCCGGAACTACAGCAAGATGATTCATCTGGCCAGTGTCTTGTTGGGCGATGACGAAGAGGCTGAGGACGTGGTGCAGGATGTCTTCTTGCGTGTGGCAGACAGCGACATTCCACCTAAGAAAGACAATTATCTGCTGACTGCCGTGCGCAATGCCTGCCTGAACAGAATCAGAC
>CACYKX010000150.1 GCA_902775075.1 uncultured Prevotellaceae bacterium | reverse complement strand
ACTATCCAAGTATGCCTCTTTTGTGCCATAGATGTCTAGATGATCTGGATCTGTAGCAGTAATTACACTCATCCAAGGGCGTAGCCAGTGGAAGGAACGGTCGAATTCATCAGCCTCGATAACAACGTAGTCGCTCTTGTCTGACAAAATATAGTTTGTTCCATAATTCTTGGAAATACCTCCCAAGAAAGCATTACAGTCTTTCTGACTTTGGTGCATGATATGTGCACACATAGTAGAAGTTGTTGTCTTGCCATGAGTTCCTGCGAAGCATAATCCCTTATGAGTTCTTGTTAGGATACCCAGCACTTGGGCTCTTTTCTGAACTTCGAATCCATTCTCCTGAAAATACTTCAGTTCGATATGTGTTGCTGGTATTGCAGGAGTGTAAACTACTAATGTAGATTTCTGTTCTTTGCATACATGAGGAATTTCTTCAAGGTTCTCCTCATAATGAATCAACATACCCTCTTTTTCCAACTGGCGTGTTAGATCAGTTGGAGTCTTGTCATATCCAGCTACAACCATTCCTTTATGAATGAAGTAACGGGCTATAGCACTCATTCCGATGCCACCTGCACCGATAAAATATACAGATTTTATATCTTTAAGTTCCATCAATTATATCTTTATTTTCCTAATGCCAATTTGATGACTTCGTCGGCAATAGTGTCGGCAGAGTTCTTATATCCAAGTTTTTTGATATTCTCACCCAGTGAAACAAGAAGTTTCTCGTCGTTTATAACCTCTAAGGCTCTGTTTAGAAGTGCCTCTGGAGCATCTGAGTCTTTTACGTATATGGCAGCATCTTTGTTAACCAATGCCATTGCATTCTTAGTCTGATGGTCTTCTGCAACGTTAGGACTTGGTACCAAGATCACAGGTTTGCCAATGATTTGGAATTCACTAATACTACTTGCACCGGCACGACTGATGACAAGGTCAGCAGCCTTATATGCAGCTCCCATATCGCCGATAAAGTCTGTTACGATCAGATTCGGAAGGTTACCGAAGGAATCTACAGCCTTTTTCATCTCTTCAAAGTAGTATTTTCCTGTCTGCCAAATAAATTGTATTTGACTGGACTTTATGATATTCAAGTGCTGTATCATGCTTTCGTTAACGGTTCTTGCACCTAGACTACCGCCTACTATCAATATAGTTTTTTTGCTAGGATCTAATCCGAAAGACTTCTTGGCTTCTTCTGCACTTATTTCAGTTTCTATGACGTTTTGTCTTACAGGATTACCTGTCATGATGATCTTTTCTGCAGGGAAGAACCTTTCCATGCCATCATAAGCAACACAGATTTTCTGAGCTTTCTTGGCGAGCAGTTTATTGGTAACGCCAGCATAAGAATTCTGTTCCTGAATTAGACATGGGATATTCTTGCTTGCACAGACGTTTAATGTTGGACCACTAGCATATCCTCCTACGCCAACAGCTGCCATAGGTTTAAAGTCTTTGATGATTTTCTTTGCCATCATTTGACTTTTCCATATTTTGAAGAGAACGGCAAAGTTCTTTAAAGGATGCTTTCTGTCGAAACCACATATTGGTAAGCCTTTGATCTCATATCCAGCTGCAGGAACCCTTTGCATTTCCATTCTACCCAGGGCTCCTACGAATAAGATCTTTGTGTTAGGGCGTTTTGCCTTTATAGCATTGGCTATTGATACAGCAGGGAAAATATGTCCTCCTGTACCTCCTCCGCTAATAATAATTCTTAATTCACTTTCCATATGTTTCTTGTTTATTTCGCAAAAGTAATTAATTTTTTCTTGTTTTGGTAATTTTATGGCAATTAATTATTACTCTTTAATCAACTTATTAATTCATTCTGTTCTTTTTTCTCTGGAGATATTTGTTTTTTCTTTGCAGAACGACTAATGCTGAGTATGACACCAATATACACACAGTTGATGATAGTTGATGTACCTCCCTTACTGATAAGTGGTAATGGCTGACCTGTTACAGGTGCTAATCCGACGGCAACAAGCATGTTGAAAAGTGCTTGGATGACAAGGAGTAATGCCAGTCCCATAGCAAGGAGTGCAGGGAAATTGTTCTCACATTGGTTGGCAATTTTTCCAGTTCTGAATAATAAGATGATATATAAGAGTGCCACAAAGACGGCACCTTCAATACCTAATTCCTCAATGATTATGGCATAGATAAAGTCTGAGAAAGCCTGTGAAAGGAAATCTCGTTCTACAGAGTTACCAGGTCCCTTGCCTACGACATTAGAACTTGCTATTGCAATATTGGCGTGTGCCTTCTGTCCATCTTTGTCCAAATCTACCTGTTCTGGTGTGATGTCTTTGTCGTCAAGGAATCCATCTATACGTGACTTCCATGTGTCGGCTCTGTGGAAGATTTTAGATATAGTACTAGGGCTATCTTTCTTCCCGTTTATCTGCTCAGTCATCTGCTGATTTGGATTTTGTTTTTCTTTATCTTCTCCAACAATCATGATTAGACCAAGGATCGTCACGATAATCAACATAGTAACACCTACCAGCTTTCCAACTTGTGACAACGGGACTCTTCCGAGAATCATCATTAACAAGATAGTTACGCATAATAGCATTGCTGTGGATAGATTCTCTAGCATGATAAGTGGGACAATGATCGCACATACTGTGAGGATGAACTTTATTGCTCTTTTGTCTGCGCCATGTTCTGTTTGTAGTGCACTTAGTATTTGCGCTACAGCTAAAATCATTGTTCCCTTGGCTATCTCTGATGGCTGAAACTGTATACCAATGAAGCTGACCCATCGTTGGGCACCATTCGTAGATTGACCCGCAATCAAAACCCATATTAGTGTAAAAAACGATATGAGTAGAACAAAAGGCGTGATAATCTTGAAATATTTGCATTGAATATTCAAGGTGACGACCATAAAGAATAAACCAACAAAGAGAATGCCAACATGCTTTAAGACAGGACTCCAGTAGTTACCTCCCTGATATGTTAGTGAACTCGAAGCAGAATATACCTCGACGATACTAATCATACAAAGAAAGAAAAACACCATCCAGATGACTTTATCTCCCTTGAAAATGTTACTTAAAGTCTTGTTGTTCATTTCTCTTTATTGAATTATAAACTTCTAACCAGTGATTTAAACTGTTCACCACGATCTTCCATATTCTTGAATAGGTCGAAACTTGCGCAGCAAGGACTTAGCAGAACTGTATCGCCAGGTTTTGCCATTTCATAACAAGCTTTTACGCAGTCTGCCATGCTATGAGTATCTCGTGTTGGGATTCCGAGATTATCAAAGTTGTCATGCAACTTTTTGTTATCTGCACCAAGATATACGATACCTTTACATTTCTTTTTCACTAAGTCGAAGATCTGGCTATAATCATTACCTTTGTCTTTTCCGCCTATGATTAGAATAGTAGGGGTCTTCATGCTTTCCAAGGCATACCAGCATGCATCTACATTTGTAGCTTTAGAATCATTTACATAGTGTACTCCGGCAACATCGCAAACCTTCTCGAGTCTGTGTTCTACACCAGGGAAATTACCTAAACTCTTTTTGATAATCTCCTTCTTGATACCAGCTATATTGGTTGCCAATCCGGCAGCGAGACTATTATAGATGTTATGCTTTCCTGTCAAACTGAGTTCCTCTTGTTCCATATTGAAAGGAACCGGATATTCTAGTTTATACATACCATCTTCTATATATCCAATAGCTCCCTTTTCCTTGATCTCAGAGAAAGGACAAGCGATAGATTTAATTTCAAATTTCTCGAGTTCCTTCTTGATAACTGGGTCGTCGTTCCAGTAGATGAAGCTATCTTCCTGAGTCTGGTTCTGGATGATACGCATTTTTGCATCCGCATAGTTCTCAAACTTATTATCGTATCTATCTAGATGGTCTGGTGTGATATTCAATAAGATAGCGATGTTAGCATGGAAGTTGTACATGTTGTCGAGTTGGAAACTACTTAGCTCGATGATGTAATACTCGTGTGGGTCTTCTGCTACTTGGAGGGCAAGGCTCTTGCCAATATTTCCTGCAAGTCCTACATCATATCCAGCCTCCTTGAAAATGTGATAGATCAGCGAAGTTGTAGTTGTTTTACCATTACTTCCTGTGATACATACCATTTTCGATTTCGTATATCTTCCCGCGAATTCTATTTCGCTGATGATATGTGTACCTTGTCTGATAAGTTTCTGAATGATAGGAGCCTCTTTAGGAATGCCAGGACTTTTAATGATTTCGTCAGCATTTAGAATTTTTTCTTCTGTATGATGGCCTTCCTCCCATTCGATATTATGGTCATCCAATAGTTTCTTGTATTTGTCTTTGATGAGAGACATATCAGAGACAAATACATCGAAACCTTCTTTTTGGGCTAGTACAGCAGCTCCTGCGCCACTTTCACCAGCTCCCAATATAACGATTCTTTTCATATCTTTTATCTAATCTTTAATGTAATGATGGTAAGTGCTGCTAAGATTATTGTAATGATCCAGAAACGTATGGTAATCTTACTTTCATGTTTTGCACTATGTGGAACCTTGATGAGATATTTACATTCAGGGTCAAGCTGACTATCTTGAGTTCTAAAGTTATCATGTATAGGGGTTCTCTTGAAGATACGCTGTTTTGTACCTTTTTTCTTACCCAACTTGTAATACCATACCTGTAGGATGACGCTTAGACTCTCAATAAAGAATATTCCGCAAAGTATTGGTAACAATAGCTCTTTGTGGATTATAATAGCGCCCACGCCAATTATACCTCCGATAGTTAAAGATCCTGTGTCGCCCATAAAAATTTGAGCAGGATAGGCATTGTACCATAAGAAGCCTATTAATGCACCGATAAAGGCACAGAAGAATACCACCAATTCTTGACTTCCTGGTATATACATGATATTTAGGTATGCAGCAAAATTGATGTGTGAACTTACATATGCTAATATGCCTAATGCTACACCTATAATGGCGGAGTTTCCAGCACACATACCATCCATTCCGTCATTTAGATTTGCTCCATTGCTGACTGCGGTGACAACGAAGATTGTCATGATTACAAATAAAAGCCAGCCTGCCGCTGTCTTATATTTACCACAGAATCTCATAATTCTCGAATAGTCGAGATTATGCCCTTTGACGAATGGAATGGTAGTCTTCAACGACTTGACAGCCTCCGGTCTGTGTTTAACTACTACCTCCTGCCCGTTTTTCTGCTCAATTGTCAGGTTTTCATTCATCTTTACATCAGGTGAAGCCCAAAGGACTAATCCCACGATCAAACCGATACCAAGTTGTCCTACGATCTTGTATTTTCCTTTGAGTCCTTCCTTGTCTCGTTTGAATATCTTGATGAAATCATCCATTCCACCGAGGAATCCTAACCATACTGTTGTGATAATCATCAAAATGAGATAGATGTTACGTAGTCGACCAAGTAATAATACTGGTACAAGAATTGCAACAATGATGATAATACCTCCCATCGAAGGGACTCCAATTTTCTTTACTCCGAATGGGTCAATAGACGCATCTCTCTGGGTCTCTGTGATTTGTTTGCTTTTAAGATATTTGATAAACTTCTCACCAAACCATGCAGATATTGTTAATGAAAGGATGAGCGCGAGAAGAGCACGGAAAGATATGTAACCCCACATATGGGAGCCACTGATTCCAAATTGCTCAAGAAATCTAAAAAGATAATATAGCATATTCTTTAATTTTCTTTATTAAGCTTTTTGTTCGTCAAAGATTTCGTGTAAAACTTCCTTATCATCGAAGTGATGTTTTACACCTTTTATCTCCTGATAATTCTCATGACCTTTTCCTGCTACAAGGATCACATCTCCCTTTTCTGCAAGCATACATGCTGTCTTGATAGCCTCTTTGCGTTCGACAATGCTAACAACTTTCTTCATTTGTTTGCTGTCAAGTCCTGCAAGCATATCGTTAATAATGTCTTGAGGTTCTTCAAAACGAGGGTTGTCACTTGTGATAATTACCTTATCACTCTGCTTTACAGCCTCTTGTGCCATGATAGGTCGCTTGCCCTTGTCACGATTTCCACCGGCACCGCATACGGTGATGACATGTCCTTTTCCATTAAGAACCTCATGTATGGCTTTCAGTACATTTTCCAAAGCATCTGGTGTGTGTGCATAATCCACAACTGCGGTATAACCTTCTGGAGAGTGAATAGGCTCAAGTCTTCCGCTTACGCTGTGGAGGGAACTCAAAGCAACTAATATCTCTTCAGGTTCCTTCCCTAGCATGATGGCTGCGCCATATACAGCTAGTAAGTTGCTTACATTGAACTTTCCAATAAACTGTACACCAACCTCACGTCCGTCAATTTCTAGATACATTCCCTCAAAATGACATTCCAAGATTTTTGCTCTGAAGTCTGCCATTTGTTTGATAGAATATGTCTTAACGGTAGCCTTGGTGTTTTGTACCATAACCATACCATTCTTATCATCAGCATTTGTGATGGCGAAAGCATCTTTCCCGAGACTATCAAAGAAGGCCTTCTTTGCATCTCTATAGTTTTCGAAAGTCTTATGATAGTCGAGATGATCTCTTGTCAGGTTGGTGAAGAGACCTCCAGCAAACTTTAGACCACCAATTCTCTTTTGATGGATAGCATGTGAAGAGCATTCCATAAATGCGTATTTACATCCTGCTTCAACCATTTCACCTAATAGTTTGTTGAGTTCAATAGGATCTGGTGTAGTATGGTCTGCAGGTACAGGTTTGTCATCGATATAGTTGCAAACTGTAGACAAAAGTCCACACTTATATCCGAACTTACGGAACATATTATATAATAAGGTGGCAATTGTTGTCTTTCCGTTTGTTCCTGTTACTCCCACAAGGGTCAAATGCCTAGAAGGATCACCGTAGAAAAGAGTAGCAACCTTTCCCACAGCATCTTCTGTTGAATCTGTTTGGATATATGTGACTCCTGGAATCTTGTTTTCTGGGAGTTCCTCACATAAAATTCCTTTTGCTCCTAGTTCAATGGCCTTGTCTATATATTTATGGCCATCGACTTGGGTTCCCTTCATTGCAATAAACAGATGTCCGTTTTGGATTTTTCTAGAATCGATGTTTACACCTGTAATCTCAACTTCGGCATCTCCAATGATTTGAATTGGCTTGATGTCTTTGAGCAATTCATTCAGTTTCATATCTTAATTTTTAATTTCTATTCTAATATCAGTTCACACTTTTCACCTTTTCCGATTTTATGGCCAGGTTCAAGACTCTGTTTGACGACTTTTCCTCGTCCTTTTAGAATGACCTTTACGCCTCTGCTCTCGATAAGATAGACAGCATCGCGTGCACCCATTCCGATAACATTCGGTATCATAGAATGACCATAGATCGGTTGACGTTTGAGTGCTACCATCCGATTACTTTCTTTTATGGCTTTTCCCCAAATAGGATTTCCATCGGCATAACTACCACTCCAGTTGGTATTATTTTGAATACCAAGATGGCTCAATACATAATTTGCTGCAAGAATGTTTCCATCTTTCACATCTGGTATGGCTATTGATGTAGAGTCTCTAGAGTCCTTTACATCAAGTTTTAGATTCTGTGCCATAATGCCTTCTGCGATGTTGTGGAATACAACTCCACTCATACCGCCTCCTGATGCAGGAAGTCCAGATTTCTGGATGCAAACGATACAACTATATCTAGGTTCGTCAGAAGGAAAATAGCCAGCAAAGCTCAGAAGATAGTTGGTTCCTCCGGCCTTATATCCAGCAGCACCTTTTGACATTTGGGCTGTTCCGGTTTTACCAGACACCTTAAAGGATTTACTACCGGCCTTTTTTCCTAATCCGATGCTTACAACCTCCTCCAAAATCTTTTGTAGTTTTTTCAAAGCTTCTGGGTGATTACAGATTTTCTCTCTCATCACCTCAGGTGGATATTCCATAATGGTTTGCCCATTCTTAACCACTTTTTGGACGAATCGTGGACGCATCATCTTTCCATTGTTAGCCACCGCATTATAGAATGTAAGTGTAGAGATCGGCGGCACCTGAGTTTCATATCCGATACTCATCCATGGTAATGTCGTCTTACTCCAGTT
>CACYKX010000149.1 GCA_902775075.1 uncultured Prevotellaceae bacterium | reverse complement strand
AGCTATTTTACATTCTTCAGCTGTATGCGTAAGTTTGATGGTGATATTTCCACCCACCTTAGTATATTTAAAGGCATTAGAGATGATGTTGACCAAGATTTTGTCAAAGTTACTTCGGTCAATCCATACAGGAAGACTATCGCAGTCGTGCTCGAATTTCAGATTGATCTTCTTGTTACGAGCCTGTTCAGCGAAGAGCGTGCGCACATCATCGATGAAAGAAATCATATTCGTTTCACGCATGTGCATAGCCATCTGTCCCTTGTCGATTTTTCGCAGATCCATCATCTGGTTGATGAGGTGGAGTATACGCTCGGCATTTCTTCGCATAGTCTCGTAAACATGCTGATGGTGCACATCCTTATTCTCCTTCATCAATTGGAGTAGAGGAGAGATAATCAGCGTCATAGGCGTACGAATTTCATGACTGATGTTCATGAAGAATTTCAGTTTAGCCTCACCCATTTCCTCAGCATGGATATGCTCTTGTAGTTTAAGACGAGCCTCTTCGCGGCGTTTGCGATACTGTAGATACTCGAAGACACCAAAAACCAACAGGATGATATAGAAGAAGTAAGCGACAGAAGAGCGATACCACGGAGATTTTACGATGATGGTAAACTCCTTCTCGTTGGATTGCTGATTGTTGAGCATAGCCTTCACACGGAAATGATATGTTCCCGGTGACAGGTGGCTGAAGTTGATTTCGTTGCTTCCCGGTTGAAGTTTATTCCATTTCTCGTTGTTGATACTATACAAATAGGTAATATTGTCAGGATCATCGTATGTAAGCGTAGACAGATGTAGCGAGAGAGAGTTATCCTCATAGTCGAAGGTATATTCCTCATTTTCGCTCTTATCATCTTCCATGTAGCCGAGAATCTCCTGATTTCCCGATACGATACTTGTTAAAGTCACATTCGCCTTCCAAGTTTGGTTGAGTTTAGCATCAGTTTCAAACCATGTCACACCACCGACACCACCGAAGAACGCATATCTTCCGTCCAGAGTCATAAACGAAGCCCCATCCGTGAATTCATTTCCTTGTAATCCCTTGTCAGTATAGAAACAATTCATGTTGAGATTCTTCGGATTCATGCAGCACAGACCATGATAAGTACCTATCCACAATCTACCCAAGTGATCATGCTCGATGCTGGCAATACCATTACAAGGCAATCCATCTTTTACGGTTATTATCTTCGTCTTTTTATTTTTCTGATCATAACGATAAAGTCCATAATTCGTTCCCACATAGATGAATCCGTCCAATCCCTCGTGTACGGTAGTACAATAAGTTCCGAAATTAGGACAGTTCACGCCAAAGGTATTGAGCCAACTGTTCTTGGTCAAGTCCAGACATACGACACCCACGGAAGTAGCGGCAAACATACGCTTGCCATCGCGAGAGAGGATGATTTTACCGATAAAATTATTAGCCAGACAGTTCATATGTCGCGTATTATTGTCCTGAGGAGCAACAAAGCGCTTCTGTTTTCCCGTAGAAGGATTAAAGTAGATGATACCCTGTCCCATGGTACCGATCCACAGATTATCTTTCTGATCCTTAGCGATAGTGTAAACACTCGTGTGCTCACCGATATTAAGGTTGTGTGGCGTATAAGTCGGAGAAGATGCAGAAACGTATCCCATACCTTCCTCGTAAGATCCTAGCCATACTTTTCCGTCTCTAGTCTCCGTTAAGGTCATGATCGTAGAAGGCACATTCGTATAATGCCTGATTAAGTTGCGATGACTGTCCAAGAGATACAAACCATCTTTATCCGTGCCCACCCACAGGTAGCCTTGATGGTCTTTGAGTACGGCAGAAATACAGTTAGACCCGATGACATTATGCGTTCCGAGTTTTGCGCCGAGATAGCCAAAGATACTATGCTGGATGGGTTGCATGAATACACCCTTTTGGAACAAACCCAACCAGATGTTTCCCGATTGATCCTCGATGATAGAATACACCTTGGTATGGGTAAGGTCGGTTTCTGGAGAGTAGAAAGGATTGTTGGTGAGCAGATTCGTTTTCGGGTCGAAAGTATAGAGACCGTTACCATCACATCCTAACAAGAACAGACCGTTTCTGGTGATATGGAAACTCGAAATTGGTAGGTTTCCGGCAGCCGGAATCTTCTCAAAGGTTTGATTAGAGTTGTTGAGTTTGAAGAGTCCCTGACCGGTAGTGGCAACATAAATATTTCCCCGAGCATCCTCGCAGATATCTCTTAGATATGTTCGGGTTTCCTTCGGGATAGATACCTTCTGGAGTTTATTGTGAAAGACACAGAGAAGTCCTTGTTTGTCATCGATAATCCATAAGCGTCCCTTACTGTCTTCCACCATCTTACGGATAAATAAAACTTTTGCCGTAGCTCCACCTAAAGCCATAGCCGTATTATCCTTGAGTTGCAAGAGACCATATCCGGAAGTGCTGATCAGAATTTTCCCCTGTTTATTCTCAATGATAGAAGTGACATAAGTACTTATCTCACGTTTGGTATTTTTGTCATAGAGATGAATCGTCTCGAAAGCCCCATTATGGAATCGTTGTACGTTGGTATTACTTCCAAAATACAAATCATGCTTAGAATCCTCGCATATACAGTTGATATACGCGCTGGTGAGGTCATCGTTCGTAAAGTTCTTAAATTGATAGCCGTCATATCTGCTTAGACCATTTCTGGTAGCAATCCATATATAACCTTGTGAGTCCTGATACACCTGATTAACGAAACTGTTAGGTAGTTGGTTGTCCGTATTATAGAATTTACCGGTTTGGGCAGAGATTCTTAAGGCTAGAAATAGAAATAGTATCAAAAAATTAAGTTTCATAGTTAGTTTTTTGCTTCGCATACGTTATTTTCTGCAAAGATACTGAATTTATGCGAGTTACAAAAGAAATAGCTGATAATTTATTTTTTGATGGTACGAATAGGAAAGTTTTTGTTACAGCGTATTAAGGCAGTTTGATACAAATGATAAATTATTGGAAACATAAGAAAACGAGAGTTTGCAAATAAACGAGTACCTTTGCAGCGTTGAATTTATAGTTGTTTTAAAAATATAGAATCCGGTAGATTCTGAAGATACAAAAGATACATAAGTTTATGTGAGATTATTTTTTAGGTTAGTTAAAAAAGTTGTTTTTTGAACGTTTTAGGTAGTTCTGGGTCATGAGTAGCGATACTAGTGACCCAGTATTTTTTTTCTGTATATATCACTTTTTCTGGCACAGAAAGTTGTTTTTGTCAATAATTTGTATTACCTTCGCAGAAAGTAATCATACAAAATGGATTTATTTCTGATCATATTCCTCCTCTGTATAGGTGCTAGTTTTATACAGCGTACTACAGGATTCGGTTTCGGCATCTTTATCATGACGATGCTTCCGTTCTTCGTGCCATCTTTTGGCGAAGCCACCACGTTGAGTGGATTGCTGGCCATGTCGACATCCCTTATTGTAGCCGTGAGAATGCGTAAATACGTGGTATGGAAGAAACTGCTGCCGATGCTTCTTACCTTTATTGTCGTGTCGGCGATACCTATTTTTTATCTGAGAAGGATGGACGATATCCTGTTGCGTAGAATCCTCGGTATTGTCTTGATTCTTATCAGCATCTATTTCGAGTTCTTCAGTCGTCGAATAAAGATACCTGCGACGAAGTCCAATCAGGTAGGTATAGGCGTGTTGAGTGGACTTATGGGCGGCTTCTTCGGAATGCAAGGTCCACCTGCCGTATTATATTTTATCTCTTCGGAATCTGATAAGAATCATTATATGGCCATGTGCCAAACCTATTTCGTTATTGGCAACCTGATGATGACGCTGGAGCGCGCATACAACGGTTTCCTCACACCTACTGTTGGAATAAACTATCTATATGGCATAGGAGGAGTTATTTTAGGTTCCGCTTTGGGCGCATTCGTCTTTAATCACATTCCGAGATATATCTTTAGATATGTCGTATACACCTATATCGGAATCAGCGGAATGATCATACTATTTACAGCATAACCACCACTTGAAACTTTTAGTAAACTATTTGAAACATATACGAAATTACTTACGCATAAAATATATTAACTTTGTGCTCAAATGAAAAGATCGTATTTGTTATTATGTTTGCTGCTCTCGTTTATGGGTCTTTATGCCCATAATGACGAGCAGCGTATATGGTTTAATACTCCGGCCAAAGAATGGTTGGAGGCATTGCCATTGGGAAATGGAAAGATGGGTGCAATGTTATATGGTGGGATCGTTTCCGACACGATTGCCTTAAACGAGGATACCTTTTGGTCGGGTGGCCCTTATAACAACAATTCCAAGGAATCGTTATCCCATTTGTCCGAAGTTCGACAGTTGATTTTCAATGGTCGTGAAAATGAGGCCGAAAATCTCATCAACCGTTATTTCATCAAGGGACCTCATGGCATGAAATTCCTTCCTTTGGGAGATATCATAATCGACTTTGACTGTCATGACAAGGTTAGTCAGTATGTGCGAGACTTGAAGTTAGATCGCGCATTAGCTTCTGTGGATTACAAGCAAGGCGGTAATCATATTCATCGCGAAGTGTTTGCTTCGCTTAGTGATCCCGTCATTGTTGTCAGAATTACCAGTGACAGTCCAATCTCACTACGTGTAAAAGACCATAACTTCTTGCAGAGAGTATGTAGTGTGAATAACCATACTTTGATTTCAAGGTTGCATAATGTCGATCACGAGGGAGTAAGAGGTCAGCTTGAAGCCGAATATCGCGTTCTTGTCAAGGCAGACGGAGACGTAAAAGACGGGAAATCAGACATACAGATCAAGAATTCCCGCGAGATAATCTTATTGATCACAGCAGCCACAAGTTTTGTAAATTATCATGATGTTTCAGCATCTCCGGCTCAGCGATGCACGAAACAACTAGCATCGGTAGCGAATCTCTCGTATGCCAAACTTCTTCAGCGACATGAAAAAGCATACAAGAAGCAATACGACCGTGTAAGTTTGCATATATATAATAAGGTGGGAGATAAGAATGTGCAGTTGGCAAATATGCTTTTCAACTATGGACGCTATCTTCTCATCTCCTCCTCGCAGCCCGGTTCAGAACCTGCTAACCTGCAAGGTATATGGAATCGCGATGTGAATCCGGCTTGGGATAGTAAGTATACCATCAATATCAATACAGAAATGAACTATTGGCCGGCAGAAGTTTGTGGCCTTACCGAATGTGAAGACCCCTTGTTCCGTATGATCAAGGATTTGAGCGAGACAGGAGCCGTCACAGCCCGAGAAATGTACGGCTGTCGCGGTTGGATGGCCCATCACAATACGGATTTATGGCGTATCTCAGGTCCTGTAGATGGTGCTATGTGGGGAATGTATCCGAATGGCGGAGCATGGCTCACGACGCATCTCTGGCAACATTATCTGTATACGGGCGACAAAAAATGGTTACGCGAACAGTATCCGATTCTCAAGGGAGCGGCAGATTTCTATCTCGACTATATGCAAGAAGACCCTAAGACCGGGGATTTAGTGACCATACCATCAGAGTCGCCGGAACATGGCCCTTATGGACGTTCTGCCATCACGGCGGGTTCTACGATGGACAATCAGATAGCCCGTGATGTACTTACGCAGGCCCTCAAGGCTGATTCTATCTTGAATATAGACCAAGATTATCGTAAGAGATTGAAACTCCAAATCTCAAGGATAGCCCCAATGAAGGTTGGAAAGTATGGCCAGTTGCAAGAGTGGCGAGAAGATGCCGATGATCCTAAAGATCAGCATCGCCATATCTCTCATTTGTATGGCTTGTATCCATCCAATCAGATTTCTCCGTCGGATTCTGCGCTGTTCGAAGGTGCCCGCAACACCTTGATACAGCGAGGCGATGAAGCTACAGGGTGGAGTTTGGCTTGGAAAGTGAACTTCTGGGCACGTATGCATGATGGCAACCATGCTTGGAAAGTCATCAAGAACCTATTCAATGGACATCTGTATCCTAACTTCTTCGATGCCCATCCACCTTTCCAAATCGATGGTAACTTTGGACTTGCCGCTGGTATCGCAGAGATGCTTGTTCAGAGTCAGAATGGTAAGGTAGAATTGCTTCCCGCTCTTCCTGACGATTGGACAGATGGTGAAGTCAAGGGCTTCAGAACACGTGGAGGTAAGGTCGTTGATATGAAATGGAAGGCTGGAATGATTATCTATTCCAAGATCCATTGATATCAATGTCCTTCAGGTTGGATAATACCCTCGTTTTACGCAGTTAACTTCGTAAGGCTACGCAGTTAACTGCGTAGGCCGATGAAGTTAACTGCGTGAGCTGATGTAGTTAACTGCGTAAATCGATGCCGTTAATAGCGTAAAGAATATAGATTCTATATACCCTGAAAATCATCGAAATCATGTTTATATAATAAATAAGACACTATGAAGAAACAGAAAAAAGTAAAGCAGGTTGCTTTCTCTATGGGAGTAAGTTTGTGTACGGTAGTGTTGACGATGTTCTCATCGCCGATAAAGGCACAGACCTATCCTTATCAGAATCCCAATCTCCCGGTAGAGCAACGTGCGAAAGACTTGTTAAGTCGCTTGACTCTCGAAGAGAAAGCCTCTCTGATGCTCGACGAGTCACCAGCAATTCCACGTTTAGGTATCAAGAAGTTCTTTTGGTGGAGCGAGGCTCTACATGGCGCAGCCAATATGGGCAATGTTACGGTGTTTCCGGAACCTGTGGCAATGGCCTCTTCTTTCAACGACCAACTACTATATCGCGTATTTAATGCCGCTAGTGATGAGATGCGTGCCCAGTATAACCAGCGCATGCTTGCCGGTGGTGAGGACCAGAAATTCCATAGTCTCTCGGTATGGACTCCTAATGTGAACATCTTCCGAGACCCAAGATGGGGAAGAGGACAGGAAACTTATGGAGAAGACCCATATCTCACTTCTGTGATGGGCGTAGCAGTTGTTAGAGGTCTGCAAGGGCCGGAATCGTCAAAGTATCGTAAACTTTGGGCCTGTGCCAAGCATTATGCCGTGCATAGTGGACCGGAATATACGCGTCATACGGCAAATATCAATGATGTAGAACCACGAGACTTGTGGGAGACCTATCTGCCGGCTTTCAAAACGTTGGTACAGGATGCCAAGGTGAGAGAGGTGATGTGTGCTTATCAGCGACTTGATGACGAACCATGTTGTGGTAATAATCGACTGTTGCAGCAAATCCTGCGTGACGAATGGGGATTCAAATACCTTGTCGTCAGCGATTGTGGGGCTGTTTCCGATATTTGGCAGACCCATAAAACCTCTAGTGATGCTGTCCATGCTTCTGCTGTAGCGACTTTGGCCGGTACCGACGTGGAATGTGGATATAATTATGCTTATAAGAGTATTCCGGAGGCTGTGCGCCGCGGATTGATTTCCGAAGAAGAAGTCGATAAGCATGTATTACGCCTGTTGGAAGGTCGCTTTGAATTGGGCGAGATGGACGATGCTAAACTTGTGGAATGGTCTAAGATAAAGTCTTCTGTCATGGATTGTAAGGAGCATCGCCGGATAGCTCTTGAAATGGCTCGTCAGAGTTTAGTCCTTCTTCAGAATAACAACCAGATTCTTCCTTTGGGCCGTAAGGAGAAAATCGCCGTTATCGGTCCTAATGCCGACAATACACCTATGATGTGGGGTAACTACAACGGAACACCAAATCATACGGTGACCATTCTTGATGGTATCAAGGCCAAGAACAAGAATGTAGTGTATATGAAGGGATGTGATCTCACAGACGACAAAATCGTGACCACTCTTCTTCCTGAATGTCAGATTGATGGCCATAAAGGTTTGCGAGGCACCTTCTGGAATAATATGGAGTGGGGCGGTAAACCCGTCACAACTCAGTATTATACCGATGAACTCGCCGTAACGACAGCAGGTATGCACGTATTTGCGCCCGGAGTAAAAGTAGAAAACTTTTCGGCAAAGTATGAGACGGTATACAAGGCGAAGAAGTCACAGCAAGTAGTATTGAAAGTAGAGAGTTGTGGTGACTTTGAGGTTTTGGTGAATGGAAAGACCGTACAGAAGTTTCACACATGG
>CACYKX010000148.1 GCA_902775075.1 uncultured Prevotellaceae bacterium | reverse complement strand
GAATCACATATAAAATATGTCGACACCATACTACAGACAATTGCTGATGCGGCTAAAGTTCGTGGCACAGGTATAGCCAAGCGTTCTCCAGAATACGTGGCCACAAAAATGAAAGAAGCTAAAGCTGTCATCGCTTTGCAAGGTGAGAAATTCGCAGGTTTCAGCTATATTGAAACTTGGGGTAACAAACAGTATGTAACAACATCAGGTCTTATTGTTCATCCTGACTTCAGAGGATTAGGACTGGCAAAAAGAATCAAGAATATGACCTTTACCCTTGCTCGCAAGCGATGGCCGTTGGCTAAAATCTTCTCTTTGACATCAGGTTCTGCGGTAATGAAGATGAATACACAGTTGGGCTATCATCCTGTAACCTTTGCAGACCTGACAGATGACGAAAGTTTCTGGCACGGATGCGAGGGTTGTATCAATCGAGATGTGCTACATCGAACAAATCGCAGATATTGCATCTGCACAGCAATGCTTTTTGACCCAGAAGAGCATCTACCTGCTAAAATACCTGATGACGTTATGCAGAGAATCTACAAAATCGACGCAGGCGAAAAAGGATAATAATAAATTAAAACGAAAAAACTATGGCAAAGAAAAAAGTTGTTGTCGCCTTTAGTGGAGGCCTCGACACATCATATACAGTAATGAAACTAGCCCAGGAGGGTTGGGAGGTTTACGCAGCATGTGCTAACACCGGTGGATTCAGCGAAGAACAGTTGAAGACAAACGAGGAAAACGCGTATAAACTTGGTGCTACAAAGTATGTTACTCTTGATGTCACACACGAATATTACGAGAAGTCTTTGAAATATATGATCTTCGGTAATGTTCTGCGCAACAACTGCTACCCTATCTCGGTATCATCGGAGCGTATATTCCAAGCTATCGCCATCGCAAGATATGCCAACGAGATCAAAGCCGATGCTATCGCACATGGTTCTACAGGAGCAGGAAACGACCAGATTCGCTTTGATATGACCTTCTTGGTTATGGCTCCGGGAGTGGAGATCATCACACTCACACGTGACCATGCCCTTAGCCGTAAAGAAGAGGTTGATTATCTGAACGAGCATGGTTTCTTTGCTGATTTTACAAAGCTTAAGTATTCTTATAATGTAGGAATCTGGGGTACCAGCATCTGTGGTGGTGAGATTCTAGATCCTACACAGGGTTTACCGGAAGAAGCATATCTAAAACATGTAACAGAACATCAGGAGACAGAACTAAAGATTACTTTCAAGAAAGGTGAAATTGAGGCTGTCAATGGTGAGCATTTCGATGATAAGATCAAAGCAATACAGAAAATCGAGGAGATCGGTGCTGCTTATGCCATCGGACGTGACTGCAATGTGGGCGATACAATCATTGGTATCAAGGGACGTGTCGGATTCGAAGCTGCGGCACCAAAACTTATCATCGAGGCACACCGTCTGCTAGAAAAGAGTACTCTCAGCAAATGGCAGCAATACTGGAAAGATCAGGTAGGAAACTGGTATGGTATGTTCCTGCACGAGAGCCAGTATCTAGAGCCTGTCATGCCGGATATCGAAGCTATGCTTACGAGTTCTCAACGCCACGTGAACGGTACTGCTATACTAAAACTGCGTCCATACGGATTCCAGACTGTCGGCATCGACTCTGAAGATGACCTAACAAAGAGCAAACTGGGTGAATATGGAGAAATGCAACATGGATGGACAGCACAAGATGCCAAAGGTTTCATCAAAGTAAGTTCTACCCCACTTCGTGTATACTATGGTATGCATTCTGACGAGGAAAGATAACAACATATCGAAGAAAGAGAAATTTTATGATTAAAATAGGAATTTTAGGTGCTGCTGGTTATACAGGCGGAGAACTTATCCGCTTACTAATCAACCATCCGAACGCAGAAATCGTATTTGCGAACAGCGAAAGTAATGCTGAGAATCTCGTAGCTGACGTGCACGAGGGACTTTATGGGGAAACTGACCTGAAGTTTACTTCCGAGATGCCTTTCGATGATGTAGACGTCGTCTTCTTCTGTTTCGGGCATGGGAAAAGTGAAGCATTCTTGAAGGAGCATGAGATACCTGCCAGCGTAAAGATCATCGATTTGGCTCAGGATTTTCGTCTTGCTCCCAACGAGATTGTTTGCACACAGCACCCGACAGCATCCAGTCATGATTTCGTATATGGTTTACCAGAAATAAATGAATCTAAAATAGCCACAGCTCAGCACGTAGCGAATCCGGGATGCTTTGCAACTTGCATTCAACTCGGATTACTACCTGCTGCTCAAATGCACTTACTTGACAAGGACGTGTCGGTAAATGCGATTACGGGTAGCACCGGAGCGGGGCAGAAACCTGGAGCAACAACTCATTTTTCATGGAGAAACAATAATCTAAGTATCTATAAAGCTTTCAAGCATCAGCATGTGCCTGAGATAAGACAAAGTTTGAAACAGGTTCAAGGTTATCTGGATGCGAATATTGACTTTATACCATACCATGGTGATTTCGCAAGAGGTATCTTCGCTACTGAGGTCGTAAAGACGGAAAAACCTCTTGAAGATATCGTGAAAGGATATAAAGAATTCTACAAGGATGCGCCTTTTACGCACTATGTAGATAAAGCTCTGGATTTAAAACAGGTAGTTAATACTAATAAATGCCTGATTCATGTAGACAAGATTGATGATAAACTACTTATCACTTCCTGCATCGACAATCTGCTTAAAGGTGCGGTCGGACAAGCTGTACAGAACATGAACATCATGTTCGGCATCGATCAAACAACGGGTTTAAAACTGAAAAGTACTGCATTTTAATGAAATTATTCGACGTATATCCACTGTTCGATGTAAATATTGTCAAAGGTAAAGGCTGTAAGGTATGGGACGACAAGGGTCAAGAATACCTCGACCTCTACGGCGGACATGCCGTTATCAGCATCGGACATTGTCATCCTCATTATGTTGAGAAGATGACAAACCAACTTCAGAAGTTGGGATTCTATTCAAATTCTGTTATCAACAAACTTCAGCAAGAAGTTGCACAGCGATTAGGAAAAATCAGTGGTTATGAGGATTATCAGTTCTTCCTGATCAATTCTGGTGCGGAAGCTAATGAGAATGCTCTGAAATTAGCATCATTCACAAACGGAAGAAAGCGTGTACTCTCGGCAGAGAAAGCCTTTCACGGTCGTACTTCTCTGGCTGTAGAGGTAACCAACAATCCTAAGATCATCGCCCCTATCAACGACAATGGACATGTGACATATCTCCCTATCAATGACCTGCGTGCTTGGGAAAAAGAACTCGCCAAAGGTGATGTCTGTGCTTGTATCATTGAATGTATACAGGGTGTCGGTGGCTGCAATATGGTTGACAAAAACTTTGCTCAAGGTCTGAAAGCTGCCTGTAAGAAGTATGGAGCGTTCCTGATCTGTGATGAGATACAATGTGGATATGGAAGAACAGGAAAATTCTTCGCCCACCAATGGCTGGATATCAAACCAGACCTGATAACGGTTGCCAAAGGTATCGGAAACGGATTTCCTATGGCTGGTGTGCTTATCTCACCGGAGTTTAAACCTATTTACGGACAGTTGGGAACAACTTTCGGTGGAAACCACTTGGCATGTACCGCTGCACTGGCTGTACTCGATGTATTCGAGAAAGAAGGTCTTGTGGAAAATGCCCATCTTGTAGGTGAATACCTCATAGACGAGCTCAAGGAGTTGCAGCAACGTACGAGTCATATTCTCGAAATACGAGGACGTGGACTTATGATAGGTGTTGTTTTGGATATCCCACAAAAAGAAGTTCGTAGCAAACTGATCTATGAGCAACATTGCTTTACAGGTTGTGCTTCAACAAATATACTAAGAATTCTACCTCCTCTGATTCTTTCAAGGTCAGAAGTTGATGAATTCATCCAGAAACTGGAAACCGTACTTAATGAACTATAATTCTAAAAAGATGAAAATAGCAATAATAGGAGCTGGTGCCATGGGCGGAAGTTTCGCTGAGGGATTACTGAAAGGATGTATCTTTAATCCTTCAGACGTCACCATAGCGAACCCTCACGAGGATAAGTTGAAACGCTTTTCTGACTTAGGGGCGAATACAACGACAAATAATATCGAAGCTATAAAAGATGCTGATATTATCACTATCGTTGTCAAGCCATGGTTGGTAGAACAGGTGGTCGATGACATCAAAGATAGTATCGACTATAACCATCAAATCATCATCAACATGGCAGCTGCTATTAAGGCCGACACTTTGTTCGACTGGCTTGACAAAGACGGACAAAAGCCTGTTTTATTCCAGGTGATACCGAATATTGCCATCGCTCAAAAAGCTTCTATGACCTTCATTGTTCCGTGTGGAGTAAGCAATGAGCAGACCGCCATCGTCAAAGAGATTTTCGACGATTTAGGCAAGAGCCTCATCACAGACGAAGCACATCTCGGAGCAGGTACAACCCTTGCCAGTTGCGGAATAGCTTATGCTATGAGATATGTGAGAGCAGCTTCAGAAGGTGGTGTGGAATTAGGGTTCAAGGCCGATATCGCAAAGGAAATTGTATTACAGACCATGAAGGGAGCCGTTGAACTGTTACAGGCAACAAGTTTGCACCCCGAGGCAGCCATTGATCAAGTAACGACACCAGGAGGGCTCACGATCAAGGGACTAAATACTATGGAAAAGAACGGATTCTCAAATGCAGTAATAGAGGGATTAAAAGCAGGAATAAAATAAAGTTCTCACAATACTTTACAAAATGCTGCACACTTCAAGATATAATGTGCAGCATTTTTATTTTTATTTAGATTACAAAAAATAAAAAGGCGATACCAATAAAACAAATAGGAAATTATTTTGTATTTTTGGACCGAAAAAACGAATATAAATATGGAAGAATCAATCAAACAGATTGGGGAAAGACTTAAAGGTTTACGCGAAGTTCTCGACATTCCAGCCGAGGAAGTTGCTGAACTTTGTGACATTTCCTTGGAACATTATCTTAAAATTGAGGCTGGAGAAGCAGACCCTTCTGTCTACAGACTCAGTAAGATTTCCAAAAAATACGGTATCGACCTCGACGTCCTTCTCTTCGGAGAAGAGCCTCGCATGAGTAGTTATTACCTCACTCGTAATGGTCAGGGACTGGAAATTGATAAAGGTAATGACTACAAATACCAAAGTCTTGCCAGTGGATTCAGAGGAAGAAAGGTTGACCCTTTTCTTGCTCAGGTAGATCCATTACCTGGTGACAAGAACCATTCTAAGAACACCCATGATGGTCAGGAGTATGACTTCATTCTGAATGGTGTACTAGAAATAACCATAGAGGATAAAGTATTAACATTATCTCAAGGAGACAGCATCTATTTTGATGCACGTCATCCACATTGTATGCGAGCATTGGAAGGTAAACCTGCTACATTCCTCTGCATTGTTATCTAAATAAAACTAGACTTATGATAGAAAGATTTTTAAAGCAGACTAAATTTTCTTCAGAGGAAGACTTCAAAAAGAATCTGCAGTTTATCGTTCCGGAAAATTTTAATTTCGCGTACGATGTCATGGATGAATGGGCCAAGGAACAACCTGACAAGGTGGCTTTACTATGGACCAGCGAAAGAGGTGAAGAGGTAAAAACGACCTTTAAAGAATTCAAAGAACAGACAGATCGTACTGCTGCTTATTTCCAAAGTCTGGGAATTAATCGTGGCGATAAAGTAATGTTGATCTTGAAGCGCCACTATCAGTGGTGGTTGAGCATGATGGGACTCTGCAAGATCGGAGCTATAGCTATTCCTGCTACTCATATGCTTACTTCTAAGGATATCGAATATAGAGATCAAAGAGCTAGCGTCAAGGCGATTATCTGTTGTAACGATGAATATGTTACGACACAGATTCATGAGGCTATGCCAGCAAGTCCTACCGTTAAGATTTTAGTGGCTGTCAACTCAATGATAGAAGCTGACAAAGCTATACCTGAGGGATTCCACGACTGGCATAAGGAATGGGCGGCAGCTCCGGAATTCCACCGTCCAAGCAACGTAAATGATAATGACGACACCATGCTCATGTACTTCACCAGTGGAACAAGCGGTGAACCGAAGATGGTAGCCCACGATTATCTTTACGCTCTGGGACATCTTACGACGGGTGTATTTTGGCATAATTTGAATGAACAAAGTATACATCTCACCGTTGCTGATACCGGTTGGGGAAAAGCTGTTTGGGGAAAACTCTATGGTCAATGGTTTGCGGGTGCAACCGTATTTGTCTACGACCACGAGAAGTTTACAGCAGAAAAGATCATGCGAGCTATGGAGAAATATCATATCACATCATTCTGTGCTCCTCCTACCATATATCGCTTCATGATTCTTGAAGACTTCAACAAATATGACCTCAGCAGTTTGCAATACTGTACAACAGCAGGTGAAGCCATGAATCCTTCTGTTGAAGATACTTTCTTCAAGAGAACGGGTATTCATATCTATGAAGGATTTGGTCAGACAGAGACGACGATGACCTTAGGTACATTCCCTTGGATTACACCAAAACCAGGAAGTATGGGTAAGGCCAATCCTCAATATGATGTTCTACTGCTCCGTCCTGACGGTACCCAATGTGAAGATGGTGAGAAAGGTGAAATCTGTATCAGCACCATCAACAGTAAACCGATAGGTCTTTTCAAAGGCTATTACCGAGATGAGGAGAAAACTCATGAAGCTTGGCATGATGGTATCTACCACACAGGAGATATGGCATGGAGAGACGAAGATGGTTATTTCTGGTTTGTAGGTCGTACCGATGATGTCATCAAGAGTTCGGGATACCGCATCGGGCCTTTCGAAGTAGAAAATGCGCTAATGACTCATCCTGCTGTTATAGAATGTGCTATCACGGGAGTTCCTGACCCAATCAGAGGTATGGTAGTAAAGGCAACTGTAGTTTTAGCTGACAGCTACAAACCTAAAGCAGGACCAGACTTGATAAAAGAGTTGCAGAATCATGTAAAGCATGTGACTGCACCTTACAAATATCCACGAGTTATCGAATTCGTCGATGAATTACCCAAAACCATTTCAGGTAAGATTCGCCGAGTTGAAATTCGTGAAAACGATTCTAAGAAATAACAATGGTATGTGCAGACTGAATAAGTCTGCACACCCTTAAAACAAGGGAAAGCCACATACCACTAATAAACATATAAGAGAGATGAAACGTATTGTAGTAAAGGTGGGTAGCAATGTGCTTACCCGAGATGACGGCAAACTTGATGTCACGAGAATGTCGGCTATCGTCGACCAAATCGTATGGCTGAGGAATCACGATTATGAGGTGATTCTTGTATCTTCCGGTGCCATGGCAAGTGGCCGCGATGAATTAAAGGTTGACCACAAACTAGACAGTGTAGAACAAAGACAATTATTTTCTGCACTCGGTCAAGTAAAACTCATCGGTCTTTACTACGATCTCTTCCGAGAATACAACGTCCATATCGGACAAGTTCTTACCATGAAAGAAAGTTTCTCTACAAGAGGTGAGTATCTGAACCAACGAGCATGCATGACAGTGATGCTTGAAAATGGCGTTATCCCTATTGTCAACGAGAACGATACTGTAAGTGTAACGGAACTGATGTTCACGGATAACGATGAACTGGCCGGTTTGGTGGCTTCCATGATGGGTGCCAATGCCTTGGTAATACTCAGCAATGTAGACGGAATATATAACGGTGACCCAAGAGACCCTCAAACTCGTGTAATCCCTATGGTAAACTATGATCGTGACTTAGGTGAATATATTCAAGACTCTAAGAGTGGATTTGGCCGAGGAGGAATGATAACAAAAACCAATATCGCACGCAAAGTAGCTGAGGAGGGCATCAAAGTAATCATCGCCAATGGAAAGACACCAAACATCTTAATTGATTTGGTGATAAAATCACAAGAGACTATGCATACCGAATTCCGTCCGAATCCATCCCCTACTTCTCAAGTCAAGAAATGGATTGCTCATAGCGAGAGCTTTGCTAAAGGTATTGTACATATCAACGCGAAGGCTGAAGAAGCACTAAAGGGTGATAAGGCTGTAAGTCTACTTTTGGTAGGTGTCACCTCGATAGAT
>CACYKX010000147.1 GCA_902775075.1 uncultured Prevotellaceae bacterium | reverse complement strand
GAAGGGAATAAGGGATATACCCTTCTTTTTCTATAGATGTGTTACTGTCTTTGGTTAGGCAGCGGCATCTGCCCGCCACGGACAATCCCCCTTGGGCCCTATTATCATTTGTCAAAAGTTTAGTTTTTCATGATGATGATTTTGATTCTATTGCTTCTGTCACTCATCAGCCTGTTAAGAATATCAACAACCAAGTTGACTTGGGTGACGCTATCACAGACGATATGGAAAAGTCAGCATCTGAAGAAGTGCATGAGGTGTCTGGAGAGAAGAAAAAACCTGCAATGGGAAAAGTGGCCAACGATGACCAGTCAGAGACTACAACCCATAAGTCGGATGCCTACAACCTTATTATCCTTGACGAGAGTGGCTCCATGTCAACGGTCAGGGATGAGACTATTTCAGGGTGCAATGAGACGCTGATCAGCATTCACAACCTGCAGAAAGAGCAGCCCGAGTTCCGGCAATTCGTCTCCGTCTTCTGCTTCGACTCGTCACATTCCCGTTACATTTTCCACGATACTCCTATTGATGAGGTCCGGTACATGACTAGGGAAGACTATAGCCCAAGTGCATGTACGCCTCTCTACGATGCCATCGGATATACCGTTTTGCAGTTGTTCCGTAAGATTAACCGCCAGGAGGCTAAAGGTAATGTCACCATCATCACCGACGGCTATGAGAATGCTTCCCGCAAGTGGAAGTTGCCACTCGTCCAGGAGCTCATAGCAACGTTGAAGAGTAGAGGCTGGGTGTTCTCGTTCATCGGTGCCAACATTGATGTGGAGAGAACAGCAAACAGTCTTGGCATCGACAGTTTCATGGGGTTTGAGCAGACGCAGACCGGAATGGAGGATATGTTCGAATGTGAGAGGCGAAGTCGCAGGGCATTCAATGAGAAGCGTCGTTACATGCAAATGAGCCGAAGCTTCTGTAATATGAGTGAAGAAGAACAGGACAAGGCGACGGGTGCCATGAACGAAGGTTATTTCGTAGAAGGCCAGCGCATAGCACCCGACAACATCGTGTCACTCCAAGAGAATCGGATCTTCGTCTTCGGCAGCAATATTGACGGGGCGCACAATGGTGGTGCTGCTTATTATGCCCTACAGCATTTCGGAGCTAAGTTCGGACAGGCTGAAGGTATTCAGGGGCAGAGCTACGCCATCCCGACTGACGGTAATTCGTTTGAGGACCTGAAAAAGGCGGTCGAGCGGTTTACGGAATATGCGGTATTCCATCCTCTGTACAAGTTCATGCTTACAGCCGTCGGCACCGGAAATGCCGGCTATGATGTCCGTAAGATAGCTCCGCTATTCCGACAGGCCTATGCTTTTGGAAATGTGTATGTGCCGAGAAGCTTCATGCCATATGTTAATAATCCGAATGTTCCATACTAATCAATCAGATGGTGTCATGATTGATTTTTTCGGTCATGCACCACACTCTTTACGAATAATTTACTACCTTTGCACCATGCATCCATAGAGTTGCCTTCGGGCACGCCAACCGAGCAGTCAGCCACGGTGGTACAATGATGGGATGTGAATTGCAGAACAATTAAAACTGACTTGTATGTACAACAGACTCGTATTGAATGAGCCGCACGCCTCCTTGGAGGGGCTCTATGATGCGGACAAGAGCTATTGGAATGTCGATGCCGAATTCCTTAATAATGTGGTCATCAAATGGACGGACTGGCACACAGACTACCTCTTTCATGGGCTGCGTGACGACCGCATCAAGACCGTCCGCTTTCCTTATTCCCGTTTCATTGTAGATGCTGAGCGTCTTTGGAAAGATCCGTTGGAGAGTGTAGGCCAAGGCATTGTCTATAAAAACTTCGACGGACATCAGCGGAATGTGCCCCTGCATTCCGAGCAAGACCTTCTTTGTCTTTGGAAGTGGCATCAGCAGCGTTTGAGCTCCTGCCTTACAGAAGATGCGTTGCTTTTGGACTGTCATTCCTTCCCCGAAGAGTTGAGCGACGTGGACATCTGCATCGGCTTCAATGACGATTGGTCAAAGCCTTCCAAGGATACGATAGAGATGGCTGTCAACCATTTCATGGACTGCGGCTATAAGGTTGGTGTAAACACGCCTTACAGCAATTCTGAGACTCCTGATTGCCCTTTTCACTATCACTCTATGATGCTCGAGATCAACAAGCGGGCTTATCTGCAAACGGGCTCCATACAGTTGAGGAATAACAATCTGAGGGATGACATAAGTAGAATGATGGACCGACTAATGAACTGATGACTATTGCAAACTATGCATAGAAAAATTGATAATTTACTGATGTATAAGAAAATAGAGCCATTACAAAAAGATATATTTGACCGCTTCAAGGGCAGTCTCTATGGCCAAGCTATCGGTGATGCGCTTGGTCTTGGCACTGAGGGCATGACCGACGAGGATATGGCGTGGAAATATCCTCATGGGTTGCATCATTATAGTCAGATTTTCCAGGACCGGCATCGCAAACGTTGGAAGGTTGGAGACTGGACAGACGACACCGACATGATGCTATGCATAGCACATGCCGTCATAGAGGACAAGGGGGTGAGCTTCACCAACATTGCCAGGCATTTCAAAATGTGGGCTATGGATGAGCCGATGGGTATAGGTGAGAACACTTACAAAGTACTGAACATCGCCGACTATGTAGAGAAACCTTTCGATGTCTCGAGAATGGTTTGGAAGATGAGCAGATGTCAGTCAGCAGCCAATGGCGGTCTGATGCGAACATCCGTAGTGGGACTCTTTCCCAAGTGTGTGACGGAATGTGCCGAAAACATCTGCAAACTCACTCATTACGATCCACGCTGCGTAGGAAGTTGTGTCATCGTATCCAGTCTCATCAATGCCTTGGTATATGGTGGCAAGGTGCCTGACTATCAGGACATGGTAAACACGGCTATGGAGTACGACGAGCAGATAGCTGACTACATCGGTCTTGCCAGGAATGAGACAGACATCACCAAGCTGATGGATGACGACCACATGGGCTACACCCTCGTAACGCTGTCTGTTGCCTTGTGGGCTTATTGGCATGCAGCATCCTTTGAAGAGGGTCTTCTAGCTGTTGTCAATGCCGGTGGAGACGCGGATACCAATGCCGCAGTAGCATGCGCTATCCTCGGAGCAAAATTTGGCTTTAGCTCCATCCCAACAGAATATGTCAAAGGTCTGATCTATAAAGAGCAAATAGAAGATGTAATAGAAGGTTTGAGACAAGTCTGCCTTGCAAAGCAAAATAATGAAGAATAAGATACTTTTTCTCGACTTTGACGGTGTGCTGAATACACTCCGGTGGCGTGAGCACGAGGGCAAGAATGCCATCATAGACCGCTTTGGTTACAGCTTCGACCCAGAGTCTGTGGCTAACCTTGCGAAGATAGTGTGTCACCCGGATGTGGGCGTTGTGATTTCCTCTTCGTGGAAAAGTCTTGGATTGGATGAGATGAGAAGTTTGTGGAAAGAACGCAAGATGCCCGGGGAACTGATTGACATCACACCGAGTGAAACACGGCGGGAGGTCATCAGTCAGACAACTCCGGACGAAATCCGTTTGCTCACGAGTAAGGGACATGAAATCGACATGTGGCTTTCTATACATGACAATATTTCCCAGTATGCCATCGTTGATGATGAAGACTGTATGCTGTCCGAACAGCAAGGCCATTTCATGAGGATCAGTCCCATCATCGGTGTGACAGATGAAGACGTAAAGAAAATAATGAGAATACTAAAGTTAGAATAAAGAACATGGATCATGGAGTACTCATGTATAAATATATAGTACTCCACTGGCAGATATAATCACACCTATGGACATCTATCATTGTCTATGTTCAAGACTTGGATATTTGGAGTTTGCGTGATTCCAGTGTGTCTTAAACACAGCGTTGATAAACGCCTTCCATAAAGTATATGTCTATCAACTATCAGTCATAAGACTTTCAGTATCAAAGACATAGGTAAAGGCATCAGAGAAGTAACACTTATAGCTTTATCTGTTAAAATTAACGGGGTAGGTACCCGCATCATACTGGGGGCTGAGTAGTTACGTATTATCGTGTTTTACCCATTCTCGGATTAACAGCATTCTATATTTTGCTTGTTGTTCTTGCTTGGCTACATATTATTTGATCTTACATACTAATCAAAATTTGCACTTGCTAATTGACTCCGCCTAATGCTAAAGGAAACTATATAGGGACATGCGCCAATAACAAGACAAGTATAGCCCCTCGATCTCCTTTTAATGTCGAAGCCATTGTAATATTCACCTTTCCACCTCACAATTTCTTTTCCTTCACGATAGGAATAGAAGCGACTAACTTCATGATACATTCTCATCCCATCTTCTGCTATCTCCTTCAACTCTCTATCATCGTAATCTGCTGACGTAAACTAGTATTCTACTTCGTCATATAATAGAAAATCTTCGTTTTTTATACGCTCAAGGTTGAATTGTATCAAAGCGTAAAAATATTGTATATATATATCCATTTAGCCTATTACGACCATCTTTTTCCATAGTTATAGAATGTGTTTGTGAAAAAAGAATTATTGTAATATTCTCAAATAAACAACGCTACATTTATTTTAATTTGTAGTATTATTTACCTCGTTTGTTAGTATTTAAATTCTTCAAATTAGCATTGTTAACTACGATAATTCTTTACATTAAAAACTTCAATAATATATTTAATTTGTTTTAACAGGTTATTTAACTTGCTGATTCAATGAATAATACATAGCGTGAATAAAAATGCAAAGTATTTTATTACTTTCACAAAGTATTATGTTGCATTGCTCTACAAACATTTTTTCCCAAATTTGCAACATGAAATCAATAGATTATAATACACAGAAAGACAGAAAGACCACTAAAGGTGCCATCTTTTTGGTATACGAGAAGTCCGCATTTTCCGGCGAACCTACTATTGTTAGTAAGGTCGGAGAAATATCAGACATTCATGTTTCCAATGTCCGGAAGATATTGGCAGGTAGTACTAACTCAAATTTGGACACTTTTGAAAAATGTGTAGAAGCTTTAGGCAAGCGGATCATAATTATTGAGGTTCCAGATACCACGGAACTTAACTTATTCCTTTCTAAATACGGCTACAAGAAAAATAAATTTTGGAAACTCCCTTCTAATAAAAATAATAATAACTTATCAGACTTCTTATTGAAGTTCCTGGGAATAGAAGAAAAACCACAGCCATATTCCGAAGAGGCATTCCAGTTAATATCTGTATTGGACGCTGCTGCTGCAAAAAAAGGAGATGACAACAAAGAATTACTTGACAAAATGAAAAGATTCAGGAAGGAAATAGCTCTATGGGCAACTAAATAACACTGGATATTCATTGTAAGAGAAAGACTGAAAAAATTTGAGAGATCTAAAAATAAATATCTAAAATTAATTTTATCAATTCAAATCAAAAAAAGAACGTGTTATGAAACTTTTGCTGGCTGCGATTGTGCAGCACCTGTATCAGAACGATGCGTACATTAGAGAGTTGACTAAAGAGATCAACAACCTTGATGAGAGTATGGAGATAGATGGGGTAGAGCCACCTCATGCACCTCCTAGTGTTCTGGATTTCAACAGCTTTCTTAAAAACGCCAACATTGAAATGGGATCCAAGGACGTGATGACCATACTCGGCATTTCTTCCTCTACACTAACCCGTTGGCGGTCTGACAAAAAGGTCAAATTTCGCTATCTCTCTTCTAATCATGTGGTCTATCCATATTCGGATTTATACGAGGCCATCAGATCCGGCAAAGCTACTTGCAAAGGTTTCAGCAACATCGATGCTTTGGAAAGAATGGAAGACTACTTGCTCAAAGTAAGCAATTTCAAGAATATCTCGTTACCATCTTATCTTCATAAGCCATGATGAACATACGGGATATGATTCTTGAAAAGACTCGTCAGGGACTGGATGTATTCCATCACTACATCAACACTCCCTTTGCGCCTAAACGCCGCTTTAAGAACCCCTTGTATACGGACACCAAGGCGTCATGCTATGTATATTTCAACTCACAGAGGGGCTGCTACCTGCTCAAGGACTTCGGCTCTACAGAGTACTCCGGAGACTGTTTTTGGTTCGTTGCCTTGTTGAATGGCTGGGACACCAGACGGGACTTCATGAAGGTCCTTCGGAAAATCAATGAGGACATGAACCTCTACATACCATTTGGCGATCAGGGAAACGATACAAGATGGCTACAGAACAAGCAATCTGTAGCACAACCACAGTTAACATCACTTCATGCCAATGCAGCTACGATAAAGAATGAAAAGACTGAGAAAGCAGACAAGCCCAGCTCCACCTTCAAGGCAAAAATAGCTTATAAGGATTTCAGCACACAGGAACTTGAATACTGGCAGAAATATGGAATAACGCAATCTGTATTGGAGCGTTTTCATGTAAGAAGCGGCAAAAGCTACAGTGGTACAAATGCGGAAGGCAAGGCATATACAATCTGTTCAACGCCTACAGAACCAATGTTTGTATATAAGACCGTTGACGATGCGGTCAAGGTTTATCGCCCGTCCAGCAAGCTGCGCTTTCTCTATGCACGGTCTGCTGACTCTTGCTACGTGTTTGGTTTGGGACAGCTTCCGTCAAGAGCGCATGTCATCTTCATTACCGGAGGTGAGAAGGACGTGATGACACTCGCTGCGCACGGCTTCCATGCACTGTGCTTCAACAGCGAGACAGCGGATATCCCTGACAATATAATGAAGAATCTTTCACGTCGGTTCAAGCATATCATTCTGCTCTATGACATGGATGCAACAGGTATAGAAAGTTCGAAGAAACGAATGGAAGAACTTGCCGCATACAAGGTCAAAAGGCTTGAGCTTCCACTGTCAGGTAGTAAGACAGATAAGGACATATCCGACTTTTATGCCAATGGCCACAAAACGGAAGAACTCAATAAACTGCTGTTCAATCTTCTGAAGCAGTCTTGCAAGAAAGACGCAGCTCTCTATAGATCGTGCGAGCTTGACTTTACCAATCCGCCTTCAGAATCACATGCTGTCGTGATGGTGAATGAAGTCCCCATAGGCTCATGTGACAACCTCTTTTGTCTGACCGGTGGAGAAGGGGTTGGTAAAAGTAATTTCATATCTGCTATAATATCCGGATCTTTGGTAAGTAAGCCGCTTGACAGTGAACGGACACTCGGAATGACCATTACTGGAAATCCGAAGAAGAAGGCTGTGCTGCTTTTTGATACAGAACAGTCGGAACAGCAGCTGTATAAGAATGTAAAGAAGACTATTCGTAGGGCTTACATTGAGACGAAGCCGGATTTTTTCCATGCCTATCATATGACGGCAATGTCACGAAAGGAGAGGCTGGAGGCTATCCGTTCTTGTCTTGAATTGAACTTCAACGAGCATGAGGGCATACAACTCGTGGTCATTGATGGCGTGGCTGATTTGGTCCGCTCGGCCAACGATGAGCTGGAAAGTATTGAAGTGGTGGACGAACTGTACCGCCTTGCCGGATTCTACCGCACTTGTATCATCTGTGTGCTGCACTTCGTGCCGAACGGGGTAAAGCTCAGAGGTCATATAGGCTCGGAGCTGCAGCGTAAAGCCGCGGGCATTCTCTCTATTGAGAAGGACACCAATCCTGCGTACTCAGTGGTCAAGTGCATCAAGGTTCGCGACGGCAGTCCACTGGACATCCCGATGATGTCTTTCGGGTGGGACAAGAAAGAGGATATGTTTGTCTATATGGGGACTAAGTCCAAGGAAGACAAGGAGAAGCAGAAGACGGCTGACCTCAGAAATCTTGCTATCAGTATCTATGAGAAGGCGGACAAGCTGGCCTATAGAGATATGGTGAAGGCTATTGTAGACGCTATGGAGGTGCAGCCCAGGACTGCCAAGGAGTATATCCGTTACATGAGGGAAAAAGCAATCATAGAGCAACTGGCTGACCAATCCTACCAGCTCAAGATGTCTTGATCCAGGACAAAGGGCACAGGCAGTGCGGTTACTTGCGCTGCCTGGCTACCTTCTTCTTTCTGCCAATAGCGTCAGAAATGGTGAAGTAAGTCCACAGAATGGGAATCAACAGAATCCATAAGATAAGCTTCAAGACAAAGACAGCGACGGCGATGATGAGTACGTAAAGGAAGAA
>CACYKX010000146.1 GCA_902775075.1 uncultured Prevotellaceae bacterium | reverse complement strand
GGAATCTTCTTGATTTCGCCTATCATGGAATCATTCATCACTATTGGATAGTTGGCATTCGACTGAATAGTCATAAAATCGCCGACAACAATATGTGATCCGAATCCTACGACTTTGTCTCTGATAGTGTGCTTAAATCCCAATACTACGCAAACAGAGATTATCATTACGGCTAATCCGATAGCTACACCTAGTGTGGCTATTTGAATGGCTGGTCGGGCAACACGTTTTTTGTCGCTCTTGTCAGAATATATTCTATTTGCTATAAAGTATGGGAGATTCATTTTTTTATTCCTCGTCAATTCTTCCAGGATAGGCTTCCAGTGCTTTGCGAAGCACAAAAAGAGCTCTTTCCAAATCTGCTTTCTTTAATACATAAGCGATGCGTACTTGATTGATTCCTGCACCTGGTGTCGTATAGAAACCTGCGGCAGGAGCCATCATGACGGTCTCATTCTCATAGTTGAAATCTTGTAAGCACCAGCGACAGAACTTCTCGGCATCATCCACTGGTAACTTTGCTACGGTGTAGAATGCACCCATAGGAATAGGAGAGTAAACGCCAGGAATGCGATTTAATCCATCAATGAGGCACTTACGTCTCTCTACATATTCATCGTATACGTCACGATAATATTCCTCAGGGGCATCAAGTGAAGCCTCTGCTACTATTTGTCCAATGAGAGGAGGACTTAAACGTGCCTGACAGAATTTCATTACGGCTTTACGGATCTTCTCGTTCTTGGTTATTAGCGCACCCACGCGAATACCGCACTCGGAATATCGCTTTGATACAGAGTCGATGAGTACAACATTCTCTTCGATACCTTTTAAGTGCATGGCACTAATGTAGGGAGAACCGGTGTAGATATACTCTCTATACACCTCATCAGAGAATAGATAAAGATCATATTTCTTTACCAAATCTCGAATTTGATTCATCTCTCTTCGTGTATATAGATAGCCTGTTGGGTTGTTAGGATTACAAATCATAATAGCTCGAGTACGCTCATTGATGAGTTCCTCAAACTTTTCAACCTTTGGTAGAGAAAATCCTTCATCTATGGTTGTCGCTATTGTACGTATCTTTGCACCAGCTGAGATGGCAAAGGCCATGTAGTTGGCGTAAGCTGGCTCTGGTACGATAATTTCGTCGCCAGGATTCAAACAACTCATGAATGCAAAGAGCACAGCCTCACTACCTCCGGCTGTGATAATAATATCGTCGGGAGTAACGTCGATGTTAAATTTCTTGTAGTAGTCAACGAGTTTAGTACGATAACTCAAATATCCTTGACTAGGAGAATACTCCAATACCGTGCGGTCGATATGTTTTAGCGCATCAAGGCCACATTGTGGAGTGGGGAGGTCAGGTTGACCAATATTTAAGTGATAAACTTTTATGCCACGATCTTTAGCTGCTGTAGCCAAAGGAGCCAATTTCCTAATAGGTGACTCAGGCATCTCAAGTCCACGAACTGATATTTCAGGCATGATTCTGTATCATTTGTTAATTATCAAGGTGCAAAGATAAACAAATATATCGAGAATAGGTAAATGAAAAGGAGAAATATTTAAAAAACGCTCTTTTTTAATATTTATCACTCTTGTGATATTTCTATTTCATTTTATTTTGTTATTTTTGCATGGCAAGAATTTTAATGAAAATATAAACCTATATATAAAATGAGAAGTAGAACAAGTACTTGGTTTGAGACCAAAGTGAAATATCAGAAGATGATGGAAGATGGCATGGAGAAGCCTGTTGTTGAACAATATGTTGTCGATGCTTTTACTTTCACAGATGCAGAAAGTGCTATCACTGAAGAAATGATGTCATATATAAGTGGTGATATGAAGATTACCAGTATCTCTCCTGCTGCATATGGTGAAATCTTCTTCAGTGATATGGATAAAGATGATAAGTGGTATAAAGCTAAGTTGCAGTTTATCACTATCGATGAGAAAACAGAGAAAGAGAAACGTTCTACAGTTACTTATCTTGTTCAGGCTGGTAGCTTTGCTAGTGCAGTAAATCATGTCGATGAAGCAATGAAGGGCTCTATCGTTGATTATGTGATTTCTAGTATCAACGAAACCAAGATCATGGATGTCTTCGAGCATCATGCTCCTAAGAAGGAGGAAAAAAATGATGTTCCTGAATATGAGGAGCAACCTAAGGAGAAATAAATATACAGGTTATGTTTGATGTAGCAAAGAATTTACACGAGGTACTGGGAAACTTGCCAAACAACGTACAATTGGTTGCTATCAGCAAATTTCACCCTAAAGAGTATATTGAAGCGGCTTATGCTGAGGGTCAAAGGATCTTCGGCGAAAGTCGCGAACAAGAGTTGCAACAGAAGGTCGCTGCGCTTCCTGATGATATTGAGTGGCATTTTATAGGTCATCTACAGACTAATAAGGTGAAGTATATAGCACCTTATATATCTATGATAGAGGCTTGTGACAGTATGAAACTGATGCGTGAAATTGAAAAACAGGCTGCGAAATGTGATCGTGTAATAAAAGTGCTTTTAGAACTTCATATTGCTGCCGAGGTTACAAAATACGGATTGTCTCTTGAGGATTGTCGTCAGTTGCTTGCAGCTGGTGAATGGCGTGATCTGAAGCATGTTCAGATTTGCGGAATCATGATGATGGCTTCTAATACAGACGATACAGCTCGTATAGAGAATGATTTTGAAACGGCAGCTTGCTTCTTCGATGAAATCAAGCATGATTATTTTGTCGATGATGATAACTTCTCGGTACGTTCGTATGGTATGAGTCAAGATTATCAGTTGGCAATAAAACATCGCTCTACCATGGTTCGTGTGGGCACTTCAATATTTGGTCCTAGGGTCTATTAAAGAAAGTATGTAGGTCATGAAGAAAATCAGTTGGGGATTTATTGGTTGTGGCGAGGTGACGGAGAAAAAATCCGGACCAGCTTTCAATGAGGTGCCAGGCTCGCATGTCGAGGCTGTGATGAGTCGTAGTGAGGATAAAGCGCGCCGATATGCCGAGCGCCATCATATACGTAAATGGTATACGGATGCTTCCCGATTAATTGAGGATCCTGATATTAATGCAATTTATATTGCCACTCCACCTTCTAGTCATGCTACGTTTGCTATTATGGCAATGCGTGCAGGTAAGCCTTGTTACATAGAGAAACCTTTGGCCGCCAGTTATGCCGATTGTATTCGAATTAATCGTATTAGTGAAGAAACGGGCATTCCTTGTTTCGTGGCTTATTATAGACGATATCTGCCTTATTTTCAAAAAGTTAAGGAGATCATAAACAATGGAACAGTTGGAGATGTCGTGAATGTTCAGATACGTTTCTCTGTACCTCCTCGCGATTTGGATTATAGTCGTGGCGATACACTGCCTTGGCGTCTTCAACCGGATATCTCTGGTGGCGGCTATTTTTATGATTTGGCTCCTCATCAGTTGGACTTGCTTCAAGATATCTTTGGGGTGATAACTCGTGCCCACGGCTATCCGGCCAATCGAGCTCATTTATATCAGGCTGAGGATACTATTTCTGCGTGTTTTTATTTTGAAAGTGGCATCCCTGGTAGTGGTAGTTGGTGCTTTGTTGGACACGAAAGTGCCAAGGAGGATCGTATAGAGGTGATTGGTACGCGAGGTACAGTAAGTTTCTCTGTATTTAATTATGATCCTATACGTTTGGTTACAAGTGAAGGAGATATGAATATCGAGGTTCCTAATCCACCTTATGTTCAGTTACCTATTATTAAAAGCGTTATCGAGGATATGCAAGGTATAGGCACTTGCGAGTGTACAAGTATTTCTGCAACACCAACCAACTGGGTTCTTGATCGTATCTTGTGGAAAGATTGATATGTTTGATATTATTTTTTCTGTTTCTTGGCAATCATGTTAAGGCTGATTCGCTTAGGGAAGATACTTGCGTCAATCCTTCTATGATTGGTGCATCGGTTGTCGCGTATCCCACAGGAGAAGTTGATCGGTCGTGTCATATTTCTGATTCTTTGACCAGTGTACACCATAGAAAAACGTTTTTCCATCGCATAGGAAAGAGTTTTACACGACTCTTTCAAGAGTTTAATAATATTGATACGAATTATATCGAACCACAACGATATAATTATACTGTCATGCTTCAGAGTACGAATACGTATGAGATGTATAAACTGTCAGAGAAAGATGGAAATAGTATTACCTTTGCACCAGAAGTATCGTATAAGTTGGGGCCATATGTTGGTTGGAGATGGATATTCTTGGGCTATACGATAGACTTGAAACATATCTGTATGAATTCAGAGAAGTCAAATCGTAAAGAATTTGGCCTAAGTTTATATAGTAGTCTGGTGGGGGTAGATCTGTTTTGGCGTGAGACGGGTAATAATTATCGTATTCGCAGTCTTGACTTAGAGAAGAATATAAATACGGATGCCATCAAGAATGTAGATTTTGATGGATTAAATTCTAGCATCAAGGGGTTTAACTTATATTATATATTCAATCATAGACGTTTTTCATATCCCGCTGCTTATAGTCAGAGTACAGTACAGCGTCATAGTGCGGGAAGTTGGTTGGCTGGTATTGGTTACACCAATCAAAAATTGTCTATGGATTGGAATGAACTGGATAAGTTAACTCGTGAGTGTCTAAACCTTTCTTCTTTAGAAATAGGATTGGATAGTAGTAGACTTTTCGGGAAAATAGAATATACAGATATTTCTTTTAGCTGTGGATATAGTTACAACTGGGTCTTTGCTCCGCATTGGCTTTTTAATGCAAGTTTATCGACAGCTTTGGCTTATAAGCATACGCTTTCAGATACTAATCACGGTCGCTTCACACTTCGTGATTTTAATTTGAAAAACATCAATATTGATGGAATAGGACGTTTCGGATTGGTCTATAATAATATGAAATGGTATGCGGGTGCTAGTGCTATTCTCCATAGTTATAACTATACTAAGAAACAATTTTCAACAAATAATTTCTTTGGCTATTTAAATTTCTATATAGGTTTTAATTTCGGTAAACGATGAAGAAATATTTTTTATTGTTATTGATGTTATGGACGCTACAAATTCGTGCACAGGTATCGTGTAGTTCCGAAGACCGTTGTAAAATAGAACAATTGCTTCGAGATGCCTCTCGGATGAAGGCGCGTAAGGCAGGTAGTTGGATGTTATATTTTGGTCGAAAGTTTGTTGGTGTTCCATATGTCGGAGGTACACTTGATCGGACGAAAGAAGAACAATTAATTGTAAATCTTTCTGAGTTAGATTGTACTACCTTTGTTGAACAAGTTGTAGCCCTTACACGATGTGCAGAACAGCGAAAAACAACGTTTGCTGCCTTTTGTGATGCCCTTCGCCATATCAGGTATATTGGAGGTAAGGTAGATTATGTACATCGTCAGCATTATTTTACGGTGTGGATGGATGATAATGAACGTGAGGGAATCGTAGAGAATATAGATTCTCCTAATCCTCCTTTTTGTGGAATACAGACGGTAAAGGTTAATTATATGTCAACCCATGTAGGTAATTATAAAATGCTGAATTCGCATCCTCAATGGTTGAGTGGAATTCGTGCTCTAGAGCAAAGTATTACGGGAAAGCGATATCGATATATTCCTAAGAATCAGATTGGTAATAGATGCGTAAAGAAATCAATACAGGATGGGGATATCCTTGTTATTCTCACTAAAAAGAAAGGACTTGATACCTCTCATATTGGTATTGCCGCGTGGGGGGAAGATGGAAAACTACATCTTCTTAACGCTTCTAGTATTCATCATCAAGTAATCGAGGAACCAATGTCGCTCTGGCAGTATATGCAGAAGCATCCTTCGCAATTGGGTATTCGTGTCTGCCGAGTGAAATGATTATTGGATTTTATGCAGTTAACTGCATCGCTTTACGTAGTTAACTTCGTAAGCTTATATTGTTAACTTTGTGAGCCGATGTAGTTAACTTCGTAAATCAACGCAGTTATTCACGTAATTTAGTCTGCTAGAAGGATAATAGTATTCTATATCATAGCTTTTATTGATGAAGATGGAAAATGATAAAATTGTAAAATTATTGGAATGCCATGGGGTAAAGCCGACGGTGAATCGTATTGTTATTGCTAAAACATTAGCAGTACAAGAACGACCTGTTTCTATGAAGGATTTAGAATATAAGATTCTTTCGATAGATAAGTCGAATATTTTTCGTACCCTTATGCTGTTTCGTGAGCATCATGTAGTACATATAATTGAAGATGGTGAAGGTGGAATAAAGTATGAATTATGTCATAGTCATGATGCAGAATATGATGATGACGAGCATGTCCATTTTTATTGTGAATCATGTCATAAAACGTTTTGTCTTTATGATATATCGATGCCTAAAGTAAATATTCCGGAAGGTTATGAGGTTACGAGTGCCAATTATATTTTAAGAGGTGTGTGTCCTGAGTGTAGAAAGAAAAAGAAATAGGGCTATCTTTTATATGTTGATAGCCCACGATATATTAGCATTTTTGAGCAAATAGTTTCCCGTATTCTCTACAAGCTCTTTCTCCATCGTTATTTGGTGCCCAAAGGAGCTTAAATGGTTCTGTTGCTTGTTTCCATCCTGCTTCTGTCATTCGTTCGGCAATACGTTTCTCTGCACCGCCTCCCCAACCGGAAGAACCGAATGCTCCAAAGACCTTGTTCTTGAATTTCATGCCATGAATCATTTCTATGATGCCTGCAATGGCGAATGTGATTCCCATATTGACAGTAGGACTTCCGATGAGGATGCCACGCGAACGGAATACTTCAACGATAATGTCATTTTTATCATCTTTTACTGCATTCATGAGTTTTACCTTGATTGTTGGATCCTGTTGTTGGATGCCGTCGGCTATTGCTTCTGCCATATGTCGTGTACTTTGCCACATTGTGTCGTAGATAATAGTTATCTGATTCTCTTGATAACCGCTGCTCCATGAAAGATAGCGATCGATGACGTCTTTAATGTGATTGGTCCATATTACACCATGACTTGGACATATCATGCGTAAAGGTAAGTTCATGGCCACAATCTCCTTTATCTTTTTCTGTACCATCGGGTTATAGAGATTCAAAATGTTGGCGTAATATTTTTCTGCTTCGTAGAAGAGATCAGACTTACAGACGGTGTCGTCATAGAGACTTTCTGTGGCGAAATGTTGCCCGAATACATCATTTGAAAATAGTATACGTTCGTCGTTGGCATAGGTCACCATAGTATCGGGCCAATGACACATCGGTGCTTCTATGAAGGTTAGAGTGTTGTCTCCAATATTAAGGGAATCACCAGTCTTTACATTAATATAATTCCAGTTCTGATGGTAAAGTCCACGGAGTATTTTCTCGCCTTTGGCTGTACAATAGATTGGGGTGTCAGGAATCTCACGCATTAGTGCCGGAAGTGCTCCGGAATGGTCACTTTCATTATGGTTCATGATGATATAGTCTATGTCGTTTAGGTTGATTCCCTCACGTAAGTGATTTACAAATTCTTCACCATATGGTCCCCAAACAGTATCTATAAGTACGGTCTTTTTATCGTGGATAAGATATGAATTGTAGCTTGATCCCTTTCCTGTAGATAATTCGTCACCATGGAAATGTTTTAGTTCCCAGTCGATTTTTCCAACCCAAGTTACTTTGTCTGTAATTTTTTTTGCCATGATTGATAATGTTAAGTTTAAGATGCATAATACTTGTTGATGCAAATATAGAGTATTTGTCGAGATGTTGTATAGTTGTTAGTCGTTAATATTTACTAAAAGTTTTTGGATATATAGTAGATGATAAGAGCCGGCTTCACAGCTGGCTCTTATTCGGTATACAAAAACATTATGAATTTTATCCTTAGCGAATATTATCTATTATGGCTTATTTATCTTAATCTCGATGCAAAGTTATATATTTTGGTGAAGTGTTGCAATACCTAAAATAGATGAAATGTTAGAAAGGTATTAATCATGATTTCTTGGTATTCTATGTAGCGTTGTCTTGTCTAATTACCCTGTCATGTATTATTTAATAAGGTATACCTCCAATGTATTATTCTATTTTGTCAAATATTTCGAAAACTTTGCAAAAAAGTTGAATTTTTCCATTGAAAGTTTTGGTAGTTTGGCAATAAAGTTATACCTTTGCACTCGCTTTCAGGAACAAGGCAACAA
>CACYKX010000145.1 GCA_902775075.1 uncultured Prevotellaceae bacterium | reverse complement strand
ATAGGCTCCATAGCCAATGCCCATGCAGCTACACAAAGCCACATCATCAGCATTGAAAATATTTTTTTCATTATCTGTTGATTTACTTATCTTTTTACTTTAAAATTGAATTCGTCGGAAGCCAATAATCCCTATCAGTCTCCATTTGTTGCCATTAAGATAAGTAAAAAGGGGGCGCTCTACATGATTTTGTGCCGTGGAAGGCGGCAAATAGCGAACTTCTGTCTCCGTAGGTCAACAACAGTAAGAGAGAGAGACATACACATACAGAAGTTGTACTATATATAATATAAGGTGTAGATAATAATTGGCAGAGAATACAATGGTCGATGCTACTCGCTTGTTGCGTCAAATGTCCGTCATGATGTACATGATGGGCACAGGCCGAACATGCGATATGATTTTCTACACGACGTTCGTGATGATGAAAGCCTGATAATAGGAGCATTGGCACGAATACCAAAGTCAATATCCATGCTGCAAAAGTTCTCTTATGTTGCAAATCTTTCATCTTTGCCGCAAAGGTAATAAAAGTTTTTAAAATATGATATAGTATTAATACTTTTTGTACTTTTGGTATCTATATAAAAATATGGGGTCACGTCTCACGACGCAACTCCACCAAACATTATGTACGAGAAAAAAATTTTCTTTTTTTTGCTAATGCAAAGATATAAATAAAATTTGAAACAACAAAAATATTTCTTAAAAAATAGCGAATTTTCTAACATTTTGTCAGAAATATATCCTATTATTATTGAAATTTGTTAGTTGTTACATACTTTTGCCAAAAATATACATATTTTTGTGTGCAAATATCAGAAAATGATGGAATGCGTCTTTGAGATGAACTAAAAAAGAGGAACACCTATAGATTTTGATCTGAGCCCCGAAAGTTTTTGTCTAACTTTCAAGGGCACATCAGATTTAGATGTCCCTCTTTATAAATTATGAAAGATTTAGTATTCTATACTGTCAACACGGAATTTTAGCAGACCGGCCGGAACTTTCACTTCCACCTCATCGCCCACCTTTTTATTTAATAATGCTTGTGCTATAGGTGATTTGATAGAAATCTTTCCCTCGCGTACATTAGCCTCATGCGGATTAACGATCATATAGTTCACCTGCATATTACGAGTAAGGTTCGTAAGTCCCACATGACAAAGTAACTGGATTGTACCATTAGCGATATGCGACATGTCGATGACACGAGCGTTAGCAAGAACCTTCTGCTTAAAACTGATTCGACCGAGCAACTTACTCTGTTCACGCTTGGCGGCATGATATTCAAAATTTTCGCTCAAGTCACCCTTGTCGCGAGCTTCAGCAATAGCATCCTTCACTTGTGCCAATTCCACAGTCTCCATATGATGGAGTTCGGCTACGAGTTTATCATAGCCTTCTTGAGACATATATTCTATACTCATAATGCGTTGTTTCTAATTTCTGTCTGCAAAGATAATAAAATGATATGGATAATTTATGAAAAAGCAGAAATAAAATATCAGAAAGATTATTTCAGATCGGCATATCCCATAAGATAATCGGTACGGGCTCCAATTGGGCGATAATAGACCAAGAACGTGTATCGATTTCGAGTTTGATAGAAGTTGCCCTCTGTTGGGATAAGTGTCGTACGTCCATCGCCCAACACTTGTATATATTGATAACTATAATATCCCAGTTTTAGTGGAATCGTAGTTTCGTAGCGATGCTTCGTCTCATCATACGCCATGCGATATTGTGGCAAGAACCGGTCGTTCGTCCATCGTCCATTGACATACACATCCCCGGGCAATCTGTCACTCGGTAAAGTGAAATGTACCCATACGTATTCCGACGTATATTCAGCCTCCTTGTTGTCCCGATTACGAAGCAAGAAGGCCCCATTCCCACTTTCTTCATACACATAACTTGATCGCATCTCTGCAGGCCAAAGATAAGCATGATAATGTTCTTTGTTCCAATCCATCTCGCTGATGCCTAGACCGACAGTCGATTCATCGAGCATCTCAAACTTACGATATTCATTTCCGCCGTCGAAAATCAGCTTGCGGTTATGGCTCCACGTTAATCCCTTACTTGTGATATAAGCAGGTTCCGCATTTACCACTGCGTTATCATAGCGCAAATTTTGTAAAACTACAGTTTTGATCTGTGAATGCCAATCTGTCACGTTCACATTCCCATAGTTCAGGTTCATCTCCACCTGTTGATGTCGGTCGTTCACGTCCACGTCCGTATTTGTCGTCATACGCATGGTAGTAGCCATCCGCGGGTCTACGACCATAAAACAAGCTGAAAAGATCGGAGAATTTTCATCATTTTCGTCGAATACCATCACCCGATAGTTACCACTCATCTTCAAAGCACATCGCTCGTTCGGAATCTGAAATCCATAATGCGTATAGAGCGTATTCGTGTTTACTGATTCCGTAATACCGTCCTCGATGGTCACAGCATCATTAAACCCCTCGATATAGTCTGAAGCGAAGAGCGAACTCGACTCTTTCCAATCTGCATCACAATGTATGATGCGATACACATAACGATGATATTCATGGGTCATATCATCAAAAGATATGCGTATCGTCCTACCGGTTCCCATTCGTTTAGCCTCTTCGAGCGAGATGATTGGAGGGTCTTGCCAATTCTCTCCCGCAACCACCTGTAGCGACCGTATGCGATTACACATGATCTCATTATTTTGTGCCTGTGACATGATAGACAAAGTCAAAAGCAGACACGATACCATCCATTTCTTCATTCCATGACCCATATCCATGACGAAGCCCGGAGAATTATTTAGTAAAGAAATCGATATATCTTCTGATAGCCTGTTCACAAACAGGGCAGAAAGTAGGGAAGGAATTGGTTCGCATACGACAATCCTTAAAACCACGATATACCCCATTCAGACTATATCCAGCACCCTCGTAGAGGCCAATGCCATCCACCTTATGAATCAAGTTCTCCCATTTGTCGTGAAAGTCGACCTTTGTGGTAATATTCTTTTCCCAAGGTTCCACATCGTGTGGATACATCGGAATCGGTTCATTCTCGTAAGCATATTCGTCAGCCAATCCTGCAAAACTATGACCAAACTCATGTACAATGACCGGTAACGAATAAGGATGATGCGCAGCCGACAGATTATAACTGTTGAGGATGCCGCCACCGCCATAGGTAGAAGTATTCACAAGGATGATGATATGTTCATAAGGGATGCCCGCTAAAACATTGTGTAAATCCTTGATATTCAAGGTTGTTAGATATCTATCGCTATAGAAAGTGTCGAAGTGAGAATGTAATACCGTATTCTTCCAGATACCTTTAGAAGGTTCACTCGTGCCACTTTCCTCAGAAGGCGCACATACCACAACGACCTCGAATCTGTTGCGCAGACTCTTGAATGGTTCATGAGCGAACAACGCTCCCATAGCCCGATTTACATCCTGACGAAAAACATCCATCTCCTGTTTGGTATACCCCTCGGCGACGAAGGCGATACGGATACATTTCGTACTGTCCGCAGGGCGTTGCACAATATCATAGGGGGTAAGGTTCTTTTCTCCGATATGTCGAATCAAAATATCCGTAGGAACCACCTGATGCGTAAGAGTTGACGTGATGACCCGTCGGTTATTTCTCAAGTCGATAGTTACATCCACCGTATCCTTAGGCATCGGGATGAGAAAAACATTCTCAAAACTGCGTGATACACGTTTTGCTTCATCATTCGTAAGCCATTCTTGGAAGAGCGTAGAGAAACAATAACGATAGATGATCCGTTGTGAACGATGGTCACGAACTGTGATTTGACCATTACCCTCCACAGGCAACTCAGCCAAATGCTGTCGCTTACCATACCAATGCGGAGAAGTAGCGAGCTCATCCACGGAAATATGCTGTTCCTTGACATTACCACTAAAATTGTAGTCGATACGCAAGGTACGGTCTACGAAATAATCCTCAAACTTTTGTGCCTTTGCCCCCATCACAAGGAACAGGCACATCCACAAACAGATAGATCTGCAAAACATCTTCATATTTTAGCGTATTTTTAAGTTTTAGTTCATCCCAAGGTTTTATCTTACCCTCAGACGAGCTCCTGTATATATCTGATAATCAGGAGAAAGAAGATTTAACTTATAGAGGCTCTTTAGGCGAATGCCATACTTCTGAGCGATAAGATACATACTTTCGCCATCCTTGACGACATGCACGTAATTCTTATACTCCTTAGGTGCCTTGTTGCGTTTCTTCTTTAGATATATGATATCACCCTTATGGAGCACATCCTTCTTATTGCGCTCATTATATTTGGCGAGTTTGCGCCAGCTGATGCCCACCTCTTCGCCAATACTCTTGAAGGTATCCCCCTCACGAGCATACAGATAATAGTTCTTATTGAAAATCTTGATTGGATGGAGAAGTTTCTTGTTTCCCAGCATATCAGCGCCACTATGTTGCGCCATGAAACGGTCATAACCCGTAGCACGGTCGTAGCGATCAAGATGATAGAGCTCGATGATCTGAATCAACTTACTGGCATAAGTAGGGCTCGTGGCATATCCGCATGATTTCAACGTATACGCCCATCCCTTGTAATCATAGATACTGAGATTGAACAGACTGCTATACCGCGGTTGACGGGCCAAGAACTTGCTATGATCCTCATAACTCTCCTTAGCGTCCGCATACACACGAAAACATTCGCCCGCTTCATCATCATCATGATATTGCGTCGGGCCAGTCCAATTATGGCATTTGATACCGAAATGATTATTGCCCTGTCGAACCAAGTCGCTCAATCCAGCGCGACTTTCGAGCAAGCCTTGAGCCAACGTGATACTGGCAGGAATACGATAGCGCATCATCTCCTCGATAGCCAAATCCTTGTATTGATTGATATAATTATAGTAAGCCTGATTTGGTCGTATCTGAGCTGCCACGTGGAGCATCATGAAAAGCGATAGACCAAGCAATAAAATTTTCTTCATCCTTAAAGTACTAATTTATGCGCAAATTTAAGAAAAATAAGCCATATAGCGCCAAATAATTCAATATTTTTAGTAACTTTGCACGAATTCCAATTCAGATGATAGAAAACAGACAATTGATAATAGCTTTAGGCTCCAACATCCACCAGGAGCAGAATATGCGAAAAGCCATCGACTTGCTGCAAGGATATTTTCATGGCAAGATGGTTTTCAGTCGTATGATGTGGACCGATCCGATAGGTGTGGAGAGCGATAAATTTCTCAATTGTCTAGCTATGGTGAACACCCCGTTGCCTCTTGATACCATTGCCCATTTTCTCGACGACATAGAGGCGAGTTTGCATAGTACGAAGGAAGAACATCGCCAAAGCATCGTCAAGATCGATATTGATATCATAAAATATGGTCATGACCGCCATCATGAGAAAGACTGGTCACGACCATATATCAATACGTTATATCAAGAATTACTCTGTCTGTAATACTTTGCCGTCGAGCGAATAGAGTGTTATCTTACCTTTTTCGTATATTGCCATAGACGGAACTCTGCCGCCTTTTGGGAATGTGACACTCCCCGTGTTGCATACCACAGTACCATTCTCCAGTTTACTGAGTTCGTAGAGGTGCGTATGCCCCTGTAATACATAATCAAACCTGCCAGGAGGAAGGTTCGACTTATTATACAGATGACCATGGGTGAGGAGCAACTTCTTGCCCTCATCCACGAGCAAGGCATAATCCTGCATGATTGGGAAGGAGAGCAACATCTGGTCTACCTCAGAGTCACAATTACCCCTGATGGCCACGATGTTGTCAGCCATGGCGTTCAATCGCTCCGCAATTCCCTTAGGGTCAAGGCCCTCTGGTAATCCGTTTCGTGGGCCATAGTTCAATATATCACCGAGAATCAGCAACATATCGCATTTCTGTTCACGATAAAATTCAAGTGCCTTATCGAGTGCTGGGAGCGATCCATGAATGTCAGAGATGACGAGATATTTCATAGTTTATCCCTTAATCCATCAAACATTTATCGAGTTCAGCCGTGATAGCGGCCTCGTCCATATTCTGACCGATGAAGACCAGTTTCTGCATACGGTCACCATACTTCTCATCCCAGTCACGTTGCAAACCAGGGTTCTTGGCCATGAAATCCTTCAGTTGGTCGGCAGGCATCGTAGCATACCATTGTCCTGCGTTTTTCAGTCCCACCTGTTTACCAGCCTGCTCAAAGACATAGCAAGTATCCTTTTCATCACGGAAATAGCAGATACCCTTGCATCTGATCACCGTCTTAGGCCATTTGCGAGCGATAAATTCATCGAAGAGCGACAAGTCGAAAGGCCGTCTACTACGATACACGAAAGTACCGATACCATATTCTAGAGCCTCACCACTTTCCTCGTTTTCCAAATCATCGTCATCGTCCTCCATGGCAGCAATCCATCGTGCCGAAGTAGCCACCTTCTCGAAGTCGAAGAGATGCGTATTCAGAATTTTATCAAAGTCAACATCGCCATAGTCACAAGGGATGATCTCAGCTTGAGGTTGAATCGTCTTCAAGATCTTCGTTACCTCAGCCAGTTCCTCTTTCGATACCTCAGAAGCCTTGTTGAGGAGAATCTTATTACAGAATTCCACCTGTTGGATAACGAGGCTCTCCAAGTCATCCTCACCGAAGTCGTTGCCTAGCAAATCATTACCATTAGCAAACTCATCACGGATGCGCAGAGCGTCCACCACGGTAACGATAGCATCGAGTTTAGCCACCGCCTTGCGCGCATAGTCAGGATACATCTTAGGGTATATACTGATCGTCTGAGCGATAGGGGCAGGCTCACAGATACCACTAGCCTCGATGACGATATAATCGAAATTGCCAGTCTCGGCGATGTCGCTCAATTGCTTCACGAGGTCCATCTTCAAGGTACAGCAGATACAGCCGTTGGAGAGCGGAACCAGGCTATCGTCCTGTTGTCCGACGATACCATCCTTAGCGATAAGCGCCTCGTCGATATTCACCTCACCAATATCGTTGACAATGACGGCAAACTTGATACCGCGTTTATTACCGAGAATACGATTCAAGAGCGTAGTCTTACCACTTCCCAGATAGCCGGTAAGCAAGAGTACAGGAATTTCGTTGATTTTCATATCTATGTTTATATTTTATTATTTATGTCTATTGTCACCAAGGGGTAGAGTGGCAAACTTCGTGCCAAAAAGAAAAGGCCGCGGAAGAGTTTTCTGCGGCCTGTACGAAGAGAAAACAAAGTTGCAAAACTACTCTATATTGATTTTCTTTAAAGTCTTATTTATCTCCTGTGGAGCCAACTTCGGCATATTGATTTCAAGAATACCATCGTTGACCTTAGCAGAAATCTTATCCTTATCCACATCGTCCGGTAAGACGTATGTCTGTTCATAGTTAGAGTAAGAGAATTCACGACGCAGATAATGTTCTTTCTTGTTCTCCTGTTTATGTTCCATCTTGTTCTCGATGGCCACATTCAAATTACCATCTTGATCCACATTCATGCGTACAAACTCCTTCTTAAGTCCCGGAGCGGCGATGTCCATCACGTAAGCCTTATCATTCTCCTTGACATTGACAGCAGGTGCTGTAGCGTTTACACGTGGCATCAGGTCTGTGTCGAAAAAGCTATCATCAAACCAATTGTTCAACCAATTTTGTTCATTGTTTCTACGAGCTAACAACATAATCAATACCTCCTAATTTTGTTTTTAATCCATATCAAATTTTGTTGCGGCCTCGGTTTGAGTTGTTGGATACTTGTTGAATCCTTCAGCTTATTGCTTCAGCTTTCACTAACCTGAAATGCAACTTATGTGCCATGGTCTTAATTCTGCCATATTTTGCCATGATGGCAATTTGCTGCTGACAATTCGTCAGTTATTCGAGATTCCTTCGGAAAGGGGTGGTGGACGGTGCTTTGTTTCTGGATGACGTTTGCAAAGATACGACATCCGAAAATGGCGATGATGCGTTGTGATACGTTACGTTCCTTTCGATGCCTTCTTATACGTTTCTTTACGGCTCCCCCAGGATATAGGCGATAATTCGTACTTGGCGGGGGGTGAGATGTAAGCCCCAAAGCAGAAAAAAGCATCGGAACGATAACTGTGCGCATATCAGGCGAGATTTGAGCGCTTAAAAGCCTTGTACATCCGGTATTTTTGCCGAATTTTGGCATCATAGGAGAATGTACATCCGGTATTTTTGCCGAATTTTGGCATCATAGGAGAAGAGGTAGCTGTGATGTCTGTTTTGTAGAATCCATGTAATCTGTTGATAATCAATGTTTTACGTTTTGTTAACTATGTTAGGAGTCTCAGTTGTCTCAAATCTCAGTTAGTTTTTTGGGTAGTGGTATTTTTCCAATTTGTCAGATTTGTATATATTTTTCTCTTATAATATATAATATATAATATAATAATATAATTTATATAATAATAATTATATTAAGAAAAACATCTGTCAGATAATTTCGCAGAAAGTACAAAGTTATACCCCTCGAAAAACTAACTGAGATTTGAGATTTGAGACTA
>CACYKX010000144.1 GCA_902775075.1 uncultured Prevotellaceae bacterium | reverse complement strand
ACAATCAGCCCCGCTTAGATGTGCAAAGTGGTGAATCATTTTTTCTCCATCGCCACCATTTTTAGCACATAGTGCACTTTTACAATGAGGACAAACGCATCCGCACTCATTGCCATTTGGTACTTTGTCTACATGTACCAAATTCCCCTCTTTATTGAGGGCATATGTTAAATACGCTTTGCTACCTATTGCCATTTACTCTATTAGTTATAATAGTATTTCTTTATCTTTGAGCGAGCCTAGCAAGTCCCTTACCTACGTCTTCTTCCTAACGAATGGTCTTTGAGTCTCGGTGCTACTGTGTCATTGGTATCAATCAGTCCAAGAATGGCACTGATAGAAACGGATAGTTTGAGTATTTTTCGTCGTCCATATTCAAATCATTTGGGGGATGAAACAGTTCCTGTTATTTTCTTTGCAGTCTCAGAAGGAATACCAATTTGTTGAAGCAGGTATGCCATTACTAGTGACTCTAAACAGAGCGCTAAATCTCGGTATTGTTCCTTATTATATATTTTGTCTGCCTTTTTGCGAATACGACCATGAGTTAAAATATTCCTCGTATTAACAACCTTTGAACTAAAACCATCTTCAACATTTAATTCAATATAAGAGTTTAGGTCACCTAGAATCTTCTCTAATTTCTCTTTGAGTGTGAAAGGCTCATGTTTAAACAAGAAGCGTTTGAGTAATTGGGCCTCTTTTTTATTAATGTACCCTGACACCTTCTCTATTAAATCAGAACATCCCTGTTCGACTTCTACCAATTCTGTCTTCTCACTCTTTACTAAACCGTCTATAGCTGTTGTATAGTTCTTTATTTTTGATGATGGGTTCATGAAGTCATTATCTAATGTCTCAAAAATTGATTCTACTGATGAGAGATTGGATTCCAAAACAAGAAACCATTTTCTAAACAACTCTGGGAACGCCACTTCATCAAAGTCAGTAACATCTGTACTTATTGAACCGCTTTTTAAAGAATATTTATAAGTGTATTTTCTACTTTCTTTGTATAAGAATTGTCCTTTTTGTGTCCTAAAACATAAATACTCAGGTGAGGAATTATTGTTCCATATAAGTGAAAAGAGCCAATGAATAGACAATAAACTAATTAAGGATTCATCAAAGTGTTTCAGACCATCAAATTCTACATTTAAGAATGATTTATGACCTAGTCTGAAACCATTCTTATCAGGGAAGTTGTAATCATAACCAAAGTAAAGATATATTCTATTTGATTTCGTTTGGTATAGAACCAAAGACTCACTCTGTTTATATTTAAGCTGGAGATTTGGAGGGAATTCGAAAGAATAGGAATTAATAGTAATGTCCTTAACCCAACTATCCATTAAGCCATTTCTTATGCAGCAACTACGCACTCTATCTGTTTCTAATTTCTTTTTGTCTGATACTAATATGACACGGACATCATATTCCGCATTAAGCATATGATCACCAAAAACAGAATGTTTTTTAAATGAAAGCCCTTTCAAAATAAAGTGATAATCATGATTCTTTTGATTCTCATCTTTATAAAACGCATAACCTTCAATTACCGGAATAAATGAGACAGCCCAGTTCTTAATTAGGGCATCCTGGCCTATTACCTCTAACGAGATAACGTCATTTTTGATTGTTAGGACACCAGCTAATGGTCTCCTTCGGCTTCCTTTTATTTTCCAAAAGCCTTGATATTTTTCTGCGAACTGGAAATTATAAACGTCCATCTTTATCCAATATATAATGTGTTATGATCTTTCAATTCAACCGTTCAAAACTTTCTCCACTATCATTCGCATATACCCGTCACTTTGTTCTTTCTGGAAGTAGATGTGGTTCCTATTCATATCCAGTATTGAGCCACCCCAATGTTCAATTGCTTCAGCCTGCGTTGGCGTAATAATGTAACAATCAAGTGAAATATCCTTATCGTGGAGTTTTTGCTCGATTTCTTCTTTCAATTTGTTGAAGAAACCAATCTTAGCACTCTTGTAGCCTTTCTCATGCTGAAGCCCGTGAGGTTCAATAAAGGTGACATACTGGTGCTCACCATCAATAATCCATAGGATGAAGTCGGGATAGAAATAAAGCGAATCAAAGAACCCAAGGCCCTTTTTGCTGCGATTACGAAGCAGATACAAAGACTTACCATTAAGCAGTCCCTGATCGCTTTGGATAAATTTCAGGAGTGAATCTATAAAGTCTTTTTCGCTCGGAACAAGAGCCGTAGGCTTAATTACCACAAGAGGCCCCTTTTCCGCATCTTCATATTCGTCGCCCTTCAGATATAGCAGAGGTTGATAGAGATGCTGTTCCAGGAAGAGTGCTTTGAAAGGATTAGAACGATCAAGTTCATAGGGCTGGTTCTGATATTGTTTCACCAAGTCTGTGAGCTGTTCCTGCTTACCGTCACCAAGCAAAACTTTGAGGGCTTTGAGCTTACCCACAATCTCTTCTTTACTCTTATCTACAAGAATATTATAAACAGAGATGAAGTTCTCATCGCCAGGAGTTAACCACGTTGTTTCCAAATTCTCAGCTTCCCATTCGTGTTTATAATGATTATAGAAAGCATCCACGTATAGTTTCAGGAGCTTTATGGTCAGCGATTGCCATAAGCTCACAGAGGTCATGAAGTCAAGTGGATGCATATCATCTTCTAAGATATACAAGGTATACCACCTGGTGTCACAGAATAAGTCTTTCAACGATTGTCGTGTGAAGGAAAGGTTCGACCATTTTCGTGACCGTTTATACTGCTCCAACTCGAAATACACCTCATCCCAATTGATATAGGGCCAATAGGCGTTTTCCAGCACCTCCTTATGATAATCATGAGTCACATTGGCTCCTACTTCTTGACTGGGCAATCGTTGTAAGCGAGGGTAATAGTTGAGCGTTACTTTCAACTTCTCCTCGGCTTTTAATTCAATATGGGGACAGTCGGTCTTGAAGTCTTTTCCGTCTTTTACCTTAATATACTTCAACTTAGTTTTTTCCAAATCGACCGTTGGGAAAACAGGCAACTCTATAGGTTCCATCTCAGGGCCCTTGTTGATGCCCTCGCTCTCCAGATAGTCGCGGAACTTCTGCATATAGTCAGCACGAACACCGAAGATATTAAGCGTTTCGAGCAGGTTGATGAAGGCAGGAAGCTTGGGATGCTCATACCCTTCCAATTTATTACTTCGTTTCAGACTGAATCCATATCCTTTCAAACGGACACCACGACCAAAGAGCTGAATAATCTGACTTCCCTCACCACGACCTATGTTCATAAGTCCCATCGTCGATACGCGCCACGAGTTCCATCCCTCGGTAAATTTCTTAGAGCCTATAAGTATATTGACGCTGCTGTTTTTCTCGTTGATAGTAGCAAAGGGTGACTTGTTGGTGAAGTCCACATCGGTACACATAAAGAGTGCATTACCTTCAGCATCCTTCTCCTCACGAATCTTCTTCATCAATCCATCGGAATCGCCAACGTTTATGACACCGAAGTATGCTCCGTTGCCTATACGAAGTCCTATCTCGCCTTCTTTACCTTTCAAATTATCCACATAGATATTCGCTCCCAGCGTAGGTGCTTTGAACAAGCGCTGAAGCATGTCACCATAAATGGACTGGGCTTCGAGATTCGAGGCTCGCAAATAACGGAATGAATCCTCAAATATCTCTCGATTCTCTTCATCGCGCAGCCCTGCTTGGCCTGTCATCAGAAGGCGTATGTCCTCGACAGCAGCATTGTGGTTGGAAATAAAATAGTAGAAGAAACGCAGGATAGATATTACATCACTCACACTTTCCTTATAAGAAGCGCTTGATTTGTTGTTAGATTTTAGTACCGTTGTTCCTACGAATATAGCCAACGGCTTCTCTACATTGAAGGGGCGCATTTGGTCAGCTTCTTCTTCATAAAGACGCATCTGCTCATAGAAACTCAGCAGACAAGCCGTGAGATAGCGGTCAAGCTGACCGGAAGACTGTAGCGACTCGGTAAGATTAAGAATATTGTAGTCTTTGCCGTAGCCATCTTCATAGAAATGTTTATAGCTATAGTCAAAGATAGTTGCTTTTCCGTATTCGTTCAGAAGTTGCTTTTTTTTCTGTGGATCACTTCCTGCTGATACACTTTGACCGAAAGTGGCACTATACTCGAAGGTAAACCCTCCGTCGGCAAGTGTGTTTCGATAGTCCTTCCATGAGTCACCCGATGAACCGCGATGTCCTTCATCGACGATAATGAGATTGTTGCCCTCAAAAGCGTGTGGGTCAACGCGCGTTACATTGTTCTTCTCTTTGTCGTCACTAAGCTTGGTTATTTCCATCACTTCTACATGAGAGCCTTTGTAGAGATGGTTTGTGACATCCTTGTTGAAGCCCACTGCATCAATACCGCTCATAGCCAGTTCTTCCAGGTGTTGGTTGGAAAGTCCCTCGTTTGGAGTAAGAAGAATAATGCGGTTTAACCGTCCCTGTCGTTTGTCACTACGCTCATAATACCACAGATATTGCAGGATATTCACATGCATGAGTAATGTTTTGCCACTGCCTGTAGCATTCCAGTAGGCCAGTTTGTTCAGTTCTTTCTCTGTAAATGGTTCCAGTCCGTTATAGTTTTTCGGATTGGAGTTAAAGCAGGTATGATGATCCCGGTCGCCAAATAGGAACAGGTTAAGGTCAGTGAGCAGTTGCTCCCTTCCGTTGAAGTAGCGATCAAGGTAAGCTTCTGTGAAAAGCAGGGATAGATATTGGAAGTATTTCCATTGAATTGCCTCCTTGCGCAGTTTGTTGATGCGCTCAGTATGCCGGAATATATGTTCATCGTATTCTTCCAGTTTCTCAGCTATTGGGCTGTTACGGAAATATTGCTTCAGTACCAGCGAATAGCGAGAATGGTTCTCTTCATCCCATCCTTCTAAAACAGGTGCCTTTAGCATCTCGCTCATACGCTCAATGTCGGCATCTGGCCCCAATAAGCTGAACATATATTGGTTCAGCACTAATGAGTGGCAGAGTTTTGCCAGTTTTGTTCTTATTCTCTCAGGCATATTTTATTCCTCCTCAAACATTTTGTGCTTAAACGTTTCTTCCGTAAGGTTCACCTTCCAAATGTCAGCGTCAGTGCGAAGGTTATCCAGGTTGTTGTCACCATTCACATATATACGGTCAAAAGACTTGTCCTCCATTCCAGCGAAAATGGTATTCAACTTTTCGCTATCTACCTCGGCTACATTGCGCCAAATGATGAGGGTGCGCTCTCCATCGCGGGTTGTACCCTTCACGATGCAGAGGTTTTCATCAGGCCATTCTTCATGCTCCACATAGAGACCAATCAGATAGTTGAAGGTCTCTACCAAGTCAACTGTCTGCTCGCTGGTCTCATTGCGGCGAGTAATTTGCATCTTATAGTCGAATGGCCTGTTAAATTTCTCAATTGAGAAGAGCGAGTCGCGTGTTTCAAAGTCGAGCATGTAACCAAGATAACTCTCTGTGTTAGTTCCAAAGAGGCCACCGTCGTTGCTCTTTACAAGAAGGTTGTTCAGCGTGTCCTCGTATTGCTCCAGCGTGATATACTTGAAGCAGTGGCTAACGCCTGTTTCTCGGCTACGGGGCTTACCCTTGCTCCATTCTTTGGAATAGGCCACTTTCTCTATTCTGGGTTTTGTAATGGTATCGAAGTAGTTTTCCTGTTCAATGAGGATATATTTTCTGTCACCTCCACCACGATTAAAATTGATTACTGCATGTCCTGTTGTTGCACTACCCCCAAAATAGTCAAGTACAAGATCGTTTTCTCCAATGCCCATCACTTTAAGACATTCCTCTACGGCATAGATTGATTTTGGATAGGAGAATGATTCTTGTTTACCAAAGAGTTTCTTCAATAGGTCGGTACCATGCTCCGTTGCAGAATACTTAGAATCTTCCCAAAAGGTCGTGGGCTGAACGCCTTCGTTCTTACGACGACGGCGATAAATGAAGTATAGGCCGTTAGATTGTTTCTCAGCCTTAAATTCTTCAACCTCCTCAATAGTTCTGTCTAAGCCAAAATACCAACATCCTTCCGTTTTTCCATCATCTTTTATGGGATATACAGCAATTTCACCAGTTTTGGTTTCTTCAAGTATGTCATAGACCTCCTTTTCCTCATCATACTCCATTTCTGGAACTCGCATTTTGCCAGTCTCAGGGTTCAGATAAATCGGGAAATACATAGTTGGACGGTTACCTCTAAAAGAGTTAGACCCTGCTTTACGTAGAAGTTCCCACATGAACTTTCCCTTTTCATCTTCTTCATTGTATCGCTGCATTTGCTCGTCTGAGTGTTCCAGGCGTGCAATAGAAGTGTCAGAACTCTTCTTATTGAAAAGAGCATATTCGTGAGAAATAGCAAAACCTTTGGGGATAGGGCGGCCTGATGGCTTGATACGAATGCTCACCGAATAAGGTTGCTCACCGTATATGCTCGTTAAAAGCATCTTCAGTTTACTTTCCTCTACATCGTCAATAGTGGTACATTGAATGCCATCCTCGCTGAGGATTTCTTTTCCCAGAAGTACGCGGTCATTCAACAGAGACAACCACGAAGCATCACGATAGGAATTCTTGTAAAGAATCTCGCTTGCCGATGTGTTGTATGGTGGATCAGCATAGATGCATTTGGCCTTGCCTTGGAACTTGTTACGAATAAAGTTCAAAGCTTGGAAATTGTCACTATGTATTAGCAGACCGTTGGTTTGCTCATCCAAATTTTTGATACTTGATATAAGACAGTGTTTGAAGCTACTATCGAAAAAGCGTGTGTCAAGCAGCAAATATTGGTTTTGCTCCAAGAACTTCTCGGTAAGTGGTTCACTATAGCTTTCTGTAAACATGTCTTTACTCTTCAAGTCATCAATAGCAAAGAGACGCACCCACTCCTGACGCTGTGCATCATTGGCAATGATTTCAGGGTAGAGTTCATGAGGTACTCGGTCGAGCGTAATGCAATAGTTACTCTCTGTAACAAACTTCTTTTTCAGCCAAAGCTTTCTTTGGTAATTCTCAATGCCAGCCAAGAACTCGATAATGTTATAGCCAACATGTTTCACCGTTTTCACAAGAGCTACATAGCTGCGTATCCTGTTCTCGTCAGAGTCGATATCATCAATATGAAGAAGTTCGTTCTTGATGTAGAAGTCCAATTCTTTTTTAAGGAATCCTCGGAGATTCTTATGAATAAAGAAGTCACAAGTGTTGCGAGCCACGAACGATTTAAGGTGCTTCTCCAGACAAGAGGGCGAATCTTCCACACCAACTACAGCATGAGCAAGTAAGGAGGAAAACACGGTAAAGTCCTTGCTAATTCGTTCTACTAATTTGGCTAAAGCTTCGTCTGTGAGTTTCTTTTGCAAGTCGCGTTCTTTCTTCATTAGTTCGTAAGTGAACCGGATGGTCAGCATATCACCCTCAACAGAGACATAGTCTTCACCCTCATTTTCTGCAAGTGCAAAACATCGAACGGCATTCTTATCTTCCTTTACGCTATTTACTTCATCGTGCGTGGCATTCACCACACGGAACACCACCTTTTTGTCACCATCTAAATTAAAAGAGTAATTTTTCAGATACTCACTTGACTTGATGTAATATTGGTCTTGATTGGCCCAATACATCATCACCTCTTCACCGCCGTAGGGGATAGCATACTTGCTGTCATCGTGAACGCTACTATACCTGCGTTTGCTGATAAAGTCACCATCGTCATAATAGCGACTGAAGAACCTTGCCAGATGGTCGTAGGTCATATTCTCCAATTCATCTGTTGGAGTAAGTCCTTCCAATTCTTCGGCCAATGCCTTAACCCTGGGCACGTTCATGATGTCGCTCATAGGTACGCCGAGACTCAAAGCACCTTGTTTTGCTTTTTGTAGCTCTTCTTCAACGAAGCGGCGGCGTCCTCCTACATTTTGGGCTATTTCATCCTGCACATTCTTTTGCAGGTCTTCCTTCAGATATTTCTCGATGTTCTCCTGCTTCTGGTGCATCACTTTATAGATGCCAAAGTCCAGGTCAGCGGCATCGTCGATCATGAACATCTCACGGAGAACCTTCACGAATTTCTCAAATTGCTCTTCGTTAGGATTCATATTTCTTTTTTTATTGGTTTATTCTTGTTACTTCTATTAGTCTTATGGGGCATCTTACCACCTTTGTCTGGGCCAATACGACGGATGACCCCTTGTTCCTGTAGTTTTCTTAAGTGCTCTTGCACGTTGCGAGAAGCGATATTTATTTCTTTGGAAATGGATTGTGCCGTAGCGTTCGGATTCTTCCAGATAATTCTAACAATCTTAGCACGCGTCGTAGATAATTTTTCTACGATGCTATCTACGATGTTTTCTGCGATGTTTTCTGCGATGTTTTCTACGATATTTTCTACGACATCACCGCCAACTTTACCGCCATTGTCGTAAGCACCCAATATCAGGTAGCCCTTCTTGCGTGAATTTGGCAAGTCGTTGGCAAAGGCACAGATAGCCTCCTGGAACTTATCCATGTCACCAGTTGAAGTGATTCGCTCCACACGATAGGTTTCCGTGCTATGCAGCAGTTCTTGTATTTCGTCTTTTGTTATCATTTGACTTCGTCTTCTTCCTTCTTGCAAGGCATAGCCAAAACAAGTTTTAGCTCTGCTCTTGCTTCGTGCGTCATTTGACTTATTTCTCTTGATTGAATTCTTCCTGTCTCACCAACTCCTGTACCGGCACTTCAAGCGCATTGGCTATCGCAATGAGGGCTTCAAGGCTTGGCTGGGTGGTATTAGTGACCCACTTGGAAATAGTTGCCTGATCCTTTCCCAACTTATCTGCCAACCACTTGTTGTTTAGGTCGTGCTCAGCGAGAACAACTCTTATACGATTTAACTTTGCCATGATGGAATTATGTTATTTGTCGGCAAATTTACTAAAAATAATCGTCATAGATGCAGGAATCTTCAAAAATTACCTTCAATCAAGCAAAAATTTGAGAAAAAGACCAATCTTTTGATATCTACATGGCTATAACTATGCGTTTATAGTAAATGTGTATGCTATAAAAGTTCGGAGAGAAGTTTGGAGAAAACCAAAATAGTTCGGAGAAAGGTTCGGAGAAAAGTTCGGGAACATCCATACAAGAGAAATCAAGCGAAAAACATATATTTTGCGATTTAAGTTCGATTTTTGCGAGAAGGTAGCAAATATCGAACTTAAAACATGGTTAGAACTTGTTTTGAACATTTTCTCCTCGGTCAACAAAAGAAAAATAAAAGCATGGATTATAAAAGTGTCAACATTGGCAGATTTTTAATGTAGAGTGATATTACTTGTCAATACGAGTAATATGAGTAATACGCTCTTAAATTTGCTTAAAACGCAAATAAAGATATAGAAAACCATAAGAA
>CACYKX010000143.1 GCA_902775075.1 uncultured Prevotellaceae bacterium | reverse complement strand
GCTGATGAGAAGGATTCTCTCAGGATCCACCTTTTTAATGTCAGTAAGGTATTTCACCTTTCCGACAATGGATGATGTCTTACCGCTACCGGCGCTGCTTACCACAAGACAGTTGTCTTCCTCTGACATAATGGATCTTCTCTGCTGAGCATCCAGAGGATAAGCGAGACAACTGTCGAAGAACTCACTGTAACGCTCCAGCTGGTTATTGATGTGCTTTTCATTATGCCTCTTGACAAGGTTATGAATGTTTCCGTAGTCGGAAAGCAACTTCTCTAACCTGTATGATGGCTCAATCTTGAATATCTCCAGCTTATTAGCCAGGGTATAAGCCTCTTGATAGATGTCAGAGAACTGGCTTGTGATAGACTTCTCATCACTGCCAGTCATATACCGCTCGGCAAACAAGACCTCTAATGCTTCCTCAATGTCATCAAACGATTGTGTATTTGCTTTGCTTACAGCCTGACGTGATGCCTCATAGCTTGATACCGGCTGCATGGCGGACACTGCATCTGCTATCTCATCATCAAAGTTATCTGACTTCTCTTTCAGCCTGTTTCTGATGATGACAATCACTATGATTGCCACCACTGCAACAACAACGCCTATTGGAAGCAGATAGCTCATAACAAAAGTTCATTAAATGCGGCTGCAAAGGTACAAAGAAAATATGAAATACCGGCACATCTTGTAACAAAATGGAATGGAATACACCTCGATCTGTTGGATATCGCATTTTGCCACATCAAACTATATTGTCAGGAAATCTGCCGAAACGGGCATTTTACCGATGTCGACGGAGAAAATGACCTCATATAAAGCCCGTAGAACGCGAAACAGACTGCAGGTGAGGTAGTTATATCCCCCTAAAATCGGGCGAAATAAAATATCTTTACACCTTCAAATACATCAAAATTGATGTAAAATACAAGGAGCACCTTATATTTTAGAAGGCTGATCTGATACAGGGTACATGGGTAAGATAATCTTACCCAAATAGGCAAGATAACCTGTTATATTTCAAAGAAAAGGTGCCGCATCGATATGATGCGACACCTGAAATAGGCAGTTTCAGCCTCGTATAATGACTTAGCGGTCTAATCACCAATCATCATTCTTCTTTTCCTTAGCAGGGAAAGAAGGGTAATTCTTGTTAAGATACATCAGAATACCGGCAACTGTTGTTATAAGATTATAGTGACAGTTAATATATGCCTGAGCATAGGTACTTTGATTAGATGAATCAGCATATGGATAAACATCTTTTGGTAAGGTTAGGGCAGTCTTGGCGCCGGAAACACTTCCCTGTGCCAGGGAGTAGTGTCTGACGGTAGCCGTCACTCTAATCCTGTCGGCCTTGGCTTCGATGAGGACATACGAAATTGCATTGATGATGACGGCCTTAAAAGCACCCATAACCTGACCGACATTCATAAAATAGCCTGTATATTCAGCGGTGCTGTCCGTCTCGCTGATAGTCGATTTCTCAAGATTCTTATAATTCGTCTTGGCCCATCGCTTGACAATCTCCATGAGCTGTGCTCTATTCAGGGTGTCCTTGGCATGAAACACGTACTGATATTGGATTTCACCTTCATCGTTCATATGATTTTCTAACTTCATCAACATCTGGCAACGCTTCTTGTTACTGCCTTTCGTTGTCTTGTTGTACTCTTGAATGTCTGCCTTAAATTCAGGACTGGTGAAGAAATCATCTGCTCCCTGGGCAATACTGATAGCAGGAATAGCAAAAAACATTAATAATAAAAGTACATGTTTCATTTTATCAAATATTTGAATATACAATGGTTGTGGAGCATCAAGTCCACGTTCTTTGAGTGCAAAGTTACGAAAAAGATAATGCAAAACAACTTTTCAATAGTTCTTTTACATATTTTTATAATTCCCAGCCAGCGGCTGATAATTGTTAACAAGTATTTATTCCCTCCGGCATCGGTAAGGTTATCTGTCCTAAATGGGTAAGGTTATCTGTCCTAAATGGGTAAGATAATCTGTCATATTTCAATGAAGGGGTGCCGCCCATCGAGCAGCACCCCTTGCAGATTCGCCAACGTCCTGTCCACTAAGCACAGAGTCAAAAAAAGCACTGCCACCGTCGAACTACAGAACACGAACCTAATCGCGTAGCCAACGGCAGCAGCTCAGTAGATTGGAGAGCCGTTTTACCGCCCATTATTGCAGGGGTGCCCAGACGTACCGAAGTACCCGGAACTTCCTTTTCCGCACTCTCCAGTAGATGGAGGGGCCTCTCAGCGAGTGATGTACTTGCCCCACTCCTTACGCCCTTGACGCTCTGGCGCAACCCTCCAAGAAGAACGGGGAATCGTCGTACCGGGTGTGGGATCACCTTTCAAAGCAACTGCCATTCCCCTTGTGCGGGACTCTCACCCGCTATTCCCATATAGGATCCTGGCACCGCTACGCTCATGGCCATAAGCCAAGGCTCACCAGCCGACATTCCCCAAGGGTAAGAAGCAATCTCCTAAATCCAATCTTGTTGGAAACTCTGACGGCAGGTACGCTCCCATGGGGAACACCTCCTCCGTTATTGACGGCGAAACCGTCTCACGCGCTCAGAGCGTTGCTTCTGATACTGCAAAGGTACGAAGAAAAATCGACAATATCTTTATTCTATACTTTTTTTATAGATTAAAAATCAATTTCACTCGAATCCCTCCATAAGGACTGCCATGACCAGCTCTTGTGCGCATGGTGGTGGAGCACCGCCACGACACTGCACCTCATACTCTTCAGATGCGGCATCGGCCCTGGTACAGATGAAGTCATCATCATCCTTCCGTATATCGCCGGCATCGGTAAGGTAATTCCGAAGATAGTTGCTATAGTAGTTGGCATCCATATCAGTCAAGATAATCTGTATGTGCGTTCTCTTCCTCCTGCAGCACTTCGTCGAGGTGTTGCAGGAGGTCGGCATCATGTTCATTGTCGTGAATGTTTATACTGTCCTTTTTCATATCTCAATCTGGCAGACTATAAAGGATGTTGATTCCTTGTGCGTAGCAGGTCATCATGATAACAACGCTCTTCTGGTTAACGGTCACCGTGCAGTGATATACGAACTGGGCAGGGTTGTCGGGGTCATTCTCGCGCGTCATCGTCACGCCATACAATTTCTCGATCTCGCTCTTGAAGGCATTTGCCTTGCTCTCACCTCCGCTGTTATAGGTAACAGTTGTCATGTGGAGCTTAGAGTTGATGAACATGTAGTTGACCACTGTCGTCGCCTGGTTGTTCATGTAGAGCAGAACAGCATCGTTACTGTTCTCGTTCAGCTGCCAGATGGTGCCGGACATATACTCCTTCACATGTGCTATAGAGCTGCCAAAGTCCAGACACGGGGTAACATACTCTGTGCTGCCTGTTTGTCCTGATGGTACGTCTGGCTTACCTGGTGTACTGTCACCGTCATCACCACCGCAGGCTGTAAAGGTTATACACATAGCAGCCATCATGGCCACCGTCATCAATCGCTGAAAAATACTCTTTTTCATAATCGTTAGTTTTAAATTAGTTAATACTTCTGTTCTTTATTGCAAAGATACATAATAAATTCCTGATTATCAATGGAATATCCCTATATATCATAGGAAAATCCCTATGTTTTTACTCTCTATTCTATCAGTCCCAGAGTCTATCAATCATATCTTTCTGAGCCTTTATACGGTACTCCTTGATACAGCTTTCTGCAATTTCTTTCGAAAGATAGATAACGGACCGTTTGTGAAGTTCTGTTGCCCAATCCGACCACTGGTCAATCATAAAGTTGGCATCTTTCTCTTCTATCTTTCGGCCTAACTTGTAATATTCACCAGGCTCCCATTCAGAGAAACCCAGTCGTTTCGCCTGGTCTTCTTTCTTCTCATTATCAAGGGGATGCCAAGGAAGATTTAGGGTAAGATATTCGCCGAAACATTCTTTGAGCCACTTCTTGAATGTTTTAGCTGTAACAACAGGCTCTTTCACATAAGCGTGTATCCATTTGTGTTCATAGTTATAGACAAATACACACTCCCCAAAGAAACGTTCAGTTACTTCCCGAAGTTCCTTTTTGGTTATGATTCTGAATTTTGATTTTCTCATAACTATTAAAAATTAGTTAGCCACCCCGGACGGGTGGTAGCGGACACCCGGAGCCGAGATGGCATGACTATTATTTTATTTGTTCACCGTGGGCCGCTACGCACCACTGGAGTATACACGCAAAAAGACCACAGGAGACCCATTAGGATCTTCTGTGGCCTTTCCCTTCAGTTCTTCTGAAATCGTCTGGACTTTACCCTGCAAGGAAGTGAGCCAGTTACCATGCTCATGTCCAGGAACCAACAGCAGACAGGTGCCTCACATTACGCCACTATCGCGGCCTTTCACACTGCTGTCCGTTTGTCTTGATTGCAAAGGTACGAAAAATATTTGATATTACCAAAGGATTCTTCTTTTTTTTTCAGAAACATTCAATAAAAGATTATACTTTGCGAACAATTTCCATGCTCCTTAAATCAATATCATAGGCGATGTCCCTGAGCTTTTTTATGAGGGATGCCAGACGTCCGGGCTTCATCCAGTCAGAAGGACCAGGAAGACACCTTGGGGCATCGAGGGCGAGCTTCCCGGCAAGAATATAACGATTCTGCAGGCTCCCTGCTGGTCCGCCAAAGCTCTCGATGTGTCCACCCTCCAAGTTGTTTTCGTGCCAAGCAAAGTAACTGTTAAACTGATCCTTCAGTTGACAGTCAATGTTCGGGGTGTTGTAATGACTAAGATATTTCCGCATGAGGTCAATCAATGTGGTGTACATCTTTTCATCTTTACGCCATTTTGCCATTCTTCCCATCGCTATAATATTGCTTGTTATTCTGTCTCAAAATAGATTTTTTTTTCATGACCGAGATCATATTGTCATATGTTGACAGTTCCATAATAATGATTATAAATCTTCGTTGGAAATGTGGTTATACTCGTTATCATAATATAAAAAAATGCTGTAATTATTATAACCTTGCCGGTTAATCATAAACCAGACATGCTTATGATCCAAGATATCGGTATAATGTTCAATTGCCAATTTCTGGGCTTCTGTTACCACTGCAGTTTCCTTCTTCTCAACTGCTGATTCTCCGTATTTCTTTATCAGGGTTTGTTTGATACTGTTCTGGATTTCCAGCGTGTCTATTTTGCTGACGTCAACTATCTGATAATATGCAGCTTGGTAACGTTTATTATTCACCATCATTTCATAAGAAATATTTTCTTCAAACTGAATCTTAAAATTTTGCTGGCCGAAATTTACAGGTATATATTTGTTGTTGGTGTCGAATTGATCTACCAAGTTATTGAATCTAATTCTTATGTCAGATTCTGGTCGTATTGTTTTATCGGCAACGGCGATTCTCCAGACCTTATTCTTGTATGTAACGATGTTAAGTTCTACTTTTTCCCCATTAAACTCACCCGTCATATCATATTCTTTGCCATATGGAGCTTTCTTGAATCCTTTCTGGGCAAGTTTGAGAATCATGGCATCTTTGGTGCCATCAACAGGAATACCCAAGAACGTCGTTACATCCTTCTGTGCCATGACTGCCACCGGCAGCATCAGCAGTATAAATAACACTATTTTCTTCATAATTTATACACTTATTATAAACCTATATTTTTAATTCGTTTGTTTTGCCGAGGTTGGGATTTTTCTCGAGATCTCGCAGAACAGCATCGAGTTGCTGTAACTGCTCCTGGTTGAGCGCATGGATGCAATCGATGGCTATCTTCTGTCCTACAAGATGACGGTGGCTGAGTGGATCTGCAACTTTCAGGACGTCGGCAACATTCTTGGTGGTTACCTCTTCCGGTTGCATCAGCCAATATTCGCAGATAAAGTCATTAACAACACGGTCAATGTCAGCCGTAGTACGTTTATCTGCTGGCTTTCCTGCTATCTCAGCCACCCAAGAGGCTTTCTTCAGGTTTTCTACCAGGTCATCAAGTTCAAAGCTGATGTCGTCCGGATTGAACTCGTTGGCACCTATCGCATCGCAGTACTCATTGAAGGAGTCGCGGAACCAGGCTATACCACTGTGCGAACCCTTACCAGTTATATGCTCGATAGCGTACTGACTCACCTTGTTTTTTAACGATTCCAATTTCGTGTCCTGAGAAGAATGTGAGCTTTGTTTATTGGAGGAATACGCCTTTTCAAGAATTTTATCGGCGAGATTCTTGTTTCCGATGGCTCTGGCCTTGGCAAGTTCTACCATAGTCGAACCAAAATGGTGACCTTCTTGCAGCGTATTAAACGTAAACATGATGCGACCATTCTTTGTCGTACTTAATTGTCCTCCCATTGCTTTACCGATGCTACATAATTCATCGGTTTCTATTTCATCCGCTTCGACAATAACTTCGTTCTTGTCTTCATCTATAAGATAGTCTATATCGGAGTGTGATTGTTGTTTTACTTCCATATTATTCTTTGTTATCTGATTTGCGTATAATATTGTTCTCACTGACAGCCCATTTCTGACTGATGTGTCAATCATATGCTTGGTTCCTCGACTATGACCGTCCCAGAAGGCTATCAGTGCCTCTGCGCTGTTTGCCATCTGAGCGTTTCTAACATATCCGGCAGATTTTCCGTGAGTATTCCAGTCGGCAGGGTGAGAGTCGAGAGTATAGCCATGTTCACGGGCATACCGTTCACCGAGGCTGTCAGCACCTCTGGCAGCTCCAGACACGATGACTATCCGATGTGTAGCCGTTTTCTCAGCCAATATGTTGTCACATTTGGCTTTGAGAAGAGCGTAGTCATTGAAGTCACGCCCTCCGGCTATGATCACTCTGAAATCAGGTTTGCTTGATATGTTGTCAGGGTGTACCATAATTACATGCTAAGACCTCTATGTTCTGACTGGGCAATCTCCTGGCTGTCTCTGTCTAACTGTTCAAAGCAGGCTGCAGTCATCTCTGACAGGTTTGTGTGAAGGGATGAATTAAGAGATTGGTTTTCGGATAGTCTTTCTTGAGCATTGGGCGCAGTCCGCTGATTACCTTGGCTTTGCGTAGCCGAGGCATATACCTCTGCTTTAGGCTGTATATTATAGAGGGAGTTATTCAGAGTTTGCAGGATGGCTTGTTGTGTGTCGGTTGACTGTCCTTTGATGTTTGCTTCCGGCAACAGCTTTTGGAGGAAGTTGACTTTTTGACGATCATCCAAGGCCATCATTTTGTCGTGCTGCTGCTGTGTCATTGTGGCGTTATAGACTTTACCGTCCAAGATAATAGTCAATTTATAATCATTCTCTTGTTTTTGGATGCTTGTCTTTGCATCCTCAATTATTTGTGGCTTGGGCGGTATAAGTTTGTGTCCCAGTTCATTTTCATAACGACGTAACCCTTCATCGTCAAAGACATGGTGAGACGTAGATAATTTCCCGTCTGTAGATTTAACCTGAACTACCAGATTTTCAACATCTTGACCTCTTTTAATATGACCAGGATCCATGTCAAGAATCTGACGGACGATTTCAAGGCGGTTCTCTTCGTTAGCTTTAAGGAAACGGTCATGATCTTCCTTTGATATAACCATCTGGACATCCTGTCCGTCCACCAGCGCATGGAGTAGATATTTGTCATTCAATAACGCTTTGATGTCATCGGAATATTGTCCACCAGTACGATAATTACACGCCCTGTCAAGATCCTCCATGGCAGATTCAACACTCATATCGCTAATCTCAAAGGTATGTCCATCTCCTTTATGAGAAGTAATGGTGGCAACATTGAGATTCTGGGTACGAAGCACTGCCTCCTCGCTGATAGTGGCTAATCGCTTGCCACCACCATTATTTACCATCATGTCCGTTTGGTAAATCTTTGGTTGCTCGACATCACCCTTATTCTCTGTCTTCACTTTTTTCTTTAATTCTTGGGTGTCTTGGTCTGTTGCAATTATATTTTTCTTTGCCATAATATTTTATTGAAGGTTCTTATATGCCGTCTGTGCTCTCACCCACCGCCCGTAGGCCTGACGGGCTATCTCGCCGTGGTTCCGCTCTATCAGTCCTGTTGTCGCTCTGTTCCATACATCCGTCATGTTATAGTATGCGATGCTGAGAGCCAGCTGGCGAAGCTTCCGGTTAAAGTCCTGCATGCTGTCATTGATTTCCCATAACAGCTCAGTACGTTCTGCACCCGTCAGCATGTTTGTCTTACCGCCTTCGGCCATGTCGAGTCCGAGTTTCTCCAAGTAGCTGACGCCCGACTCTGCGCCAACCTGATAGACCCCTGCCTTCGTGTCGTC
>CACYKX010000142.1 GCA_902775075.1 uncultured Prevotellaceae bacterium | reverse complement strand
CTTCAAATCGTCTGGTTCTATCAGTATTCCGATTACAGAGTTGAGAGGAAAAGACTCCCTGCATGTGTGTATTTCTGTAGTTCCGATGTGGCCTGTCAACGGTGACAGAAGTAATCAGATACGTGTCAGCATGGATGGTTCAAATCCTGTGATCTGTAAGAATGAATTCATAGAGTGGGGACCTAAGTGGAAATTACAGGTGATGGAGAACCGCAAGGAGTTTGTACTATCATTTCCTATAGACAAGGAAAAAGATAGTCATATCCTTACGTTATCCATTGTTGATCCAGGACAGATGATACAGAAGATAACCTATCAGTAATGATGTCCTGTAACTATAAGTTTGTTTAAGTATTCAACTATAGTTTCTCACTAAGGAACTTTCCTGTATAGCTAGTCTTGCACGCAACTATCTGTTCAGGAGTTCCTTTTGCTACAAGGTTACCGCCTTTGTCGCCACCTTCGGGACCTAGGTCGATAATGTAGTCAGAGCATTTGATGACATCCATGTTATGTTCGACAACAACGATACTGTGTCCACGCTCTATGAGTGAGTTAAAGGCTGCCAGTAATCTCTTGATGTCATGGAAGTGCAGACCGGTAGTAGGTTCGTCGAAGATGAATAGTGTAGGTTCAACCTTCTCCTGTCCGATGTAGTAGGCAAGTTTCACACGCTGGTTCTCACCACCTGATAGAGTTGAAGAACTTTGCCCCAATTTGATATATCCCAGTCCTACGTCATCTAAAGGCTTTAACCTATTTACAATGGTCTTTTGTCCATATTCTCCAAAGAATTCAATAGCTTCGCTTACGGTCATATTCAGCACATCATTGATGTTCTTCCCATGGAAGCGTACTTCGAGAATGTCATGCTTGAAACGCTGACCATGACATGCCTCACATTCAAGTACAAGGTCGGCCATGAATTGCATCTCGACAGTGATGACACCGGCACCCTTACATTCTTCACATCTTCCTCCATCTGCATTGAAACTGAAATACTGGGCAGTAAATCCCAATTGTTTGGACAGAGGTTGCTCGGCAAATAAGGAGCGGATGGCATCGTAAGCCTTTACATAGGTAGCTGGATTAGAACGTGTAGATTTTCCTATCGGATTCTGGTCTACAAGTTCAACGTGCTTAATGTCTTTCCAGTCACCTTCGAGTGAGACATATTCACCAGGAGCATCTGCCACCTCGTCAAGATGTCGCTTAAGAGCAGGGTAGAGTATACCCTTTATAAGAGATGATTTCCCGGATCCAGATACACCGGTGACAACCGTAAGGACATTAAGAGGAATTTCTACGTCGATACCCTTTAAGTTGTTCATGCGTGCTCCTGTAATCTTGATACTTTTGTTCCATTTCCTTCTACTTGAAGGAATATCAATGGTTTCTGTTCCGGTAAGATACTTTATCGTATAACTGTCTGGGTATTTCTTGTTGAGTGCATCCTTGTCTTTGATGTCTTGTATCTCCTCTGTCGAACCTTGATATACGATTTCGCCACCAAGTCTGCCGGCATTCGGACCGATGTCGATGATGTAATCAGCAGCCCTCATCATATCTTCATCATGCTCCACGATGATGACAGTATTACCAAGACTTTGTAATTCCTTGAGAACATGGATCAGTCTTTCTGTATCGCGACTGTGCATTCCAATACTTGGCTCGTCGAGAATGTATAAACTTCCTACAAGAGAACTGCCGAGACTTGTCGTCAAGTTGATTCGTTGACTTTCACCTCCAGAGAGTGTGTTCGACAGGCGATTTAGCGTAAGATAACCTAAACCTACTTCTACAAGGAAATGCAATCTGTTCTTTATCTCAGTAAGAAGACGTTTGGCAACATCCGCATCATGCTTATCAAGTTGTAAGTCGAGAAACCATTTCTCTAGGTTTGCTATAGGCATCTCAACAAGATCTGTAATACTCATGCCATTGATTTTGACATAAGTAGCCTCTTTCTTCAGTCGAGTTCCATGGCAATCAGGACAAGTAGTCTTTCCGCGATATCTGCTTAGCATCACTCGATATTGAATCTTATATTGATTCTCCTTGACCATCTGAAAGAAAGTGTCGATACATATTCTGTCGTGAATGTCCGCATTTCTTTCACTTTTCAATCCATGCCACAATTCATCTTTCTCTTCTCGTGTTAAGTCATAATAAGGTTTGAATATCGGGAATTTATCCTTGGCAGCTCTGCGTATAAACTCCTTCTGCCATTCACCCATCTTGTCACCATGCCAGCATTGTACACATCCATCATATACGCTCAGTGCTGTGTTGGGGATAACGAGTTTCTCGTCAATACCGATGACGCTACCGAAACCTTCACAAGTCGGGCATGCTCCTAATGGAGAATTGAAAGAGAACATATTATCGTTGGGCTCCTCGAATTTTATTCCATCTGCCTCGAAGCGGGTAGAGAAATCGAAAGTTTGATGAGAAGGCAGAAACATCAGACGTAGATTTCCATCTCCCTCATAGAATGCTGTTTCTGCAGAATCCGTCAAACGGGAGATGTCGTCTTTTTCATTCGATACGGAAAGACGAGAGATGACGAGCCAGATGTCGCCGTTGCTGACTGCATTCTCATCGTGGCTCTCAAGCCAATCCTCAATACGGGTAAAGTCTCCGTCAATATAGATTCGTGAGTAGCCCTCTTGATTGTACATCTCCATCTGTTTGTGGAGAGTTCTTCCCTCAATGACATGGAAAGGGGCGAGAATTACGAATTTGGTACCTTCTCCGAATTGCCGAGTGCATCGTAGCACGTCCTCGGTGGAATGGCGCTTTACCTCTTGTCCGGAGATAGGAGAAAACGTACGACCGATACGGGCATAAAGTAGTCTGAGATATTCGTATATCTCAGTAGATGTGCCAACAGTACTACGCGGATTGCGTGCGATGACTTTCTGTTCTATGGCGATGGCAGGTGGAAGTCCTTTGATAAAGTCACATTCCGGTTTGCTCATTCTACCAAGAAACTGACGGGCATAACTCGACAGACTCTCTACATATCTTCGTTGCCCTTCAGCATAAAGAGTGTCGAAGGCAAGTGATGATTTTCCAGATCCGGAAACGCCGGTTATGACAATCAATTTGTTGCGCGGAATCTTTAGCGAGAGATTCTTTAAGTTGTTTACCCTTGCACCTTTTATCTCTATAAAGGCATCTGTATTTTTACTCATGATGATATGGTTCTCCTTTAATTATTGTACAAGCGCGATAAATCTGTTCTGTGAAGATTAATCGGACCATCTGATGTGAAAATGTCATTTTAGAAAGAGAAATAAGTTCATTGGCACGGTCGTATACAGGTTGCGCAAATCCGTATGGACCGCCAATGATGAAGACAAGCCTTCGGGATGTGTTCTGTTTCTTTTGGAGCCACTTCGCAAATTCGATAGAACGAAATTCAGTACCATGCTCATCCATTAGCACTACCGTATCAGAAGGTTGAATCATCTTGAGAATCAGTTCTCCTTCTTTATCTTTTTGTTGCTGCTCAGAAAGCGATTTCGTATTTTTGATTTCAGGAATTACTCTGATCCCAAAGGGCATATAATGACCGATGCGCTCAGTGTAGTCTTTTATTCCAGCTACGAAATGCTTGTTTACAGTTTTGCCTACAAGTATTAATTCTGTTTTCATTGACTATGAATTTCGTTTCGGATATATCGGAAACTTTCCAATCTTTCTCCCTTTTTATTCTACAATTTACAAAAATACGAAATTTTTCCGATTAATTTCTTATAACCCGAAAATTATTGCTATCTTTGCGTAAATAATATTTTTAAAACTAACAATAATATGGCAAATAATGCAGAACTAATAGCCCAGTGCGAGGCTAAAGCTAAGCAGTGGCTGACTCCTGCTTTTGACGAGCAGACTCGTAAAGATGTTCAAGCAATGATCGATGATGAGGATAAGACTAACCTCATTGAAAGTTTCTACAAGGATTTGGAATTCGGTACTGGTGGTCTCCGTGGTATCATGGGCGCTGGCTCTAACCGTATGAATATCTACACAGTAGGTATGGCAACTCAAGGATTTGCTAACTACCTGAAGAAGAACTTTAAGGATAAAGATCAGATTTCGACAGTTGTATGCTACGATTGTCGTAATAATAGTGATGTCTTCGCAAAGAAGGTTGCTGATATCTTCTCTGCTAATGGCATTAAGGTATATTTGTTTGAGGAAATGCGCCCAACTCCAGAGTGTTCTTTCGCTATTCGCTATTTCGGTGCACAGGGTGGCGTAAACCTTACAGCAAGTCATAATCCTCGTGAGTATAATGGATATAAGGCTTATTGGGAAGATGGTGCTCAGGTTTTGGCTCCACACGACAAAGGTATCATAGACGAAGTAAATAAGGTTAAGGTTGAGGATGTGAAGTTCCAAGGTAATCCTGACCTAATTCAGCTCGTAGGAGAGGATGTCGATAAACCATATCTTGAGAAGATTAAAACATTATGCATTGATCCTGAGGTTATCAAGCATCAGCATGACCTGAGTATTGTATATACTCCTCTTCATGGTACTGGTATGACAATGATTCCTCGTTCTTTGAAGTTCTGGGGCTTTGATAATGTTCATTGTGTTAAGGAGCAGATGATCAAGGACGGTAACTTTCCTACAGTAGATCGTCCTAATCCAGAATTCGCAGAGGCTCTTACTCTTGGTTTGCGCGATGCTAAGGCTATCGATGCAGATATCCTTATGGCTAGTGACCCTGATGCCGATCGTGTTGGTATGGCTTGCAAGAATGATAAGGGCGAGTGGGTTCTTATTAACGGTAACCAGACCTGTCTGCTCTTCTTGTGGTACATCATCACCAATCGTCAGGCAGTAGGTAAGATGCAGCCAACTGATTTTATAGTTAAGACTATCGTTACAACTGAGGTGATCCGTAAGATTGCTGAGAAACAGCATATTGAAATGCGTGATTGCTATACCGGTTTCAAGTGGATTGCTAATGAAATCCGTGTTTCTGAAGGCAAACAGCAGTATATCGGTGGTGGTGAGGAAAGTTATGGCTTCCTTGCTGAAGATTTCGTTCGTGATAAAGATGCTGTCTCTGCATGTTCTTTACTTGCTGAAATCTGTGCTTATGCTAAGGATCATGGTAAGACTCTTTATGATATATTGATGGATATCTACACAGAGTATGGTTTCTCTAAAGAGCATACTATCAATGTAGAGCGTCCTGGTAAATCTGGTGCAGAGGAAATCCAGCAGATGATGGCAAACTTCCGTCAGAATCCTCCAAAGGATCTTGGTGGCAGTAAAGTAATCTTGTGGAAGGACTACAAGACCCTGGAGGCTACAGATGCTCAAGGTAACAAGACAAAGCTTGACATGCCGGAAACAAGCAATGTTCTGCAGTGGTTCTGTGATGACGATACAAAGGTAAGTGTACGTCCATCAGGTACTGAACCTAAGATCAAGTTCTATATTGAGGTTAAGGGTGTAATGAATAGCGCTTCTGAGTATGAGAAACTTGATGCTGAAGGAACTAAGAAAGTTGAGGCTATCAAGAAGAGCTTAGGATTAGAATAATTCTATATATAAATAAGGTGCAAAGGTAATTTGAAAAAAAACTTCAAAAATATTTCAGAAAATATTTGGTGGGATTAAAATAATTCATTACCTTTGCACTCGCATTTCAGAAAGATATGCTTGGCAACTCGGTTAGCGAGCCCTGACTGGAAGGATGGGTGAGTGGCTGAAACCAGCAGTTTGCTAAACTGCCGTGCGCATTTCGCGTACCGGGGGTTCGAATCCCCCTCCTTCCGCTCTACGGGGGTCAGGCTATTTCTAATGCACTAACGGTCGGTTCATCTAACGGTTAGGATACAAGATTCTCAATCTTGGCATAAGAGTTCGATTCTCTTACCGACTACCAAATCCTCTGCAACCATTATGATTACAGAGGTTTTTTTATGAAAAATCTAACGGTCGGTTCATCTAACGGTTAGGATACAAGATTCTCAATCTTGGCATAAGAGTTCGATTCTCTTACCGACTACTAGAAGAGGCATAAATCAATGATTTATGCCTCTTTTCTTTTTATGTGTATATTGTTATATCAATGCCTAATACTATTAATTAGGCATTGAAATATTCGTTTAACTCTTCTTGAGCACTTTGATACTTATTGTCTAAGTCCTTGATGATGCACCCATGCTCCATGAGAGCGATACGAGAACTGATTTCAATCGTATGTTGTAGATTATGGCTCGATACAATAATAGTGGCATTTGTCTCTTTATTGTATTGTGTAAGCAATTGTTTCAAGTGGTTCTGACTAGATGGATCCAAGAAGTTAAACGGCTCGTCAAGGATCAAAATTCTCGGAGAGTTTAATAAAGCTCCTACGATACCAATTTTTTTTTTTTTATTTGCGGAGAACTCTCTGATGAGTTTCTTTTGATTAAGAATCTCGTCTCCTATAAAATCCTTGTATTTGTCCAGTATGTTATGAAGTTCCTTTTCTGGGATGTTGTTGACCTTAGCTATAAAATTGAAATACTCCTCGGCTGTGAGGAATTCTATAAGGAATCCATCATCAATATAAGAACCAGTGTATAGTTTCCAATCCTCACATGTTGCAGGATTTAAGGTATATTCAGTACCATCTTCCTGATGGATATTGACTTCAACTCTTCCTTCTGTAGGGTCTAATAAATCAAGTATAAGGCGGAATAGGGTAGTCTTACCTGCTCCGTTGTTTCCTACAAGACCTAGCATCTCTCCTTGCTGGATAGAGAAATCGGGGATAGACACAGCTGTCTTATCCCCGAATTTCTTTATTAATCCAACCAGGTTTTCCTTAATGGAAATCTGTGTTTTAGTATTCATAAATATATTGGTTGGGTTGATTTACATTAAATGTTGCGTCCGTGGCAATTCTTAAATTTCTTGCCACTGCCACAAGGGCATGGATCATTAGGACGAGGTGTCTTCTCTGCAATATATGGAGTATGGTTTCTTTCAAGATTCTCACGAGTATCTTGATGCATTGCAGCCTGTTGTGCGGCACGTTCTGCGCGCTCACGTTCCTCTTCGATATCAGCCTTTTGCTCCTGATAGCGTTGACTATGCTCCTCAGGTGCAGCCTCCTGAACAGTCTCCTGTTGTATCTCAGGAATCTGACCACGCATAAGGATGCTTGCTATACGGTTGTTCATATCATCGATCATGCTATCCCAAACCTTAACGCTTTCAAGTTTAAAGATTAGCAATGGATCTTTCTGCTCGTAAGAAGCATTCTGCACAGAATGACGAAGTTCATCAAGCTGACGAAGATTCTCTTTCCAGTTATCATCAATGATCTGAAGCATGATTTGTTTTTCGAAGGCCTTAACAACAGATTTACCCTCAGAATCATAAGCCTCTTTAAGATTACATGGAATCTGATATACTCGTTTACCATCGGTTAAAGGAACCATGATGCGCTCATACATAGAACCTTGGTTTTCATATACCTGTTTGATGATAGGCCATGCGACACTCTGAATGCGCTCAGTCTTACGTTTGAAACTTGTTATCGCCTCTTGGAAAGCGCGCTCAGCCAATTCATTCTTGTTACCATCCTCGAACTCCTCCTCAGTGAAAGGAATCTCCATAGCCAACACCTTTAAGAAACTTTCTTCAGCACCTTCAAAGTCATTGTTGTTGACAATATTCACGACACGGTCCCAGATAATATTTGTGATATCCATTCCGATACGTTCACCCATTAAAGCATGACGACGCTTCTCATAGATTACGGTACGTTGCTTGTTCATGACGTCATCATACTCAAGCAAGTTCTTACGGATACCAAAGTTATTTTCCTCAACCTTCTTCTGTGCACGCTCGATACTCTTGGAAATCATAGGGCTCTCGATACGTTCACCCTCCTTGAAGCCAAGACGGTCCATCACGTTAGCGATGCGCTCACTAGCGAATAGTCGCATAAGCTTATCCTCGAGGGAAACATAGAATACAGAAGAACCTGGGTCACCCTGACGTCCGGCACGTCCACGAAGCTGACGGTCTACACGTCGACTTTCATGGCGCTCCGTACCGATGATAGCAAGACCACCGGCAGCTTTAACTTCGTCAGAAAGTTTAATATCGGTACCACGACCGGCCATATTGGTTGCAATCGTTACAGCACCTTTACCATTACTATCTTGCTGACCAGCGAGGGCAACAACCTGAGCCTCATGAGCATGGAGTTTTGCATTCAATACCTGATGAGGAATATTGCGCATCTTAAGCATCTTGCTCAGCAATTCAGAAATCTCGACAGAAGTTGTACCGACCAAACAAGGACGTCCCTGATTTCTCATTTCCTCGATTTCG
>CACYKX010000141.1 GCA_902775075.1 uncultured Prevotellaceae bacterium | reverse complement strand
GCCATTCTTCCGTTAATACATAATCTTCATCAAATCCTCCGATTTCATCAAATAGCTTACGAGAATAGAACCAGCCTGGCCCTGGAATTGTGTATTCGTATATAATTCGTCTACACTTCTTTTTATATGGCTCCTTGACACAATTAAAAAAATAATTATACCACATGATATCCCCACTAGATACATTACCATCATCGCTGAATAACTCTAAGTCACAGCAGCAAAACTGACAATTTGGATGGGCATTTACGAATTTTACAAATTCCTCTATGCAATTAGGCTTCAGTTCATCATCTCCAGCCAAAGACTTAATCCACTCTCCATGACTAGCTTTTACTCCACGATTGAGATTCTTCACCGTCCCTGTATTCTTCTCTACTGTCAGCAATACTGGGGCTATCGTGAAGAAGGCCTTATTGTCTGCTATCCATTGACGGACCTTTACCACGGTATCGTCCTTGACAGAGCCATCATCAGATATGATCAGCTCTATATTCTTATAAGTCTGCTTTTTGACGCTTTCCAGCGTCTCCAAAATGTAATTGCCACTGTTGTAAGTGATTATTACAACGGAAACCAAAGGCTTCTTTTCTGTCATATATAATTAATTTTTATCTTTTTGCTTAACCATTGATATATGTGCTCGCTGACACGATGGGTAATAGCTATTCTTACCCAATCATACAACGTGCCTATGATATACACGGAGGCTATAACACCTGCTCCTATGAGCAAGTAAAGTCCATAGGAATAATGGGATAAGGTGTACACATCTATCTTGCCTATGACTAGTATCATTGGTGCGCAAGTGTGGAGAATATAGACGGAGAAGGTACTGGCTGCAACCTTATTTATCCATTTATTATAATAGTTTCTCCGGAGAAAAAGGAAGAAGAGACAGAATGATCCTACAATGTTCAGCGGATTACTGTAACAGTAGCTCCGATCATAACTTAATCCTGCGATATAGCTGAGTGCCATCAGCAGGCAACAAATGAAGTACCCCCCCCTAAAACAGTTGATATTCATCGAAGTTATCTTGTCCTTATACAATGCAGCTGTACGGCCGAGCATGTACATTAGAACAAAGTGGATAAGACCATATCCTTGCTCGAAACCGAGCGAATGATTGTGATGGCCCCAGTCCATGACAAACTCTATACCCCAGAACATCAGGACATAAGGCAGGATCTTCTTGTCATACTTCTCTATGAAAGAATTCAGTATCGGAGAGAGAAACACGAGCATCAAGTAGCACTGTACGTAATAACTTTCCCTTGTAAATGCAAGGATGTCGTCTACAAAGGCCATCGGATGAATCTCTCCGTGATATCCCTGCATCAGAATTTCACAAGGTACATAGATACATACTAAGAGTACCCACATATTCCAAAATGTACGCCCCTTGAACTTCACGCCATAGTATCCGGTGATGACAAGAAAGCAATTTACGCACACTGCTGTCATTCCCTGTATCGTCGCCTGTGTCACACTATGTACAGATGCAGCGTCTTGATCGAAGTGGTCTGCCATTCCGCCTGTCAGCCAGCCATTGTAGTGAACGATCACAACAAATAGCATGGCTAATATACGGAACAACTCTACACTGGAATTACGTTTCTTTCCCTGTGTATACATCGTGTGTTATCCTTCAAAACTGTTAATGGCATCCACTACCTGCTTGGCTTCCTCCATCGTCAAAACGGCATGCATTGGCAGGCTCAGTTCCTGCTGATGCAACAACTCTGAGATAGGCAGACTCCAGTTGTTCCAGTCCTTATAGCACTCCTGCTTGTGCGGAGCAATCGGGTAATGGATCAGCGTCTGAATACCATTATCTTTCAGATACAGCTGCATGGCATCGCGACGGTCGCACAGAATTGGGAAGATGTGATACACATTGTTCTCATCATCCATGCGTACTGGCAATGTTACATGCTGGTTGTTGATATGGTCATAATAATAATGGGCAATCGCCTTGCGGTGAGCATTATCTTCATCAAGATGCTTCAACTTAACATCCAGCACAGCTGCCTGAATTGAATCCAAACGACTGTTACGACCGATATATTTGAAAACATATTTCTTCTGACTGCCGTAGTTGGCGAGGGCACGGACCGTAGCCTGAAGTTCTTCATCGTTTGTGGTAACAGCACCTGCATCACCAAAGGCACCAAGGTTCTTGCCTGGATAGAAGCTATGACCGGCAGCATCTCCGAGGGCACCGGTCTTCACACCCTTAAACATGCAGCCATGGGCCTGGGCATTGTCCTCCACAAGTTTGAGATTATACTTCTTGCAGAGTTCACCGACCTTGTCGGTATAGGCGCAACGTCCATAGAGATGAACCAGCAGAATACCCCGTGTACGGTAAGTTATGGCTGCCTCTATCTTGTCGTCGTCGATTTCGAGCGTCTCCTGCTTCGGCTCTACCAGCACTGGTACAAGACCATTTTCCGTGATGGAATGAATAGAAGCGATAAAGGTATTTGCAGGTACAAGCACCTCATCTCCTGATTTCATCACGCCCATCTCAATATAGGCGCGGAATATCCAGTAGAGTGCATCAAGACCATTGCCAACACCTACACAATACTTAGTGCCAATATATTCTGCAAAGTCTTTCTCAAACTTGTCATTCTCTCCGCTTCCCAGATACCATCCGGAATCCACGACACGGTTAACAGCCTCATGCAACTCATCCTTATACTTGGTGGTTACACCCTTTAAATCATTAAATAAAACCATATTTTTTATCTTGTTTTAACTTTTCTCTCGCATATTTGAAGATCAGCACGGTATTTTTCCAAGATAAGCTGAAGTCAAATCCAACAATCTTCATCTTCATGCAGGAATGGAACGCTTTGGACTGCAGACATTGCTCTAAGGCGATATCTAATAGATGCAGCAACTTGACTTACCGTTTCAGGGACGCTGATTTAACCTTCTAAATTAGGGTTATCGATGGTATAAGCGTTTCCATCTTTATCTTTCTTATTCAAATCTAAAATTATTCCTTCTCTAGTAACATATCCGTGCTGACGGGCAGGATTGCCATACCAGCAAGTATAGGGAGGCACATCCTTCGTGACAACACTTCCCGCACCTATAAAAGAATAACTGCCGATTGTATGTCCGGCCAATACTGTGGCATTGGCACCGATACTCGCTCCCTTCTGAATGATGGTATTGACTTGTTTCCAGTTTGGATTTTTGGATCGAGGCACAAGATCATTCGTGAACGTCACATTAGGTCCGATGAACACATCATCCTCTACCGTAATGCCATCCCAGATTTCTACTCCAGATTTCACGGTAACGTTATTGCCTATCCTAACATCGTTTTCTATGAGGACATTCGCACAAATATTACAATTATTTCCGATAATTGCATCCGGGAATATGACGCAAAACTGCCATATATTTGTTCCCTCGCCTATATGCTTAGACTTACAGTCACTCAATGGGTGAATCATATGTTATCTTCTATATTTTTTATTTTCGATGAACCTTCTTCATGATAAAGGCTTTCACGTCCATATACTTGGACAATGACTTATAGGAAATGTATCCTGACAATACTACGAGCAGAGTACCTAGTAGATATCGTGTGATGTCGCCAAGGGTGACATAAATTAGAATAATAGCAAGACTTATCAGAACCTGCGGCACAAACGATTTTAGCAATGCAAGATCCATAACATATCCGTATCTCAATTTTGTCGTCACAATAACCTGCAGGTCGTAATAGAGATAACCTGCCAGATAGGACAAGCCTAATCCCGTCAGTCCATAGAGGTAATAGCCCAGCAGATTGAAAATCAAAATGACGATATTGGCAATCAGTTCATTGAGCCAGAAAGACCTGGTATCGGCCTTCGCTAAAAATGCAAAGGCTATACTATTGCTTCCCGCTCGGAAGAATACGGCCAACATGGCCCAGTTGATCATCCAGGTAATAGGCTGGAACTTGTGCGACAGTAGAACTACAACGGCGACATCTCCAAATACCAAGAAAAGAGAAATCAACGGTCCGATTAAAAGCAGACTAATCTCTATTTGTTGATTGATAGCTGTAGTAAATTTCTGACGATCCTTGGAATAGGATGAAAGTCGTGGATAGTATTCGGTTGCCATGGCCGTAAAGACCATTCCGACATAGGTGTTTACCAATGTAAATCCAGAGTTGTACAATCCTACATCAGTAAGTGTACCTGTATGACTAATATAGATCCGTACCAAATAACCACAGAGAAGCTCGAAAAATCCTTGAAGCATGAGAAAGAATCCCATATTGAGCATGTTTCTGCCCTCATGCATCACCTCTTTATGGGTAAGCTGTACCTTCTCGGATGGTACCTTATGGGAGAAATAGGTGGATAGTGCCAATGATGCCACTGAGGCAGCCAATATGGATGGCACAATACCTTTAAAGCCCCAGAAATAGTAAAGTGGGATATTGAGAAAAAGTCCGATGGTTGATCCTATCAAGGTGGATTTCGCCATCAGTTTGAAATTGCGCGTACTCTGTAGTAACACATTCTGTCCGCTGGTAATCTGGGTAAAAAGCAAGGTTACTGCTATCAGCGCAAAGGCGATGGTATAGTCATAATTGCCAAAGGATATCTTGCTCCAGAGCGGTGCTCCTACTAGACAGACCAGAAATCCTAGCATTCCGGTATACCATACCAGATGGCGGAATACGGATAGTGTACGGAAGAACCGGTTCTTATCATGGGAGGAATAAGAAACCGACATATCCCGAATAGCACTCGTACCCAAGCCCAGTCCGGATACAGAACTGATTATGCTGGTGGTGGACTGGAGCAGGCCATTGATACCCATACCTGCTGGCCCCAAGAGGATAGCCACGAATTTGGAACTTATGATACGGATAAGGATCTGATAGATCTGCACGCCACCAAAGAGACCTGTAGTCTTCAAGCTCTGTTTGAAGTCGCTACTCTTCTGATCCTGTATATTTTCGGTTTCCGTAGAAGGCTGCTGTTCGTTCATTTATTTTCTCGTTGTAGGAATTTTTGCTTTATCGGCTTCTCAATGCCTTCATAGAGTACGATTGCGCCACCTAGGCATATCAAGAATGAAACGATAATCTTTAGTATATTTATTTCTGGAATCCCTGTAACTATAAAGACCTTACGGGTAATCGGCCATAGATATAGTTGCATAAGGAAGAAGCCATAGGATATTTTGCTAAGATAAGCCATAACCTTTGGTTCACATCCGGTATACTCCCCCCCCCGCTTATGAACAAAACGATAAAACATGGTAGTGCAATCCAGCTATAGAGCATATAATCACCAGGTATTCCTATATGTAAAGCTACAGTAACTGCTGATATTAATAACACGACAACAAAAAGAGCCAAGCACTTATTACGCAAGAGCTTGAGTAATTTAAAATCTGAGTTGTCCAAACTATTGATTTGAGCTAAGAGGATACCTATAGAAAATTCGCACATCCGGAAAAAGGATTTGAGTAAATACTTGCCAAATGAAATTTGAACTGAATAATGGGTGCCAGAAGCAGTATACCACCTAAAGCACAGACAGCACATATCTTGGAGTGTCTATCAAGCATTCCGATTGTCTTCTCCAAAAAAGGATAAAAGAAATAACAAATCAGCAGGCAAGATATAAACCATGTACCTCCATTGTGACTCCATTCAAACAAAGAGGAGAAATAAGACTGAAGTCCCAATGCCTCTATCGGGAAAAGAAGAAGTTCTTCTATAGCTTTCTCTTTGCTTGTTGCAATCAGATAAATTACATAAATTGAACCACAAAAATAATATAAAGGCATAATGCCCCAAAAACGCTTTGCATAGAATTGACGCAGAGAAGTTTTATCCGTCAAATTCTTTTGTCCATCGGCGATATGAAGTGAATAACCGGAAAGCATGAAAAAAGCTGTCATGGCAATTGCACCCATAGATATAAAACTATTCAAAAAGCCATAATCACAGTGATAATGCATATGGGAATGGAAAAGATATATGAGCAGCATTAAGCTGATACGAATAATATCCAGACCGACTATCCGTGTATGAGCTACAGGGGATGCACTCATTTTGCTGCACCTTTATATTCTAGAAATTCATCATAATCGCGGATGTAATCTGCAGGGTCATATTTCTCTGAAGCCAGAACCAAACAAACTGAACCACTGGAGAAATCATCCAAAGTACGCCAGATTCCAGGTACCACAAGAAGTCCCTGATATGGGCGGTTTAGCATGAAGGTACGCTTTACTCTTCCATCGTCCAGTGTAACAGTAAAGCTGCCGCTGGCTGCTATAATAAGCTGATAAAGTTGTCGGTGAGCATGAGCTCCACGGCTCTCGCCACCCGGCACATCATAGAGATAATAGCATCGTTTCACATCAAACGGAACATCAACCCCATTCTCTACAACAGAAAGATTGCCCTGTTCACGATGATGGCGGCTTAGGCTTACGATTGTACAATCATATACTCTACTTTCCTTCATATTTTCTCAATTTTAGAAACTCATCATAATCACGGATATAGTCCTGCTCGTCATATTTGGTAGATGACAATACCAAGGCCAAAGAGTTGGTAGAAAAGTTGTTCATTTCACGCCACCAACCTTTCGGAACATAGAGTCCGAAATAAGAGCGGTTGAGCTGATAATGTCTCCTTTCCGAACCATTGTCCAATATAACATCAAAAGATCCGGAAAGGGCGATATAGAATTCATTATTGGTCTTGTAGGCATGACCGCCACGGCTCTCTCCACCTGGTACATCATATATCCAATAAGAACGTTTTATTTCAAATGGGATATCCTTGCACTCCTCGACAACAGAAAGGTTGCCTCGCGCATCCACATGCTTATCTAATTTGATAATTTTTGGTTCTTCCATTGATTCGTTATTTCTAATTTAATCTATCTCGTTTACCTATTCTTATACATTGTTTCGTAGTACTTCTGGTAATCGCCAGAGGTGACATTATCCATCCATGCTTGGTTATCGAGATACCATCTAACCGTTTTCTCGATACCCTCCTCAAACTGAAGACTTGGCTCCCAGCCAAGTTCAAGTTGCAGTTTACGGCTGTCGATAGCGTAACGCATATCGTGACCTGGGCGATCTGCCACATGGGTGATGAGGTCGTCATCGGCTCCTTCCGGACGGTCGAGCAGGCGGTCTACGGTCTTGATGAGAACCTTGATAATATCGATATTCTTCCACTCGTTGAAACCTCCAATATTATAGGTATCGGCTACCTTGCCTTTGTGGAAGATGAGGTCGATGGCACGTGCATGATCCTCTACATACAGCCAGTCACGCACATTCTCACCCTTGCCATATACCGGCAGCGGTTTGCGGTGACGGATATTGTTGATGAAGAGCGGGATGAGTTTCTCCGGGAACTGGTAAGGTCCATAGTTGTTGGAACAGTTTGTTACGATGGTCGGCATGCCATAAGTGTCGTGGAAGGCACGGACGAAATGATCGCTACTAGCCTTGCTCGCACTGTATGGGCTGTGTGGCTGATACTTTCGATCTTCTGTAAAAAACTCTGTGCCATAAGCCTCATGATGCTTTTCGCTTGAGGCCTTTGTGCTGAACGATGGCTCGATACCATCCGGATTGGTAATCTCGAGGGCTCCATAAACCTCATCGGTTGAAATGTGATAGAACCGGCAGGGTACTTCTTCGTTGCCATGTTTCACGGTCCAAGGCTTCGACTGGGCTGACCAATAGTTCTTGGCAGCCTGCAGCATCGTCAGTGTACCGATGACATTGGTATATGCAAAGGTGAACGGATCCTTGATGCTACGGTCTACGTGACTCTCGGCAGCAAGATGGATGATGCCGTCTACATGTTCACTTTCGATGAGCTTCGTTACCCCCTCGAAGTCGCAGATATCCATCTTGACAAAGTGATAGTTTGGCTTGTCCTCAATATCCTTCAAGTTGGCAAGGTTGCCCGCATACGTCAGTTTATCGAGGTTGATGATCTTATAGCCAGGATACTTGTTGACAAACAGTCGTACAACATGACTGCCTATAAAGCCGGCACCGCCAGTAATGATGATTACTCGTCTATAATCCATGATTGCAATTGTAAACGTCTTATTTTCCGTTACACCACATTTCCCGGCTGTTTTTCAGCCGGTTATGTGGATTACGCAAAAAAATGATTTTCCAAGTTTAATCTATATTTTGATATAACAGGGCAGCAATTGCCGCTTGTCATAGGTTTCTTTGCTGACTATGCACTTGAAGAGCTTCTCAAGGTATGTCTCTGGATTGATGCCGTTGAGCCTGCAACTCTCCGTAAGCGAAAAGACGAAGGCTGTATTTTCAGCAGCATTCTCACTTCCTATAT
>CACYKX010000140.1 GCA_902775075.1 uncultured Prevotellaceae bacterium | reverse complement strand
TAGTTGACACCATACTCGGAGCAGAACTCCTTCAGATCCTTAGTCTCACTGCACAGCTGATACAGATCGTAGACTTCCTGATAATTGACTTTTTCTTTCAGCATAACTTTTCTGTTTTAAAGTTGATGCCGCAAAGGTAATATTTTTATGTGCCGGTGTCAAGGTGGAAAATAAGACGTTTACTTCATAAACGTTATCTCCTTATTAACTTTGCTGAAAATTCAAAGAAATCTGCAACATTCTTGAAATTATCAAACTGCTGGCAATACATACTGGCGTAAGGTTCAGGGAACCTTTGTCGTATATCTGCCTTTATCATATTTGCAAAAGCTTCCTTTGTGTAGGCTTTCAGCAATTCGTTATATAGATGTTCCGTCATAATATTCTCAGTCAGTTCAACATTCCTACTAAAAATATTGCCTTATAAACTACAATCAAACATCAAGAACAGCATACGGAAGTAGAGAAGTAAGTATTCTTCACTATTCGCTTGTTTTTATCTGATTGAGAGGACATAATGCTATACTCTGTTTAACTTAATTTGGTCTTTTAAAAATATCAGCAAAATCATAATTAGCATCTTGATCACCAAAGGTACCAATAACCGCATTATATTTCACATCGTCTGTAGAGATTTTTGCATATGCTTTTACAGTATCAACATCAGTATCCCATGCTTCCGCTAATTTTGCAATAAACAAATTTGACATCGATACCTCTAATGCTCTTTCCCTATTTGGCCATCTCAAGGAATATTCAAAATCCAATACATTACATAATATTGAAACAATACCAGCTTCTCCCCAAAACACATTTGGATTTGCTATAAACACACGATTGTCGTTTCTACGCCTAAACTCTACAGATACAGCTGCATCTGATAATAAGATACATTCATCTATGTTCTCATTTTTGATATAAGAAACCAATTCATTACAAGAGATATAGCCACCTCGGTATTCAAAACATTTCAAGTCACCGGTACATCCCCCTAACTGATGGACTATTGTTGCACAATGCATTTGTATATTACCATCCAACCACGAATCAGCCAACAACTGAGACTGTTCTGTTGCCCATTTGGATATTTCCGCATAAGAAACTATCGGCATACCATAATTTCGAGATGCATTAATACTATATCCCTTAACGATTCCAACGATACCACGAATAACACCAGCATTTAGACCTCCTATCGTAATCATACCTTCACATAAATCCAAATGCCCATGAAAATGGTAACCCTTATCTAAATATAAAGAAGCTCTTGCTACAATTTGGCCTTTTGAATCCGTAACTGTCCTCATATTTTTCGCCAATAACTCTAACAATTTTGATTGTTGATCATTGGCTACCGCACATCTAGACTTTCCATGTATTCTTAACAGTAACTCCTTAGAGTCCATAGTTATCCAATCATTGCGTGATATGACTGGCGTTGTTTCAGACTCAACATAAAGATTACAATCAAGGCTTGGACACAATCGTTCCAATATTTCAGAAAGTGGAATCTGCTTTTCCAAAAAACTATCATAAAGAAGACTTTTCTTTATATCTTTTCCTATCCAAACTCGAACTATAGTGCCACCATCCTTTATATATTCATCAGGATTTGCACAACGTAGGATTGGCCTGGAGTCGAGTCCATGCATAAAATCCAACACATGTGTCTGCTCCCTACCCAACAAGTATTTACGTGATATAACCTGCACTTTAGATCCAAGCATAAATACAGAGAAGAAGCCTATTCCATACTTTCCTGTTGAACTATAACCTTTTGCTTCCAACAGAGGAAACTCTTTATGCATAAGATTTGTTCCCCAAAAAGATTGACCAAAATCCAACAAAGATTGAGTCATAACCAAAGAAGACATGCCTACTCCATTATCCGAAATTTCGATATACGTGCCATTAGCATCTTCTCCAAACTTAACTCGGATTTTTCCATCAAAAGAATCATCATCATCCAATATTCTTCTTGCCCGTATTGCATCTGAGGCATTTTGTATTAATTCTCTCAACGGAACTTTATAATTTTTACCATATAACTCCTTGCCTCCCAACGTAGCCACTAGCTTGGGAACATTTGAAACATTAATCGTGGTATCTACTGGCTTCCAACCAACGACCTTTACAGACTCAGTAAGGCGAGATGGGGTATCTATGTAAGCAACACCATTGACACCAAATGTGGTTCTTCCTAAGTCAGACAAGAAAGAATCAACACTTTTCAGTTCGCTATCTATCATGCGCAATGTATCAAAGCAAAGCCACCAACTGTCACTTTCCTCTATACCAAAAGGAGATTTTGAAGTAAATAGTATTCTGCTTCCTTTTACTGTAGGCTGATTCAACTTATTTTGGAATGTCCAATGTTCTTTTGAAATTCCACTTGGTTTTCTTAAAGTAAAGAGGAGACTTGGTGCTCTGCTGTCATCTACATCAATTGCATCAACAGCACGCATCAAACAACCTAATTTTATCGGGTCTATCGTCCAATGTGAAGGTAAAAATCCTGGAGCACCTATCAAATCCGTACCTAATAGGTGCATCATTCTATCAATCGTAGTTCCATGACTTGCCGCTATTTTTCCAATGATGTCTCCATAAGAGTTTCTCAAATCGGAATCCTCCAATAAAAACATCTGGTTGCCCATATTATTTTTCCAAGAAGCCAGTGGTAACGACTCTGCTTTTTGCGCATGCAAATCTCTTAGGGTTGACTCTAAAGCCCATTGCTCTAAATCTTTTTTCTCTAAAGATCCTAGAGTCTTGCGTTCCAATGCTTTATAGGTATCCTGCCACAATGCTGTTTTCTTCAACTCTTCGATGCCCTCTTGATAAGCAACGATTCCCATTCCCAAGTCATGAACCAAGAAAGCAGCACCCAAAACAAACCCTTCCGCTGGATTTAGATTTTCATTAGAGGAAAGTATCATTGAGGCAATCCCCCACAAAGCATCAGCATGTGATATATCATGTATTGTAAATGAGGGTAAGCTTCGATTTATTTCTGAAGCAAAAAGCTGTGCCTTTTGCCTTAATGAATAATATGCTTGTCGCAAAAAATCTACTTGTTCTTGATAACCATTAGTTTGATTTTTCAAGCCCAATGTATTTTGCCATAAAGTTGTCAATTCATATTTATCCATAATATTTATTTTTATCAGTTACATGAAACAAATTGCCCGATTATTGTATATCACCAATACAGCGTCCCCACTATTTTACAAGTAGTTACACGTATCTGTTTTTGAAAAAAGTTATTTTATTATCGTTCTTAGGGTGAAATCTGTGTGAGATTTCTTACGGGTAGAGTGCTCTGTGAGTTTGTGTGAGGAATATTTTAGACAAGAGGGTTAGGGCGGGGATAAACCTCCGCCCCTACGAGGGGGAGATTATTCGACAGTCTCCCATGCTTCTCTGAGTATATCCTTGATGGCGAAAGAGCGGCCGGCGATGTCGATGACGAGGCTGCGGCTACCACTGACTCTGACGACGTATCCTTCCAAGCCTTCAAGGAGGCCGGAGGTGATGCGGATATGTGGGTGCTGCTTGAAATAGCTGATGGGATTGTCGAGCGGTTTGATGCGCTCGGGCTGCTTGTTGATGAGTTGCATGAAGGGATTCATCTGACTGTTGGGAATCTCCGCAGGAACGCCAGTGAGGGGATTATTGATCAGATGATCCTGTGGGAAATAGTCTGTCAGGAACTGGCGTAGCTGAGCGGTGGTGCCATGAAGGAAGATGAAGCCTATCGGTGTGATCTCCTCCACTTCGCGCACGGTCGTGTGCTTCTTGACCGCCCTGATGGTCTTATGGATGAAGTAATGCGGAACGAAGACGGCATCCGGACTGACACGGGCTTCTGCCAAGACAGAGTCCATCTCAGCAGGGAATCGGGCTACTTTCAACGGATGACGGTAGATATATCCCCAGGTAGAGTTGTTATCGGCTTCTTGTATCATCGGTTCAGTGCATTCTCTCTAGATTCAAAACCGAGCAGCGCCTCAGTTCTGATAATGAATATACCTGGATGGAAAGTAAAGTCTTCCATTGGTTTATGATAAAGACCTTAGAGCTTTGCAGCGTCTACAGTCGACATCATTTTATTTCTTCGAAGGTCACAGCTACAGCTGCTCCCTTCCGTGCGGTTCTATATTGAATGTTAACCATTGGCCAAGTCTTTCTCTTTAACCGGTTGCTTGTTCCTTACCTTGTATGCCCGGATGCGTATGCTTCGGGCACATGTAAACGTTCTATTTCCCGCCCACACCCACTTTAACCGCCTTGTATAAGGCGGTTGCAGTGATGAGGGAGGCAATAAACTTTTTCTGATTTAACATTTCTCCTTGTAGTAGCAAGGCAAAAGTGCTTGGGTGGCGGTCTCTCCGTCGCGGATCTTGGTGAAGATCATCTCCAGATAGTTCACCGGATTGATGTTGTTGAGCCGGCAGCTCTCTGTGACGGAGAACATGAAGGCGGCATTCTCGGCTGCATCTTCACTTCCGACGTTCTGGCAGTTTTTCAGGTTGAGCTTGATGGGCTTCATCCGTTGCTCGCAGAGGTTGTTGGAGATTTCGACCAATCCTGACTTGATGAAGTTCTCCAGTGATTTCCACTGGTTGAGCAGGTAGTCAACGGCGTTCCGCATCTTGTCATTTGCCATGAGCATCAGGTTTGATTTCATCAGCACAGCCCTGTCGTGGATTCTTTTCAGGATGGGCTTCGAGCGTCGTTCCCGTCGGTCTTCTATCTCGAAGGGCTTCAGTTTAAGGAGCTTGAAGCTTATCTCATTCTTGAAGAGCTCGGCGATGTCGTTGATCATGTCCATCGCCCGGCGGTCGGTAGGCAAGGCATCTATCCATTTCCTTCGGGCGTGCACCCAGCATCCGATGTGGACGATATTGGGGTACTTCTTCGCATCGTCGAAGATGCTGTAGGCAGTATAGCCGTCGGTAGAGACATATCCGCTGAACTTCTCCAGGAAGTCGAGGGCCACCCTGCGGGCGCGGCTGCCTTTGTCGTAGAGGTAGAACACCATCCGCTTCATCGTGGCGAAGAACGCCCAGAGGTATTTCTTCTTGTAGCTCACCTTGTCACCGTCCTGGACGCCGACGAGCTCCGTGGTCTCGTCTACCATCATGTAGTGGGTGGACTGTACTTCCCGTTTGAAGGGCTTTTCCATAAAGTCGCGGATGAGCTTCATGCCATTCTGCACATAGCGGTTCAGCGTGCTCTTGCTGATGGAGATGCCCTGGTCGCGGAGCAGGCGCTTCACTCTGTTGACGGGAAGGTGGTATGCGTACTTCCAGCAGAGTACCATGGCCAGGAGGCTTGGGGAGAAGATGCAGCCAAGGTTCTTGTTCGGCATGTCCTTCGTATAGACGAAGCTGCCGTCGGGCATATGCACACGGGCGACCTTGTAGATGTACCGCACGTTCCGGGCCTTGATATGCTCGATGACCGTGTAGCAGATGTAATCGATGTTGCCGTCCTTGTCTTTCATGAAGTATGCGCCGGGAGGAAGCTTGTAGTACTCATCCACCTCGATGACTTTGGTCTCGTCCACATGGCAGCCTTGTTTGGGAGCACGCTTATCGGTCTCCTTCCTGCGGGAGCGCTTCTGAGGACCAGACGTGGCCGATGCTGCGCCTGCCGTGGGCTGATCACCATTGTCGCCGTCTTTGTCCTTCACGCTGTCCGCCGTGCCGTCATAAGCCTCTTTCCTGGCCTCTGCGTCATCTGCGGGCTTGCGGTTGTTCAGCAGAGCCTGCTGCTCGGTTGTGCGGCCGAAGCGGTGACCACGGAGGTTGAGGACCTCATTCTGGAGGTTAAGGATCTGCTTGTCTTTGCCTTCCAGCATCGCGTTCTGATGCGTGACGGTCACGCGAAGTGTATCTAACGCCATCTGCAAGCTGGCCATTTTGCTGTCAAGGGCCTTTATCTGCTCCTGGAGCTCACGTATGGTGTCGTTGAGGGCAGAGACCTCCTGAGAGTGATTCTCGCGGACAGACGCAAGCTCTGCAAGCAACTTCTCTATTTGCTTGCTCTTGCTGGCGCTCTCCTCCTTGTAGAACGCCAGCATCGACCGTAATAATTCGTACATCCGCTCGTCTTGCATGATGTAAAGGTACGAAAAATATTCGGATTATGCAAGCTTTTTCCAATTTATTTTATTGATAATCAGAACATTATGTTCGGTCAGGAGCCCTGTCCGTTAGGGCCATACGGTCGATTACGAGGCTCTCAGTGAGATAAGCCATGTCCGACCACGAAATTTGGTAGCAGCGCGAGATCTCGTCAAATACGGGCTTTTTGAATTTTCCCGTTACTGGCCGTTTCTCGTACAGGACATAGAAACCGTGCTCATAATGCAGCAGCTTGATCATCTTACGGCTCCTGGCCATGAACATGTAGACGCTCTTCGTATCACTCGGATCCTTCTTCAGCTCCTCGCGGATGTACTCGCACAGGCGGAAGATCCCTTTCCTCATGTCAACGTTGCCGTTGAACAGGTAGTAGTCAAGGTTTGCACTCAGTCCCAGCATGTCATCCAATGAGTTTGTTGAGCATCAGGCTCAGGTCCAACACGTTCGTATTTCTCAGGAAGATGGTGGCACCACCGGTCAGCTGCAGCTTCACCCACTTGATGGGCTCCGGCTTGGCAGGTTTCACCTGCTCCATTTTCACCGTCGGCTGGTTGCTCGGCGTGCCGACGATCCTCACCGGTGCCGTTGACGGCTGCTCCACGCTCACCGTCTTGCCCATCTTCTCGTCCCATAGCTGATGGCGCTGCCAGTTCATAAACTTCTCGTAGTTCACTCCCATCTCATTGCAGAACTCCTTCAGTTCCTTCGTCTCACTGCAGAGTTGGTAGAGGTCGTACACCTCCTGATAATTCACTTCTTTCTTTGGCATGATCTTGAAATTTAAGATTCGATGCCACAAAGGTACTAGATATTGAGGTTCGTGTCAAGGCGGAAAATAGAACGTTTACCGGGCACATGTATTTCTGCAAAGTTAAATTAAATAAATGATGTGGGCAAAGTTTTTAAATGAAAATTTTCAGCAAGACTATTTTTTCTTTCCAATGTTAGGGCTGGGATAAACCCGCCCTAACTACGATGGGAATGGCTGAATAGTTTTTCAGCCGGTTATGTGGATTACGCAAAAAAAATGTTTTTCCAAGTTTAACCTATATTATGATATAACAGGGCAGCAATTGCCGCTTGTCATAGGTTTCTTTGCTGAGTATTGTCTTGGACTGTCGCTCCCGTCGCACTTTAATCAGATCGGGAGTTAGCTCTGGACTTTAAATGCAAGTTCCAGTTTGTGTTCATAAACTTGTCATAGTTGACACCATACTCGGAGCAGAACTCCTTCAGATTCTTAGTCTCACTGCACAGCTGATACAGATTGTAGACTTCCTAATAATTGACTTTTTCTTTTGGCATAACTTTTCTGTTTTAAAGTTGATGCCGCAAAGGTAATATTTTTATGTGCCGGTGTCAAGGCGGAAAATAAGACGTTTACAATACTTCCACTGACTGCTTTTTTCTTCATGCCATCATCCCTACGATGTTATCTAAACAAGGCAACATCGCTACATTTGTCTTGGATAGAACAAAGCAGATTCCTGAAATTGGTACCCGAAGACCGCTTTAGTTCCTTAAGGTCTTATGTCGTAGATTGACTATTGTCCATGGCATCTCTGATATGTTCTGAGAAAGCGTCAATCTCCAAAGATCCATGTTTATATCCATCCACATATTTTTTCAGCTCGCTCTCCACTATCTTTAATCTATCCTTGCTCTTTGGATAGTCATCAAGCCGCAATGGAGTTATATCCTTAACGAAATGAAACAACAACCATATCTGGAAGGCTGGATTGGAAACAATGACATGAATACCCAAAGTCTCAGCATCCGCAAGCAACTCATCATATTGATCATTTGTAAAAGAGCCGTTATCACGATCGCAAATTATCCATTCCTCATCATCTGTTAGTGATATTTTCTGAATAGCATCACTCCATTCTTTTAGAGCATCAAGGCGTTTCAATGGATGAGATTCGCTCAGTGCGGTTTTCTCTTTGTTGTAGTAATGATTGAGTATTTCTATGTTTAGCTTTACGGTGGTTGCCTCATTAACGATGCTCTTAATATAATCCAGATAGATACACTCTTCCTTTCCTTCAGCTATGATTGCAATGAAGAATAAATCACGGACAGGGGTGCTTCCTGATTCATAAGCATCTTTCCCTGGAATCGTAACGAAATCCAAATTTAGCTTTTCCATCATGCTATATTTTAGGAATAGCATCAAAACGGCCTAACATATAGTTCTGGCCTATGCCTTTCATGTCGGATGGCAGCTTGAACTTA
>CACYKX010000139.1 GCA_902775075.1 uncultured Prevotellaceae bacterium | reverse complement strand
TGCCTGATCTCACTGTGGAAGCGAATGCAGAACAATGGATTCGTACGTCACCGGATGCTTTCTGTAACACGAATGATAAGAAAATCCTTTCGCAGGTGTTGAATGATTATGATCAGGAAACTGTGGACTTCTATCGCTGGAAAGTAACCTATACACAGGCGGAAATTCGTCAGTTGATAGAGGATAGTCTTAAGATGAGTTTGGGAGATATCTTGGATCTGGAACCTTTGGAACGTGGAAAGAGTGGTAGAATTTCTCGTCTCCGCATCGTGGGAAGTGAGAAGAGCTTCATTATCGGTAAGGAACTCGAGATTCGTCGCACACTAAGTTCTTCGCATCTTTACAGTTCTGCTTTTGTAGTAGACAAGGCAGAGAAGGATGCTAACGGTGTGCCACAGCAGTTTGAAATTATCGGTGCAGGCTGGGGACATGGAGTAGGATTGTGCCAGATAGGTGCTGCCGTTATGGGTGAACAGGGGTACAAATACGACCAGATCCTGTTGCACTATTATCAGGGCGCCGATATCAAGAAAATCTATAAATAAAAGAACGAAAACATTTGTAAAGATTCAACATCATGAAAAATAGAAATCCTTGGAGTTGGATACCGACTCTTTACTTTGCTGAAGGACTGCCAAATGTCATTGTCACCGTGGTATCCTTGGTGATGTATAAGCAGATGGGTCTGAGCAATGCGGAAATTACATTTTATACTTCCTGGCTGAATTTGCCATGGATGCTTAAACCGATATGGAGTCCTTTTGTGGATATTATCAAGACCAAGCGTTGGTGGACGGTGGCTATGCAGTTGTTGATTGGGGCGTCCCTTGCCGGGGTAGCTTTCACTATCCCTACGGTGTGGTGGTTGCAGTCTACCTTGTTCTTTTTCTTCTTGATGGCATTCTCCAGTGCCACGCATGATATTGCAGCCGATGGCTTCTATATGTTAGGATTGAGTGAGCACGACCAGTCTCTTTTTGTAGGCATCAGAAGTACATTCTATCGCTTGGCTATGATTTTCGGTCAAGGTGTACTGGTGATGATAGCGGGTAATCTGCAAGTGATATTCCGTAATAATATCCGTTTTTCGTGGAGTCTTACCTTCTATGGTGTTACAGGATTGTTTATTGCGTTATGGGCTTGGCATCGCTATATTCTGCCAGAGCCGAAGGTTGATCGCCCTCGTTTAGGGGTCACTACACATGATATCTTGACAGAATTTGGGCATACAGTGGTTACATTCTTTCATAAGCCATATCTGCTCACGGCAGTTTGCTTCATGTTGTTCTATCGAATGCCTGAAGGATTCCTTACTAAGATTACTCCTCTGTTCCTTATCGATGCTTCACATAACGGTGGACTGGGATTGTCGCCACAGGAATATGGACTGGCTTCGGGTACTGTGGGCGTGGTAGGTCTGTTGTTGGGTGGTATCCTAGGTGGTATGGCCGTATCTAAAGATGGACTGAAGAAGTGGCTGTGGCCGATGGTTTGTGCCATCACACTACCAGACTGTGTATATATCTTGCTCAGTTATATGATGACGAATAACATCTTGGTGATCAGCAGTTGTCTCTTTGTGGAGCAATTCGGTTACGGATTTGGTTTCACGGCTTATATGCTTTATCTGATTTATTTCTCTCAGGGAGATTATAAAACCAGTCATTATGCTCTCTGTACAGCCTTGATGACCATCAGTTTGATGTTACCTGGATTTGTGAGTGGAGCATTGCAGGAATTGTTAGGTTATAGGATGTTCTTTGTGGTCATCATGATGAGTTGTGTGGTCACATTCCTTGTTACTAAGTTCGTGCATATTGATCCGGAGTTCGGACGCAAGGAGGACGTTGAATTCGAAGACGAATAAATATATTCGCTCCTTTCTATTTTCAAAGAGCATGCTTTCTTGTTCGGAAGCATGCTCTTTGTGTTAATATAACTGAATTCATATCAAAATGAAGGAGGTTTGTAGTTCTTTTCTGTCTGAAAATGTATATCTTTGCGCCAATAATCTAATATAAATGTAACAAAACGATGAAAAACTTAAAACAAGTAATTTGTGTAGGTGTTTTGATGATGTGCTCTGCAACAGCTCCTGCTCAGAACCTATTTGATTTGTTGAAAGCGGCGGAGAATCCTCCTAAACCAGAATTGGTCAAGGATTCGGTAGATGTTTATAAGCTTGCAGATAAGCGACCTTCTTATCCGGGAGGGATGGCTGCCCTAATGAAATTAATAAACGAGAAAGCCCAAAGTATACCAAAAGAATTGATCAATGGTTTAGATGAGAAAGGTTCTCGTGTTGTTGTCGGCTTTGTGATAGAGAAAGATGGTAGTTGTAGTAATTTCAGGGTGGTGAAAGGTATCACTCCACCTTTGGATAATGCTTCTCTTGAGGCGGTGAAGAGGGTAAAGATGAAGAAATGGAAACCAGCTGAGGTTGATGGCAATCCTGTAAGATATGCAATGGCTGTGGCTGTTAATTTCAAATATGCTACTCCTAAGAAATACTTTTAGAGATTCTTATAGAAATAAAATGAACTTGTGAACGCTATATGTAAGGCCGTCCACAAGTTCATTACTTTGATATGGATATGTTTTAATCGATGAATCTTTTTGTGATGTCGCCATATTTATCGATTCTTCGATCACGAAGGAATGGCCACCAACGGCGTACTTGTTCACTGTGGTCTAAGTCGATGTTGACAATAACACTTTCTTCCTCATCATTGCTGGCCCGGTAATGTAATTCTCCCTGAGGTCCAGCCACAAAACTGCTTCCCCAGAATTGAATACCACCAGTCTGTCCACTTGGATCCGGTTCGTAGCCTACACGATTGACTGCAATGACAGGCAAGCCGTTGGCTACAGCATGACCACGCATGACGGTTGTCCAAGCCTCGCGCTGGCGTTCCTGTTCCTCAGGAGTGTCGCTACTCTCATATCCAATAGCAGTAGGGTAGATGAGCAGTTCTGCATCTTGTAGAGCCATTAAACGCGCTGCTTCTGGATACCATTGATCCCAGCATACGAGTACACCTAACCGTCCCACTGATGTGTCGATAGGATGGAATCCTAGGTCGCCTGGTGTAAAATAGAACTTTTCATAATAGGCAGGGTCGTCAGGGATATGCATCTTTCTGTATTTGCCGGCAATGCTACCGTCTTTTTCGATAACAACGGCAGTATTGTGATATAGGCCCGGTGCACGCTTCTCGAAGAGAGAGGTGACGATGACTACACCATATTGGCGGGCCAATTCTCCATAGAAGTTAGTGGAAGGACCTGGGATAGGTTCTGCAAGTTTGAAGTTATCCACAGATTCCACCTGACAAAAATAGAGTGAATTGTGAAGTTCTTGTAATACGATCAGTTGTGCACCTCTTTCTGCCAAGTTGGCAATGCCTTCGGCAAGTCTGACCATATTATCTTGTAGACTACTTGTATTATGTTGTTGTAAAAAACCTACTTTGATTTCTTTCATTGTTATATATTAATAGATCTGATTACGTTGGGTGAGAATACCTTCAGGGTATTGCATGGTCAGACAATGTAGTGAACCATGCTGTCGGATGACGGTACGTGCGTCAAGTCCGATAATCTCATAGTCAGGGAAGGCTTTCTGTACTTGTTTCAAAGCCTCTGTATCATTCTCCGGTTGATTATAGGTAGGTACGATGACAGCACCGTTGAGAATAACGAAGTTGGCATAAGTGGCGGGTAAACGATCTTCCCCGTCATAGATTGCGTCAGGCATAGGTAGACGGAGCAAGCGATAAGAATTTCCATCAAGGGTACGTAACTCTTGCAATTCCGATTCCAATGCAACGAAGTCATCATGCTGTTCGTCATCTTCCTTTCCGGCTCCCATATATAGGATAGTATCGTTAGGAGCCAGTCTGACAATGGTATCGATATGTCCATCGGTATCGTCGCCAATCAGTTGACCGTGATTCAGCCACACAACGCGAGAAGCATGGAAGATAATCTTAAGACGATTCTCTATGTCATTTTGTTGAAGAGGTTGATTGCGATGAGGGGCCATCAGACAACTAGTTGTCGTAAAGACAGTTCCCTTACCGTCACTCTCGATGCTTCCACCTTCTAGTGTGAAGTCCGTATGATTTTCTAGTGCGGCATCAAAGGCACCAGCATAATAGAGCTGTAGATTGATGGCATTATCTTTCTCGTAAGCGAATTTCTCACCCCAACCATTGAATTTAAAATCAAGAAGATGGTTGTGGATGTTGAATCCTTTAGCCTTACCTGTAGATATCAATGTGATGGCTCCATGGTCACGTGCCCAAGTGTCGTTGCTGTCAATCTCATAGAAGACAAGATTCTTGCACAAGTCCTCCCCAAGTTCCTGTTTCAAGGAATCTCTTACTTCGTTAACGTGAGGTGTGACGATGAGAACTTTTTCACGCGCAGCGATGATACGAGTCATCTCGATGAAAGTACGTGTGATATCATCAAGATAAGGAGCCCAATCGGTGTTGGTATGAGGCCATGTCAGTTGAATGCCGCTTTGCGGATACCACTCAGGTGGGAGGATAAAGTCACTTTGCAAAGTAATGTTCATAGAATATGAGATTGATTGTTATTAATTGTGCAAAGTTAAACAAAAAAGAGCGAATTTAAGAAGATGTACTAACTAAAATTAGTTAAAACCTTGCATAATTACAATATAATATGTATCTTTGCACGGTAATATATAAAGGCTTATACAAGCGTGAACATACAAAAGGTAATTGATGCCCTTGAACAATTCGCGCCTCTGCCTCTGCAGGAAGACTATGATAATGCCGGCTTGCAGGTTGGATTAACAGGGGTGGAAGTCTCAGGGGCTTTATTGTGTCTTGACGTGACTGAGGAAATTGTCGATGAGGCTATCCGTAAGGGTTGTAATCTTATTGTGAGTCATCATCCGATAATCTTCAGAAAGTTACGACGTGTGACAGATGAAGACTACGTGCAGCGTGCTGTTCGTAAGGCGGTAAAAAACGACATCGCTATCGTGAGCATGCATACCAATCTGGATGCGGCCCAGGGTGGAGTGAATTTCAAGATTGCCGAAAAACTTGGTCTTGAGAATCCGCATTTCTTGGGGAAGACGCAGGAAGTGAATGGTGTAAAAGGTGGAGAAGGTGTAATTGGAACCTTCGAAGAACCGTTGGCTGCCGATGACCTAGTGATAAAACTTCGTCATGTTTTTGATGTCGAGAGCGTATGTTGTAATCAACTGTTGCGCCGTCCTATCAAGAAGGTTGCAGTCTGTGGTGGTGCAGGAAGTTTTCTACTTGAAGAGGCCATTGCTGCAGGAGTAGATGCTTTTATCACCGGTGAGATGAGCTATCATGAATATTTCGGTCATGAACAGGAAATACAGATTTGCGTGATAGGTCACTATCAGAGTGAACAATACGTGACTGAAGTCTTCCAGAGCATCATACAAAAGGCTTGCCCGGAAGTGAGATGTGAAATAGCAGAGACCAATACGAATCCGATAATTTACTTATAAAAAACAATATATAAAATATATCAATAATATGGCAAAGAAAGACCCTTCAGAATTGACCGTAGAAGAGAAGTTGAGAACTCTCTTCCAGTTGCAGACTACCTTGTCAGCTATCGATGAGAAGCGTGCTATTCGTGGTGAGCTTCCTCTTGAGGTAAAGGACCTTGAAGATGAAATCGAAGGCTTAAAGACTCGTTATGAGAAGATTGAGCGAGAAATTGATGAATTCCAAAGAGCAATTTCTCAAAAGAAAGGTGAAATCACTGATGCTGAGCAGAGCTTGGTACGTTATAAGAAGCAGCTTGATGACGTAAAGAATAACCGTGAGTATGATACCTTGAGCAAGGAGATCGAATTCCAGGAGCTTGAGATTCAACTTTGTGAGAAGAAGATCAAGGAAGCTCAGATTAAGGTTGAAGAAAAGGGTAAAGAGTTAGAGTACACTCAGCAGACTATTGAAGATCATGAGACAGCTCTTGCCGAGAAGCGTACAGAACTTTCTGAGATTGTCAGCGAGACCAAGGAAGAGGAAGCTAAATTGAAAGAGAAGGCAACCGAACTTGAGAGTAAGATCGAAGAGCGTCTTCTTACCAGTTTCAAGCGTATCCGTAAGGGTGCTCGTAATGGTCTTGGTATCGTGTATGTACAGCGTGATGCCTGTGGTGGTTGCTTCAACAAGATTCCGCCTCAGCGTCAGTTGGATATCAAGATGCACAAGAAGATTATCGTTTGTGAATACTGTGGTCGTATCCTTATTGACCCAGAATTGGCAGGTGTTAAATCTGAAGTAAAAGAAGAAAAGCCAAAGCGCAAGCGTGCTATTCGTAAGAAGAAAACAGAAGAAGGAGAAGAGGCTTAAAGACCTCTTTCCTTCCATATAAGTTCTTTAGCGGCATTGATTTCCTTAAATTTAATCTCTGCCGCTTTTTTTATGTCTTCGCCAAGTGTGGCAACACGGTCAGGATGATTCTGTAAAGCCAACTTACGATAAGCTTTCTTAACCTCCTCGTTGCTGGCATTCGGTGATACCCCCAACACTTTATATGCTGCGTCTAGATTTGTGCTTCCATCTTTGAGGTTGAGCATAGATTCAACATCGGCTATAGACAATCCCAGATGAATAGCCACAGTCTTTATTGCTTTCACCTCTTCTGTTGCTACAATACCATCGGCTCTAGCTATAATCGTCAAGAAGTTGATGAGTTGTAAGCGCTGTTCAAAAGGCATATAGACCGCAATCTGATGACAACTGTCACGGATGACACTTTCAAACTGTTGAGCTCCTATATTCTTCTGTTGTTCAAAGATCTTCAACAGTATCTGTTCTCCTTGTACCTTTGCAGACTCTCCGAAATTCTGTCGAAGGAAGTTTCTTACTACTTCCATCTCAGAATGCATCACTTTACCATCGGCACGAATGATGTAAGCCGCTAAAACCAATAAGGAAAACATAAAGGAGTTACGCTGCTCCTCTTGTCGATATTGTCGATGTGTCGACTCATAATCATCATATTTATGATTATTATACGTGTCGTTCTCGCTGTAATTATCTAATCCTTTATCGAAAAGATATCCCATTGCAAACCCTACAAGAGCTCCGAGAGGACCTCCTGTAATCCAGCCTAAGGCTCCGCCAATCCATTTTCCTGCTGCCATATTATTATTTGTTTGATTATATATCCTTGATGATGCAAATATTATGCCAACTCAAGTTCCTTGCTTATTTCTGATTCATATAATCACGAGGCGAAACACCATAGAGAGCCTTGAATGTAGTTGAGAAAGAAGCCGGATTGTTGAATCCACAAGCATACATCACATCCGTTACATTCTGTCCTTGCTGTTTCAACAGTTTGGCAGCCTGTTGCAATCGTATGTTACGGATGAAACCATGAGGAGTTTGATTGGTAAGTTCCTTCATCTTACGATATAAGTGGACACGGCTGATACCCACCTGCTCAGAAATCATATTGACACTTAACTCAGGATTACTGATGTTAGTGTTGATAACACCCATGATTCTTTCCAACAGTTTCTCGTCAGGACTTTGCATCTTGATTTCATCAATTCTGTTCTTTTGCGACTCATTACCATTGAATTTGTTGCGGAGAGTCTGTCTCTGCTGCAGCAAGTTGACAACAGTACGACGAAGGATATCCATATTGAATGGCTTCACGATGAAAGCGTCAGCACCGGTCTCCAATCCCTCCAGTCTGTCCTCGTCACGGCTCTTTGCCGTCAGCAAGATGACCGGAATATCATTGGTATTGATGTTGTTCTTGAGATTAGCACAGAGCGTGTTTCCGTCCATTTCCGGCATCATGACATCACTAATCACCAAGTTAGGTCTCTCTTTGCGGAGGATACCTTCCAACGCATCCTTACCATTTGGATAAGTTGTGATCTTATAGTCTCTTCCCAACTCACTCTCAAGATATTTCGAGATCTCCTCGTCGTCCTCTACGATGGCAACCGTAGTACGTTTACCCTTACCTGTTGTCTCCGTGTTTAGAACATCTTCGATGTCATCATCTACAATCGTTTCCTCGACATCATTCTGTGCCTCTATACGTTTCTCCTCTTCAGCATCAAGAGAATCAGAAATCATCTCTTCAGGTTTCAGATGCTCATTACCTAACGGAATGGTAACGACAAATTCGCAACCCTTGTCTTCGTTATTATGAGCCTCGATATTACCATAGTGAAGTTCCACGAGAGAACGTGTCAGGTCGAGACCGATACCCGTACCAATATGACGATCGTTAGCCGTCGTCGGTGTCTGGTAGAAGCGGTCGAATATACGTTCTAGTTTATCCTCAGCAATCTTCTCTCCGTCATCGCTGATAGCTATTTTACATTCTTCAGCTGTATGCGTAAGTTTGATGGTGATATTTCCACCCACCTTAGTATATTTAAAGGCATTAGAGATGATGTTGACCAAGAT
>CACYKX010000138.1 GCA_902775075.1 uncultured Prevotellaceae bacterium | reverse complement strand
CGTATTGACGATCGCGAAATCTTCATGAAGGGCATCGATTATTCTTACTACTACGAACAGGAGGATTAGAGATGGCAGGCCAATCCCCTATCATCCTCAATCATTTTTGCTGCAAACACATGCTTCTTCATCGAAAAGTGCGGTTTTTTCATGGTTTTTGATGGTTTTAGGATGGAAAACTGGAAGATTTGTATCCATGGCTTCTTCCCCTTCATTTTCCCCTACCATGCCATTTTTTTCTTCAAAATGAAAACGGATTGCATTTTTTTTACTATCTTTGTGGGCAAATTAATTACTAAAAATGTCTACAGAAGAATTACAGAAACGGACAACCGTAAATATACAGGAAAAAGCAAATCTTATTTGGGCTATTGCCGATAAACTGGTGGGTACTTATAAGCCCCATGAGTATGGTAATGTTATTCTGCCTATGTGCGTGATCAAGCGCTTCTCTGATACGCTGGCACCAACCAAGCAGAAGGTGCTCGATGCCAATGCCCTTTGCGAACAGCGAGGATTGGCAGTAAGAAGGGGCTTCCTGACCACAGCCTCAGGCTATGATTTCTATAACGTGTCACCCTTTACGTTCGAGGGCTTGCTCTCTGATGCAGATAACATTGCAGATAACTTCCGCAGCTATCTGAACCACTTTTCAGAGAATGTGGTGGATATCATCGAGAAGTTCGATTTCGACAAGGAAATCACCAAACTCGACCACAACGGCATACTCTACAACGTTATCCAAGAGTTTTGCAGCAAGAAAGCCTATATGGGTGCCGACGAGATTAGTGCTGTGGATATGGGATACATCTTCGAAGAGTTGGTACGTAAGTTCTCTGAGAGTTACGACGAACAGGCCGGAGCTCACTTCACGGCTCGCGACATTATCTATATGATGACCGAACTCTTGGTGGCACCACAGCGTGAGCAGTTGGAACAGGAAGGCGTAACGGCTACCGTCTATGATATGGCGATGGGAACCAGTCAGATGCTGGACTGCCTGTCAGAGAAGCTCTTGGCGATTGATCCTGAAGCACAAATCACAGAGTTTGGTCAGGAGCTGAACGAGCAGACATTTGCCATTGCGAAGGCCAATGTACTCATCAAGGGTGGCGATGCAGAGAATATGCGCCATGGCAACACCCTGAGCGACGATAAGTTCGAGGGCTATACCTTCGACTATATCATCTCAAATCCTCCTTTCGGTATCGAGTGGAAGAATGAGAAAAAGACCGTTGAAGAGGAGCACAAGCGTGGCGATATGGGTCGCTTTGCCCCAGGCTTGCCTGCCATTGGCGACAGTCAGCAGTTGTTTATGTTGAATGGCATTGCCAAGCTGAAGGATACAGGCCGTATGGCTATTATTCAGAATGGCAGCCCATTGTTTAAGGGCGATGCTGGCAGTGGCGAGAGTAATATTCGAGGTTATCTGCTGGATAACGACTGGTTGGAAGCCATTGTTCAGATTCCTAACGATATGTTCTACAACACTGGTATTGCCACATATATCTGGGTAGTTACTAAGGACAAGGCGCCAGAGCGCGTAGGCAAGGTGCAACTGATTGATGCCAGTAAGTGCTGCGAAAAGCGACGCAAGTCATTAGGCAACAAGCGTAACGAGTTTACCGACCGTTGCATCGACCTGATTAGCAAGGCTTATATGGCCTTCGATAATGGTACGTATGAGGATGGCGAATTGGTGGTTGAAAGCAAGATTAAGGACTGCGACGACTTTAAGTTTACTAAGGTAGCCATCAAACTACCCGAGAAGAAGAAGGATACCGAGAATGTGCCCTTCAAGGAGGATATTGAGGCCTATATGCAGAAGAACGTCTATCCCTATGCGCCAGAGGCTAAGGTAGATATGAAAGCCAGCAAGATTGGTTATGAAATACCTTTCACTCGCGAGTTCTACAAGTATGTGGCTCCTCGCAAGAGCGATGAAATCTTTGCCCACCTGCAGGAACTGGAGAAGCAGGAAACTGCGTTGATGGCAAAAATCATGGGACGTTAAAGAATGGGAGGAGCAGAAATGAACGAGATAGAGCAGAACAATCAAATTGTGTCACCATCGGTGTCACAATCTCTGATACAAGACTTGCGTCAGATCATAGAGCAGGCACGTGGCCGTGTAGCAGCTACAGCCAATTACGAACTCACCATGATGTATTGGCATATAGGCGAGCGCATCAATCGCGAAGTGCTTGATAATCAGCGCGCTGAGTATGGAAAGCAAATTGTGTCGCAGGTTGCGACACAATTACAAGAAGAATATGGAAAGAAAGGATTTGAGACACGAAGTATCAGAAGAATGATGCAATTCGCTCAAGAATTTCCAGATGAACAAATTGTGTCGCAGGCTGCGACACAATTGACATGGTCGCATTTTATTGAGATTCTTCCAATTAAAGATGACCTTCAACGTGAGTTTTATATCACTATGGCTGCATCAGGAAAATGGGGAAGAGATCGCCTTCGTAAGGAAATTGATGGCATGCTCTTTGAGCGTACAGCTATCAGTGGAAAGCCTGACGAGTTCATTAAGAAAGAACTATCCACTCTTCGCGATGATAATGTGATGTCGCCCGACTTGGTTTTCAAGAGCCCTTATTTCCTGGAGTTTACAGGCCTTAAAGGCTTTTATAGCGAAAAGAGCTTGGAGGATTGCTTGGTGGCTCATTTAGAGCAGTTTATCATTGAGCTGGGTAATGGCTTTAGCTTTGTAGCCCGACAGAAGCGTATGATTATCGATGGTGAAGACTTTAAACTCGATTTGTTGTTCTATCATCGTCGCCTGCATCGCTTGATTGCCATAGATCTGAAGAAGGGCCGCTTTAAGGCTGAGTACAAGGGCCAGATGGAACTATACCTGCGTTGGCTGGAAGCCAACGAAATGGAGCCAGGCGAAGAACCACCACTTGGACTGAGAGGGCAGTGAGGAACAGATAGAACTGTTGCAACTCGACAAGGCAGGTATTAAGGTGGCGAAGTATCTTACAGAACTGCCTCCACGCCATGTGCTGATGCAGCAGATTCAGAAATCTCTGGAAGCTGCCAAAGATCGTTTTACCAACTATGCAGAGGAGGACTAGCCCATGGCAAGAGAATATCGAGATAGCGGCATAGATTGGATTGGCCTGATTCCGAAGGAGTGGAATGCCATAAGACTCAAATACTTGTGTACTATTCAGACGGGTAATAAGGACACACAAGATTCGACTCCTGATGGTATATATCCCTTCTATGTTCGTTCGCCAAAGGTTGAGAAGAGCGAAACCTATTCATTTGATGGTGAGGGTATTTTAATGGCAGGAGATGGAGTTGGAGCAGGGAGAGTGTTTCATCATGTATTTGGTAAATACGCAGTACATCAAAGAGTTTATCGCCTTGCTAATATTACAGGAATTAACTCCTCGTTCTTGTTCTATTATATAAGCAACCTGTTTGGAAAAGAAATGGATAGGGGCAGTGCTCAATCTACAGTTCCTTCTGTGAGGTTGCCAATGCTTCAGAACTTTATTATATCTGCACCTTCTTTTTCTGAGCAGCAAAAGATTGCGGATTATTTGGATAAGGTGTGTGGTGAAGTAGATGAGATGGTAGCTCTGCAAGAAACGATGATAGAGGAACTGAAAGCCTATAAGCAATCCGTCATTACCGAAGCCGTTACCAAAGGCCTTAATCCCAACGTCCCCATGCGCAATAGCGGCATTGATTGGATTGGAGAAATACCAGAGCATTGGATTCTTTCAAAAGCGAAGTTTTTTGTTGATATTACTAATGGTTGTGATCCCAAAACCGAGGGCAATATACCTGTTTATGGAAGTGGAGCTTCAAGTTTCAAAACATGTGGGGAATATAAAGAGGGACCTACGGTTCTTATAGGACGAAAGGGGGCCACTTTGCATATACCGCATTATATCGAAGGAAAGTACTGGAATGTTGACACAGCTTTTGATGTTAAAGTCAAAAATGGTTTTGATTTAAGGTATTATTACTACACAGCGATTTGTTTTGATTATAAATATTATATTTCACAAACAACATTGCCTGGTATGGCTCAAAGTAGTTATAATAATATGATAATACCTGTACCTTCTATTGAGGAGCAGTGTTCCATCGCCTCTTACCTCGACACCAAGTGCTCAGAAATCGATTCGCTGATTGCTTTGAAGCTAGCGAAGATAGAGGAGCTGAAGGAATATAAGAAGTCTGTGATTTACGAATACGTAACTGGAAAAAAGGAGGTCGTATGAATATAGAAACAGTAATTGTCTTAGGAAATGGCTTCGATTTGGATTTAGGCTGGGACACTAGCTATAAATCCTTTTATGAAAAGCATAAGGGATGGCAAATTCATAAAACTGACGAAGATGATCTTTTACAATATGTAATAAAGCAAACTCCAAGCAACTGGTATGATTTTGAGCGCACTCTGCATGAGTATGCTCTACATAGAGCTGAAAAGCCTTATTCTCAAGAAGAAACATACAAAATTAAAAGGGATATTGAAGATTATGAGAACTTCAAGACCCAATTGATGGATTTTATTTCAGAAGCGTCGAAGAAGTCGGTAGAAAAGGATTCGCATGCACATAGGTTATTAGAAGCGTATGTTAAAGCAAAAATGAATAGAGTTTCTGATTCTTTTTTCCCAATAAGACTATTCTCGTATAATTACACTCCATTATTAGACGTGATTCATCAGATAGATAATAATGCTAAAGTAGGTTATACCCCAGTACATGGACGTACTACGGACCAGAGTATAATATTTGGTTTTCATGACGATCCAAATATACCAAAAGAGTATCGATCTATCCAAAAGTCAATGGATGAAAACTATAAATCCAGTGATATCGTTACTGCGTCTTTGCAGGCAAAGACAATTATCTTTTTTGGACTATCATTAGGATATATTGATGGCGTATATTTTAAAAATCTATTTACGCAAATATCAAATCTTTCTAACCCTCAGATGATAAATAAGTGTATCGTTTTCATTACACTAAACTCCAAATCGGGGAACGATATTAAAAATAATTTGCTTGATATGGGTATAAACTTACAACTTCTTTATAATTCTAATCGTATAAGTTTTATATATACTGATAAAGACCAAAGGGACAAAACAGAAAAAGTGTTTGAAGAATTATTAAATAGCCTTACCCGTTAATATAAACTTAAATGGATGTATAGTATGAAAAGGAATCCTCAAATATATCATGGTGAGTGGTGGGTGCCAGCTGTGGCAGACCACGATACACGTATGGTCTTTCCTAAACCAGAGCAGATGATGGGGCACGAAAAGAAATATACGGGAACTTTGACTTATTATGGGGATGGTGACACGACATTAGAGTTATATCGTATTCCTAGCGATTTCCGTTCATCGTATTATCATCAGAATGAGGTAATGTGGGGAAAAGATGCCAATGGAAACGTTTTTACGTTGTTTAATGTTTCTCTGGCTGAACAACCAATGGGCGATTTTACCTGCACAAAATTCGTTGTGAGCATAATACTCAAGGGCGAGCATGTATTGACCGTTAATGATGAATTATGGAAAAAGTGCGTTGTTCGTTTTGATCATTTAAATAATTGGTTATTCAATGAAACGAAGAAATATATAAATTTTATAAAAGATAATAACACGTTTCATTTGGATGCTGCTCGTGGAAATAAAATTCAATTAGATGCTACTATTGAAGATGGATTACATTGGAAGCTGGGAAGTCGTATCACAATATTGGAAGATTTAGGCGAAATCTCATTCAACCAGAATACTTTTCTAGAAATAGAAGCATCAAAGCCGATTTCTTTTACAACGATAACCAAGCATATAGGTGAATTCGAACAGTTCTTGTCTATAGCATTATATTGTGAGCAGAGTTTTGATAGCATTCAACTCTTTAGTGTCAATAGAGAACAAGAATGTGTTTTGCTAATTAAGAAAGAAAAATCTGTTGACCCAATCTTTTTTTCTTTAGTCAAATATGCTCTGTTGAAAGACAAGCTCCCATCTATGCTGATAAAATGGCACGAGAATTTTGATAGGATTGCGCCAATCAGTAGTTATCTGATTGATTCACTTCATAAGAAGAGTAGGTTTGACGTGCCAGATTTCCTGATTATTGCTCAGGCATTGGATGGTTACCATAAAAGGTTTGTGAACAAAAGAAATGGTAAAGACCATCAAAAATATGAGGATGGTATCAAGATTTTGCTTAAACAATTCGAGGATGTAGATTGTATACAGAAATGCAATATAACCCCAATAATATTAAGGGACTCTCGTAACTTTTATTCTCATCTTTCTCCAGATGAAGAAAAGAAATCTGCAGTTGATAGCGATGACCTTTATTGGTTGACAGAGAAATGTAAGATACTCTTAACTTGCTGCATATTAAATATGTTGGGATTAACTAATGAAGAGATAAATTTTTGTTGTGAGTTCCGATCTCCAATAAAACAGATAATGGATTCATTCCCACTAGAAATAGATTAGCTTATGATAGACGATACGAATATACAGCCCATGCTGCCTGACTTTGAACAAATAAAGAAGAGGGCTGAGAATGGAAAAGAATATTGGAGTGCCAGAGACTTGAGTACGGTCTTAGGTTACAGCACTTGGCAAAAGTTCAATCGCGTATTGAATAAGGCCCTGCAGGTGGCTCAGAATAGAGGCATGGATATGGGGGAGCATTTTAACCAGGTGGTTGAGATGGTTAAATTGGGCTCTGGCACTTTTCGCGAGGTTGATAATTTCCATCTGTCGCGTCTGGCCTGCCTGATCATTTCAGAAAATGCCGATGGCAAGAAACCACAAGTGCAAGCCGCTCGTATTTATTTTAAAGAACAGACAACGATTTCGGAACTTGTTGAGAATCAGGTAACTTCGCGCATTCTGATATACAAGACCAACCAAGGCGAAACGCGAGTAGAAGTACTGCTTAATGGCAAAACATTCTGGCTTACTCAGAAGCGAATGGCCGATTTATACGATGTGGATGTGAGCACAATCAACTACCATCTTGGTAATATTTTCGAGACAGGAGAATTGAAAGAAGAGGCAACTATTCGAAAAATTCCAATAGTTCAGCTGGAAGGTGATCGCGAAGTGAACCGTCCTCAATTGATGTACAGTCTTGACGCCATCATTGCCGTAGGTTATCGCGTAAACAGCTACAAAGCTACCCAGTTCCGTATCTGGGCTACAGAGGTATTGAGAGAGTTTATTATCAAGGGGTTTGTGCTTGATGATGAACGCTTGAAGCAGGGCAAGCATTTTGGTGTTGACTACTTTGACGATTTACTGGAGCGTATCCGTGAGATTCGCACCTCGGAGCGTCGCTACTATCAGAAAATTACTGATGTCTATGCAGAGTGTAGTGCTGACTACGACCCCAAGAGCGAAACCACTCAGTTGTTCTTTAAGATGGTGCAGAACATGATGCACTGGGCTGTAACGCACCAGACGGCAGCAGAATTAATATATTACAGAGCCGATGCTGAGCAGCCGCACATGGGACTAACGACGTGGAAAAATGCGCCAGAAGGAAGAGTTCAGAAGTCGGATACCATTGTGGCTAAGAATTATCTTTCGGACAAGGAAGTGACTGCATTGAATCATATCTCAAGTGCATTCCTTGATTTGGCTGAAGACAGAGCTAATCGTCAGCTACTCACCACGATGACAGAATGGAAAGAGCAGTTGGAGAGGTTCTTAAAACTGTATGATTACGAGGTACTTGAGGGCGCAGGGACTGTAACTGCGGAAGAAGCAAAAGAGAAAGCATATGAAGAATACGACAAATTCCGATTGATACAGGACCGCGAGTATTTGTCGGATTTTGATAAAGAGATAAAGAACTGGAAACAGCTTGGCCTGTTTAACGATGATAACCAATAACTAACCCATGCCATATGGAAACGAAAGAGAAGAACCTAGAACAAGACATTGAGAGTTGGCTGCTGAACGAAGGCGGCTACATAAAGGGTACGATGGCTACGTACGACAAAAAACGCGCCATTGATATGCCTGTACTCATCAAGTTTATAGAGGCTACTCAACCCAAACAATGGGAACGCTACAAAAATATCTATGGCGAGCAGGCCGAACATCAACTCTACAAGATGTTTCAGAATAATGTGGCCCAAAGCGGACTCATCTATGTGCTGCGAAATGGTATCAAGGATCGTGGCATCGGATTGAAGTTCGTATATTTCGAGCCAGCATCAGGACTTAACGAGGAACTGGTGGAGAAATACCAAGCCAACATTCTGACGGAAACACGCCAGTTCTTCTATTCTACCGACAACAAGAACTCGGTCGATATGGTGCTGTCGGTAAACGGAATACCCGTGGTGGCGCTGGAACTGAAGAATCAGTTTACGGGTCAGACGGTGGAAAACTCGAAGCACCAGTATATGTACGATCGCGACCCCAAGGAACCACTGTTCCAATTCAACAATCGTATACTGGCTTACTTTGGTGTGGATTTGGAAGAGGTGGTGATGACCACGCGCTTGCAGGGCAAAAAAACTTTCTTCCTGCCATTTAACCAAGGTAGCAACGGTGCAGGAAATATAGGTGATGGCGGCAATCCTGAGAATCCTGATGGTTATCCTACTTCGTATCTGTGGGAGAAGGTGCTGCGTAGAGATATGCTGCTGTCGCTGTTGCAGCGATACATCAGCTTGCAGGTGGAAACCAAGGTAAAGCTGGTGAATGGCAAGAAGGTTACCAGCAAGTCGGAGAAGATTATCTTCCCTCGCTATCATCAGTTGGATGTGGTGGAAAAGTTGGTGGCAGATACCAAGGCCAGCAAGGAGGGTAAGAGCTATCTGCTGCAGCATAGTGCTGGTAGCGGAAAGTCGAATTCTATTGCATGGCTTACTTACCGTCTGTCGTCGCTGCATAATGATGAGGATAAGGAGATGTTCCAGTCAGTATTCGTGGTGACAGACCGTAGAATACTGAACAATCAGTTGCAGGACACTATCCTGGGCTTCGACCATAAAGTGGGACAGATTGAGACGATTACTGATAGCGACAACTCAACAAAACTGAAGGATGCCATCAACGATAAAAAGCGCATCATTATCACCACCATCCATCGATTCCCATTGATTTATAAGGAACTGGATGGACATGCGCAAAAGAACTTTGCCATTGTGATAGATGAGGCTCACAGCAGTCAGAGTGGAAAGAGTGCCGAGAAACTGAAAGAGGCGTTGGCTGATACAGATGAGGCGCTGAAGGAGATGGCTGCATGGGAAGAAAAGACCGAAGAGGAACTGAAGGACAGTATGGATGTGATGACTGAAACGCTGCTGGCTCAAGGCAAGCACAAGAACCTGTACTTCTATGCTTTTACAGCCACACCAAAGCCAAAGACCTTGCAGACATTTGGTGTGATGAAGGCTGACGGTACCTACGATGCCTTCCACCATTACTCTATGCGTCAGGCTATCGACGAGGGCTTTATTCTGGATGTGTTGAAATACTATACCACCATAGAAACCAGCTACGAGATAGCTAAGGCTGTACAGGATAATCCTGAGTTTGAAGAGATTCCGGCAACACTTGCCATCAAGCACTATCACGATACGCATGGATTCGTATTGCAACAGAAGGTGGAGGTGATGGTAGAGAAACTGCGCGAGATAACGCTCTCGAAAATGGACGGACAGGCAAAAGCCATGATTGTGTCGCCATCGAGAGCACATGCAGTAAGATACCTGTTCCTGCTCAGAGAGTATTGCAAGAAGAAGGGCTATACGGATGTGAATGCATTGGTAGCCTTCTCGGGTACGGTAAAGTATCAGGGTGAGGAATATACGGAGAGCAAGCTGAACAGTACAGACGATCAGAAGATATCCGAAAAGCAGTTGCCGCTGTTCTTTAATAGCGATATGTACAACGTGCTGATTGTAGCGGATAAGTATCAGACTGGTTTCGATGAGCCGTTGCTGCACACCATGTTTGTAGACAAGAAACTGCGTGGCGTAAAGGCTGTACAGACACTTTCGCGCCTGAACCGTAGTTGCAAAGGAAAGACGGATACTTATATCCTCGACTTCATTAATACTGTGGATGGCATCAAGGCTTCGTTCCAGCCGTTCTATGAAGAAACGCTGCTGAGCGATGCGGTAGATGTGAACGTGGTTTACGAGTATGATACTGAGCTGAAGAAATATCACCTGTGGAATACTGATGATGAGGAAAAGGTATATCAGCTGTTTGCCAAGCGCAAGCAGGGTGACAATGATATGGGTAAGTTGGCATCGGCACTAAAACCTGCATTGAATGCTTATGAGGCGTTTGTTGAGGAAGAGCAATTTAAAATCAGGTCGCTGCTTAAGAACTTTATCCGTTTCTATGCCTATATGGCCCAGGTTGTTCGCACGTTCGACAGAGAGCTGTATCGGACCTATATCTTTGCTGAGTACTTCTACAGAATCATCCCAAAGAAAGCCCATCAGAAGGTTGACCTGAGCAATAAGCTGGCTCTGATTAACAATAAACTGACTGAGACGTTCTCTGGCTCAATCGAACTGAATCCCACGGCTAAGGAAAAAACTGTGAACCCAGAAAAGGGTACTCAGGGCAAGAAGCCTGAAATAAAGACCGACCTGCTGGCCAACATCATTGATAAAATCAATATCATGTATGCTGGTAAGTTTACCGAGGCCGATAGGGTGATAGTAGAAACCATCTACGATAAGATGCTGAAATCGAGCAAGACGCTGAAAAAGCAGGCAAAGAACAATGATGCCCAGATGTTTGAGACCAGCATCTTCCCCAAGGAGTTTGACAAGATAGCCCAGTCGTGCTATATGGAGCAGATGGATGCATTCTCAAAGTTGTTTGAAGATGAACAGTTCTATAAGCGTGTGATGGGTGAAATGGCTAAGGCTATGTATCTGAATTATCGCAATAGCGAAATAGGCACTTCTCAAAGAAAAAAGTCAGAGGAGATTAAACTGATTCCTGCTGGCTCTATGCTTGATGATGTGGAGAAGGACGATGACGTGCGCCGTCTGGTACACAACATGATGGAACTGTATGAGGGTACCACCATTATGAATATAGTAGTTGAGTGTCAGCGTGAGTTCCAAGAGAAGTATTTCAGCATGGGTGGTAACGACTGGCGTCACCTGATTCGTGACTACGTAAGAATGGTGACAGAACGTCCCGAACTGCAAGAAACCGAGGTGTTCCGCTTCTCAATGGCTGGGTAACGGCAGTACAGAAGGGGACGGGTGAGCGTCGGAAGGATTCTAGTCGTGAGATAGAAAACTGACAACCTAAATCAGCTCCTAGCCAGCTCTTAGGCAGCAATCACTCTGCTCCTAGGCTGCTCCTAGGCTGCTCCTAGGCTGCTCCGTGGAGCACTCACGAAGCAGGCTAGAAGCAGACTAGGGTATGGCTAGGGTATGGCTAGACTATGGCTGGAGTAAGGCTAGACTATGGCTGGAGTATGGCTGATGGCTGATGGAAGAAGTCTGAGGGCTGATGGCTGAAGGCGGGAGATGTAAGAGGGATGATGTAAGATGGAAGAAGAAAATTCTCTTCAAAAACTGTAACATTTTCAGTTTTTGCATACTATATTGGTAGAAAAGTATCGCTTTTGCAAGCGAAATTGAAAATATGAGCAAAATAAAACCAAAGGAGTGTCAGAACGTTGAGTTCAAAAGCAGTTGGAACGATAAGTACCAATACAGCGAACCAAGTTCATGCAGATGATGAATAATGTCACAAGTGATGTCAGTAGTAATGTCGGTAGTGCAACTCACTGAAAGACAGAAGAAAATCCGCGAAATTATCCTGAAAGATTCCTATATATCGACACAACAAATGTCGGTAGTTTTGTCGGTAGTTAAGCGAACTGTTGAACGTGACCTTGCTGACTTGCAAAAGAAAGGAGTCTTGATTCGTGATGGCGACAAAATTATTCCCACGTCCAATATTTCCTTAATTCTCCAACAATCTCATCCCAATCCTGTAAGGTGAACGTTCCTGGGCCCATCATCATAATGGTCATCTCCAGGTCGTCCCAACAGCGATAGACGTTGGTGTCACGGAAT
>CACYKX010000137.1 GCA_902775075.1 uncultured Prevotellaceae bacterium | reverse complement strand
CAAAAGCATATATCGACCTTTTCAACCAGATATGGAATGACAGTAGCCGCCTACAGGTGGTTACGGAAGAGGTCATTGACAGCATCAGCAATGCCTACAAGGAGAACGCCCCTGAGTTTCTTTATTTTGTGGCACTCTACAATATCTTCAATGAGTTTTTAGAGGACATCAGCGAAGATGAACTGCCCAAAGAGGCAACTGGCTTCAAAAACTCAGCCATCTGGGATAAACTCTACAACTTCCAACGTGATGCAGCCCTGGCGGTCATCAACAAACTGGAGAAGTACAATGGCTGCATCCTTGCCGATAGCGTGGGTTTAGGAAAGACTTTCACTGCCTTGTCGGTCATCAAGTATTTTGAGAGCCGTAACCGAACTGTCTTAGTGCTCTGCCCCAAGAAACTATTTGAGAACTGGAACACCTATCGGCAGAACTACGTCAACAATCCGTTGGCAAAAGACCGTTTGAATTACGACATTCTCTACCACACAGACCTCTCGCGTGACTATGGACGAAGCAATGACCTTGATCTGGAGCGCGTGAATTGGGGTAACTATGACCTTGTGGTTATCGACGAGAGCCACAACTTCCGTAATGGTGGCAAGGTGAGTACAGATGAAAATGGCGAGAATCCACGTGAGAACCGCTATTTGCGCCTGATGAACAAGGTCATCCGTTCTGGCGTAAAGACAAAAGTCCTGATGCTATCTGCAACGCCTGTCAATAACCGTTTCAATGACCTAAAGAACCAGTTGCAGTTGGCATACGAAGGAGAAAGTGAAGCCTTTGACAAGTTGTTGCCTACCAATCGGGGCATTGATGACATCTTCCGTCAGGCACAAGGCTCTTATAACATTTGGGCAGACCTGCCTCCAGAAGAACGGACAACAGAGCGTCTGTTGCGGATGCTTGATTTCGACTTCTTCAAATTGCTTGATGCTGTCACCATTGCTCGAAGCCGCAAGCACATTCAGCAGTATTATGATACAGCCGACATCGGTACGTTCCCTGAACGTCTGAAGCCAATCTCACGTAGTCCGCATCTGACCGACCTCGATACTGCCATCAACTACAATGAGATATTCGAACAGTTGCAGATGCTGCATCTTGCCATCTATGCGCCCTCCGCCTTTATCCTGCCCAGCCAACTCTGGAAGTATAAGGAAGAGGAAAGCACTACTGGCCACCGTCTGAGCATTGAGGAGCGCGAACAGGGCATTCAACGATTGATGAACATACAGCTGTTGAAACGTCTGGAGTCATCGGTCAACTCATTCCGTCTGACCTTGACCCGCATCCGTGACTATATGCAGGAGACACTTGATGCTATAGCCCGTTTCCAGAATGGCGAAAGACGTGTGTCTGTAGATGACTATGAAAGCGTTGATGGCGACGAGGACGAGCAGGACTTCACCATAGGAAAGAAGAAAAACCGCATCCTCTTGGAGGATATGGACTATATATCTTGGCAGAAGGAAATCAAGGATGACCTTGAAATCATTCGCTTGTTGCTGCTGATGCTACAGAGCATCACGCCTGAGCATGACAGCAAACTGCAACAGCTTATTATAGACTTGCAGGATAAGTTTGCCCATCCCATCAACGGCAGTAACAAGAAAGTCCTTGTCTTTACAGCTTTCTCTGACACGGCACAATACCTGTATGATTGCTTGGCAGACCCAATTAAGAAGCAGTATGGCTTAAATGTGGCTTTGGTGACGGGTGATGTGGAAGCACGAAGCACGCTCAAATTAAAGGAGAAACTTGACTTCAACAAAGTGCTGACGCTCTTCTCGCCCATATCCAAGGAGCGTGAAGCCGTCTATCCGCATTTGAAGGAAGAAATAGATGTGCTGATAGCCACCGACTGTATCAGTGAAGGTCAGAACTTGCAGGATTGCGACTATCTGCTGAACTATGACATTCACTGGAATCCCGTGCGCATCATTCAGCGATTCGGACGTATAGACCGTATCGGATCGAAGAATGCACAGATACAGTTGGTGAACTACTGGCCGGACATGACGCTCGACGAGTACATCAACTTGAAAGGACGTGTGGAGTCGCGCATGAAAGTGACGGTGATGACGGCAACAGGTGATGACAACCTTCTCTCTCCAGAAGAGAAGGACGATTTGGAGTACCGCAAGCAGCAGTTGGAACGACTGAAAGAAGATGTAGTCGATTTGGAGGAAATGAATACTGGTGTCAGCATCATGGACTTAGGTTTGAACGAGTTCCGTCTTGACTTGCTGGAATACATTAACAGCAACCATGATGTAGAGCATACGCCCTTCGGACTTCATGCTGTTGTACCAGCAACAGACCAAGCTCCAGCCGGTACGGTCTTTGTTTTGAAGAACAGAACTGCTGGCGTGAACATCGACCACAAGAACCAGTTACACCCATTCTATATGGTCTATGTCAAGGATGACGGAGAAGTGCTTGTTGACCATCTGCACCCGAAAGACTTGCTCGACAAGATGCGTCTTCTTTGCAAGCCAATGACCAAGCCTAATGTCAAGTTGTGCAGTGCCTTCAACAAAGAGACACGCGACGGTCTGCGAATGGGCAAATACTCAGAACTGCTTGGCAAGGCGATAGAATCTATTGTCACTAAGAAAGAAGAATCTGATATAGACAGCTTCCTTGATGGCTATGTGGGTGAACTCTTTGAAGAGCGCATCACTGGGCTTGATGACTTTGAATTGATTTGTTTCCTCGTAATAAAATAAACTCATTATGAAAGAATTAACATTAACTTCTGAAGACAAAAAGAACGTAAAATTACCAATAAATCCACGTGATAAGGTCAAAATAATCCGTGAAAGAGAAACTGATGGTCTATTGGGGGCAATACTTCCTGTTCTTAGTGTTGAGCCTGGTTTTGTTCACGTAATAGCATTAGGTCATGAAGTTATTTTCCGTCGTGAAGACGTAATTTTGTCTCGTTAAAATAGAAAAAGTTATCATCGACGATGTATAACCTTCCACCACAATGTGCCATTAACAAGCCGCTATATAAAAAGGCAGTCTTTGAGAAGTTCAATCTCAAAGCGGCTGAGCGTGACCGTTTCGATACGGACATTAGCCGCATGACATTGGTGGCAAGGGTATCAACGGCAACAGTTCCAGCTTTAACGAAGGGAAAAGAAATAGAAGGATTCTATGTGTTGCAAGTAGCATTGAAGCGAAAGGACTATGACAACAAGAATATCCTTATGCTTCAAAAGCTGATTCAACAAAAGATGGTCTTTGCCCTTCAATATGAAGACCTGACGCAGTTCTGCATCTTCCATACTCGACTACAACAGTCCGCATGGATGCCGACAGATGAAGTAACCATCACATTACATGGTTTGACGTTTGATGATGTCTGGAATAACATCGTAGCTACCATCGGGGGCTTGGATTCTCAGGCGGAAGAAACCATTGAGGAGCAGATTATTCAACGTGAGCAACGAGAAAAGCTGCTTCGACAGATTGAATCATTAGAAAAACAGTGCCGTACAGAAAAGCAGACTCGCAAGAAGTACGAACTGCATCAGCAGATAATAAAGTTAAAGGAGGTTCTGAAATGAGCATAGTTCTATGTTGTGTTAATTGGGAAGCCGTTAGTGCAATATCCAATATTGCTATTGCTGCTATCGCTTTCATATCATTGGGAGTTAGTTTCTATCTATTACGTAAAGAAAAGAAACAAAGAATTGAAGATAATAGAGCACGTATTGATTGTTCTATTATCAAACATATGCATGGTTATTATCTATGTATTGAAAACGTTGGTAAAGAAACCGCATATGACATCAATGTATCTGTAAGTGGCTTACCAATTGAAAATAATCTTTATGAATTTGTTAAGAAGGTTTTTCTTGATTTAAAAGATAACACTTTTGTCTTAAAAGGAGGTGCTAAAAGATATTTCTATATTAGCCCATCAATAATGGAATATAACATTAAACTTCCTTGGAAAGAAAAAAAGACTAAAGATGAGATAAACACTTGGCTCAAAGAATACGATGAAAAAGCTATAACTATCAATGGTAAATACAATAACAAATATCTCATCAAAGATAATTTCACCATTAGAGATTTCAATATCTTAGGAACATTCCAAATTCCAAGCCCCATTGAGTCAATAGCAGGGGTCGTCTCCGACATGGACACATATACTCTTAATGAAATCAAAGATAGTTTGAATAATATAGCAGAAAAATTAGAAAACAAATAATATGGATAAATTGAACATGCAGACCACGAACATCGTGGATGAGAATATCAAGCGTATAGGGGATTTGTTTCCCAACTGCTTGACAGAACGGCTGAACGATGAGGGAAAGCCGGAAGTTGCTATCGACTTCGACCAGTTGCGTCAAGAATTGTCGAAGGACATTGTGGAGGGTGCAGAGGAACGCTATCAATTCACTTGGCCTGACAAACGCAATGCTATCCGTTTGGCTAATGCTCCTACAACGGACACGCTGCGCCCTTGTCGTGAAGAGAGTGTGGACTTCGACAATACTCAGAATCTGTACATTGAGGGTGACAATCTTCAAGTGCTGAAACTCCTTCGTGAGAACTATCTGGGTAAGGTCAAGATGATATATATCGACCCACCTTACAACACGGGTAATGACTTCGTGTACAACGATGACTTCTCTCAGTCAGCTGGCGAGTATATGCATAACAGCGGACAAGAGGATGAAGAGGGAAACCGCCTTGTTACCAATTCAGAAAGTAATGGTCGCTTCCATACAGACTGGGTTAATATGATTTATCCACGCTTGAAAGTTGCTAAGGATTTGCTTAGTGATGATGGAGTGATATTTATAAGTATAGATGATTGCGAACAAAGGAATTTGAGAATCCTTTGTGACGAGGTTTTTGGCGAAAGTAATTTTGTGACGCAGATTGTATGGCAAAAAATACATAGTATCAAAAATGATGCAAGGTACTTTTCAGAAAATCATGAATATGCATTGATATATGCACGTAATAAGGAAAGATATAAAGTAGAGTTGTTGCCCAGAACGGCAGAAATGAATGAACGTTACAAGAACCCAGACAATGACCCAAGAGGCCCCTGGCAGTCTGGTGACCTTGTTGCAAGTGGAGAGCGTTCCAATGGTCATTTCATTATTACAAGCCCCAAAACAGGAAAGACTTTTGATGTACCACAAGGAAAGCATTGGGTATATTCAGAGCCTAACCTAAAAAAATTAGTTGAGGATAATCAGATATGGTTTGGGGAGGACGGGAATTCTTTTCCCCGAAAAAAAAGGTTTCTTTCAGATGTTCAGGATGGTAGAACCGCTTCTACGATTTGGCTGAGCGAAGAAGTAGGACATAACCAAACTGCAACAAGAGAAGTAAAGCAATTGTTTGATGATAACAAGTATTTTGATTTCCCAAAACCTGTTTCGTACATTAAGCAAATGCTAATGGTCTCGACCAAAAATGAAGATTTAATCCTTGACTTTTTCTCTGGCTCTGCCACCACCGCACATGCCGTCATGCAACTCAACGCAGAAGATGGCGGCAAGCGAATGTTCATTATGGTTCAATTACCCGAGGCAACAGATGAGAAAAGTGAGGCTTACAAAGCTGGCTATAAGAACATCTGCGAAATCGGTAAAGAGCGCATTCGGCGTGCTGGCAAGAAGATTAAGGATGAAAGTCCGTTGACCACACAAGACCTTGATACAGGCTTCCGTGTACTGAAACTCGACACGTCAAACATGCAGGACGTGTATTACACTCCAGCAGAGTTTAACGAGCAAAAACTCTTTGACGATAATATCAAGCCTGACCGACTTGGCAACGATGGTGAAGATCTTCTTTTCCAAACAATGATAGAACTTGGCATAGAGCTGTCTGCCAAGATAGAAAAGCGTAGCATTGCAGGAAAAGCAGTCTGGAGTGTCAGCGACGGTTATCTGATGGCTTGCTTTGATGAAGAAGTAAATGAGACAACCATCACAGAGATTGCTCGTCAACACCCATACTACTTCGTGATGCGCGACAGCAGCCTCGCCAACGACCAAGTTGCCGATAACTTCGAGCAGATTTGGGAAGAGTATAGCAAAGACACAGTTCGTAGAATCCTCTAATTGTCCTGCTAATGAAATTCAAATTCAAGATACAACAATACCAGACGGATGCTGTTGAGCAGACGGTGAACGTGTTTGCCGGACAACCATCGAAAACCAACGCACAGTACCGTCGAGACCTGGGCAAACGTAAGGGACAGATTACGTTTGAAGAGGAATATGTGGGCTGGCGCAACAATGATGTGGAACTGCAAGGTCATCAACTCCTAGCCAATATCCAGCAGCAACAAGCCATTGGTAACATACCGAAGTCAACAAAGCTCAGTCTGCCAGACGGCCTGGGTGCTTGTTCGCTCGACATCGAGATGGAAACAGGTACGGGTAAGACCTATGTCTATATCAAGACCATGTTCGAGTTGAACAAACGCTATGGATGGAGCAAATTCATCATAGTTGTACCAAGCATCGCCATCCGTGAGGGAGTGTATAAGAGTTTCACGATGCTGGAAGACCATTTCATGGAGCAGTATGGCAAGAAGGCACGTTACTTCATCTATAACAGCGGGAACCTGACACAGATAGACTCTTTCAGCAGTGATGCCAGCATCAATGTGATGATTATCAACGTACAGGCATTCAATACCTCGTTTAAGGAAGGAGCAGCCAATAAGGAAAGCCGTATTATCTACTCTAAGCGCGATGACTTTCAGAGCCGCCGTCCCATTGATGTGATTGCAGCCAACCGTCCTATCATCATCATGGACGAGCCACAGAAAATGGAGGGCGCAGCCACACAACGTGCGCTGAAGAACTTCAAGCCGCTGTTTGTGCTGAACTATTCAGCCACACATAAGACCTCGCACAACTGCGTCTATGCGTTAGATGCCTTCGATGCCTACCGTCAACGGTTGGTGAAGAAGATACAAGTGAAAGGTATCACCTTGCAAAACCTGTTAGGCAACCAGAGTTATATCTATTTCGACAGTATTGTGCTATCAAAGAACAAAGCACCAGAGGTTAAGTTAGAGATTGAAGTCAAGGGAGCTACAAGCACCCGTAGGCAAATATGCAAGTTCGGGCAGAACGATTCGCTCTATGATACTTCCGGGCTTCCTGCTTACAAGGATTTCGTTATCACAGACATCAATCCGTTGACGAACACTGTCTATTTCATGAACGGTGATGTGTTGCGCAAAGGCGAAGTTATGGGTGATGTTTCGGAACAGCAGATACAGCGCATACAGATAAGAGAGACCATCCGCTCACACTTCGAGAAAGAAGCAGCACTGTTCAAACAAGGCATCAAGACGCTTTCACTCTTCTTCATTGACGAGGTGGCTAACTATAAGGGTTACGACGAACAAGGCGAGGTGGTGAAAGGCTTCCTCTGGAAAGTGTTTGAAGAGGAATACACTCGCTTTTTGAATGAGAACCTTTCACTCTTTGAGGATGACTACCAGCGTTACCTGAAACGCTTCACGGCAGACCAGGTACACAATGGCTATTTCTCCATCGACAAGAAAGGTCATGCCATTGACAGTGTTGTAAAGCGAGGTGAAGACTTCTCATCGGACATATCGGCATACGACTTGATTCTGAAAAACAAGGAACGGCTACTGAGTTTTGATGAACCGACACGATTCATCTTCTCACATTCAGCTCTGCGAGAAGGATGGGACAATCCGAACGTGTTCCAGATATGTACCCTGCGCCATGCCAGTAGTGCTACAGCCAAGCGTCAGGAAGTAGGACGCGGACTGCGTATCTGCGTTGACCAGCAAGGCGTTCGCATGGATGCAGAACGTCTGGGCGAAGCCGTGCATGACATCAATGCCTTGACGGTCATCGCCAACGAGAGCTACAGTACGTTTGTCGATGCACTCCAGAAAGAAACCCGTGAAGCCTTGCGTGAACGTCCTACACAAGCGACAGTCGCTTATTTCGAGGGTCGCAAGTTCATGGTTGGCGAAGAAGTACATACCGTATCCACAATGGAGGCAACTGCCATTGTCAATTATCTCTTTGAGAATGACTATGTAGATGACAAGGGAAATATCCAGCAGTCTTATCATGAAGACCTTAGACAACAGACTTTAGCGCCGATGAGCAAGAAACTGGCTCCCATCAGTGAACAGGTGCATAAGTTGGTACAGGGTATCTTCGACCCGACTGCCCTTGCAGACATGATAGAAGATGCCAACGAGTCGGCAGAAGCCGTTAATGACCATTTGAATGACAATGCCAGCAAGGATGAGTTCAAGCGACTGTGGGAAGAAATTAACCACCGCTATGTCTATACGGTGCATTACGACAGTGAGGAACTGATTCAGAAAGCCGTTGCGTCCATCAACAAGAACCTGAGAGTCACCGAACTGAAATATGTGGTGACGACAGGCGAACAGGGAATGGATGACCTTGATTTTAC
>CACYKX010000136.1:8506-13740 GCA_902775075.1 uncultured Prevotellaceae bacterium | reverse complement strand
TTGAGATGGGACTGATTTGTTCCTCGAATCACCCGCTGGAATCGCAGATTAAGCGATTTTTACCTCGCCATCCCCCAATTATAGAAATGGCAGCAACTCTGTAAAGTGCTGATATATAGCATTTTGCAGAATGTTGAAGTTCAACATCCGTTTTTTTTGATTCACTTTTCAAAATTTCTTCGTACCTTTGCAGCCGTCAACGTTGATAAGGCCTGCAGAGAGCTCCGAAAGACAAAGCGCGCTGTCTCGAAGAAATCTCGAAAGACCTTCGGATGAAATTGTTAACTCTTAAACTCGAAAACTATGGCGAAAATTATACCAATCGATGTCATCAAGGGCATCAGCGGAAAATACGGCAGCGGAAGCAACGACTACTTCGTTACCAACAGTTCAAGCAACAAGGTTCACCTTGCCAAACTCGTCAACCCTTACACGGGGCCGGCATCAGAAAAGCAGGTGGCACAGCAGAAAAAATTCGCGGCTCGTCAGGCTGTGGCTACGGCATGGCTCAACGCTAACAAACCTAGCGAGCAGAACGGTGCCAAGGGTACCAAGGAGTATCAGTTGGCGCAACGCATCAAGAGGGCCAACGCGCTGTCGTGTGTCACTCAGGTGGTATACAAATACATGGACGGCGACAACGTGGTGAAGTTGCCTAACCCCGAGAAGAACGTCACCCCAGTGATCAACAACGGCGGCGATAGTGGCAACACCGGAGGCAACGGCGCATCCCAGGGCTCCGGCGACAATGGAGGCGGCTCCGAGGTATAACCTCGGGGCGGCACCCCCACCACCCGGGCATTATCCCATCGACAATTCCTTCGGGACATGACATATACGCCGGAGATTGTCGCGTATACTCTAAAAAAACAACAACATTAAAACTACAGGAAAAATATGAAAAGGGAAACTTGGAAAACGATTATCCAACTAGTGGTCTCCATCCTTACGGCCATCGCCACCACCCTCGGCGTCACCAGTTGCATGAGGGGCTGAACCACTCGGAACAGACATCAGAAAAGAAGAAGAAAAGGGGCTGTCTCGAAAATCACTTCGAAACAGCCCCACACATGTAATTATATATTGATAATAGATTAGATTAGCAGTCGCCTCAAATAACCTCTCACCTCCTTGCGGGCTATGCCCAACCGGTTTTCTACGGTCTTATAGCTCAACCCGAGTTCGGAAGAAATCTCGCTCACCTTCTTCCCCCCATAGATATGAAGACGATAAAGTCGCTGCTCTTTATCGGCCATGCGGGCGATACCTCGCTCTAGGAATTCCTCGATCTCATGCACAGAATACACGGTCTCCACTTCGTTGCGCATGCGCATATCTTCATCCACCATCTGGCGCTGACGGAGCTTATGCTCAAACTCCTCCACCATGTGATGATGACGCCAATAATCGCACAGCAGATTGCGCGCTACGGTATAGACCAAACACGGCAACGTGACCTCCGTAATCATCTTGTCCATTGTGAGCAAGCGCTCGAAAATCGTCTGCACGATATCATCCGTGGCCTCGCTATATTGCAAGCGCGAACCAACGTAACCTCTCACCTCTTCAAAATGCAGAGAATAATACGAGGCAATAATATCGTAACGTGACTTTTGGTTTTGCATGATCCTTTGTGAGCATTTCATTTCTTGTTCCGCTGGCAAATTTACGGAATCGCTCGTGGTTGTGCAAAATTTAATAACCGAAAAACAGACGGATGAAACATTTATGGGGTATACTTGATACATATCGTAAAGTTTGGCACGGCTTTTGTATATCAATAAGTGTAAATTAAAAACTTAAAAGAAATTAGATATGTCACAAAAAGGTAAAATTGGGGTTACTACTGAGAACATTTTCCCTGTCATCAAAAAGTTCCTCTACTCTGATCATGAGATTTTCTTGCGCGAGATGGTAAGTAATGCCGTGGATGCTTCGCAGAAGTTGAAGACACTGGCTGCTCAAGGTGACTTCAAAGGCGAAATGGGCGACCTGAAGGTTTGTGTGTCGCTCGACGAGAAGGCTAAGACGCTGACCATTAGTGACCGCGGTATCGGTATGACCGAGGAGGAGATTGATAAGTATATCAACCAGATTGCGTTCTCGGGTGTAACCGATTTCCTTGAGAAATATAAAGATAATGCAAATGCTATCATCGGTCACTTCGGACTGGGTTTCTACTCTAGTTTTATGGTGAGCGACCGTGTCGACATCATCACAAAGAGTTATAAGGAGGGGGCCAAGGCCGTGAAATGGAGTTGCGACGGTAGCCCTGAATTCGAACTCGAAGAGGTGGAAAAGGCAGACAGAGGTACCGATATCGTGCTGCATATCTCTGACGATTGCAAGGAGTTCTTGGAGAAATACAAGATCACGGAATTGCTCAACAAGTATTGCAAGTTTATGGCTGTGCCTGTGGTATTCGGCAAGAAAACTGAATGGAAGGACGGCAAACAGGTGGACACCGAAGAGGATAATATTATTAATAATGTGGAACCTCTTTGGACTAAGACTCCTTCTACGCTGAAGGATGAGGACTACAAGAACTTCTATCGTGCCCTCTACCCTATGCAGGATGAGCCTTTGTTCTGGATTCATCTGAATGTGGATTATCCATTCAACTTGACCGGTATTCTGTATTTCCCTCGCATCCAAAACAATATCGAGTTGCAGCGTAACAAAATCCAACTATATTGCAACCAGGTATTCGTAACAGACCAAGTGGAAGGTATCGTGCCAGACTTCTTAACCTTGCTTCATGGTGTCATCGATTCTCCGGACATTCCTCTGAACGTAAGCCGTAGTTATCTGCAGAGTGACGCTAACGTGAAGAAGATTTCTACTTATATTACAAAGAAGGTGGCTGACAGATTGGCTCAGACTTTCAAGGATGACCGTAAGGATTATGAGCAGAAGTGGGATAACTTGAAGCTCTTCATCAACTATGGTATGCTCTCTCAGGAGGATTTCTACGATCGCGCTAAAGATTTCGCACTCTTCAAGGATGTGGATGGTAAGTATTTTACCATGGAGGAATATAAGACATTGATCAAGGATAATCAGACCGACAAGGAGGGTAAACTCGTATATCTCTATGCTACCGATAAGGATGAACAGTATACGTATATCAAGGCTGCTCAGGATAAGGGCTATAGCGTGCTGATGATGGACGGACAACTTGACACACCTATCGTTAGTATGCTCGAACAGAAGTTGGAGAAGTGTAGCTTTGCTCGTGTAGACGCTGATATCGTTGACCGTCTGATCGTAAAGGAGGATGCTAAGAAGGAGACTTTGGAGAAGGATAAGAGTGACAATTTGTCACAAGTTTTCCGCTCTCAATTGCCAAAACTCGACAAAAAGGAATTCTATGTTGAGGTGGAAGCGCTCGGCGAAGAGAATCAGCCTGTCATCATCACTCAGAGCGAGTATATGCGAAGAATGAAGCAGATGAGCCAGTTCCAACCGGGTATGAGTTTCTATAGTCAGATGCCTGACAGCTACAATCTCGTATTGAACAGTGATCATCCTTTGATCAAGAAAGTTCTCGACGATGAGGAAGCTAAGAATGCAGAGGCTCTGAAACCTATCGCTGCAGAACTGAAAGGCCAAGAGGCTCGTTTGGCTGCTCTCCATCAGGCTCAAAACAAGAAGAAACCTGAGGAGATTACTCAGCAGGAGAAGGATGACGTGGCCAACACTCAAAAGGCTATCGATGAGCAGCGCAACAAGAAGAATGAGATTCTCGGAGAATATGCTAAAGGCAACAAGATCGTTCATCAACTTATCGACTTGGCTTTGCTGCAAAACGGTATGTTGAAGGGAAAGGCTCTCGATGATTTCTTGAAACGTTCGGTAGATCTAATCAAATAATCGCAATGTAACTCGTATATAAAAAGAGAGGGGTGTGAAAAATATTCACATCCCTCTCTCTTATTTTAAGAAAATTCTTTATATCCTCTAGATGCTTATCCCTTAGAAAGGAAGATCGTCTGAAGAACCATCTGCACTTGATTCTGGTGCTGGTGGGAATGGAGCAGCGGCTCCGGCAGCAGGAGCAGGAGCAACACCGGCAGCCATTGGCTGAGCTCCAGGAGCGGCCATAGCGGCAGCAGGGTCTACACGATTAACGGCCCAAGCGCGAATGTCGTTGAACCAACGGCCATTATATTCGTGGCAATCGATATCGAAAGATACAGAAAGCTCTTCGCCACTCTGAATATTGAAATTATTGATCTTGTCTTCTCCGAAAACACGGAAACAACATTTGCGAGGATACTGGTCATGGGTCTCGATGACATAATCCTGACTTGCCCACTTGTTGCCCGTACGCTGAGAAACGCCACTCTGAAGTGGTAAAACGGCTATGATTTTTCCTTGAATTTCCATTATTATTAATTTAAAGATTTTCTATTAGTTTGCGAAATTAATAAAATAGTTGTAAAAACAAAAATTTTATTGAGAGTTTTTTTTGCTGTATAACCAATTTTTCGTATTTTTGTAGTTGATTTAATAGAAAATAATAATATAAAGTATATACGCATGAGATTTACATTATCAAGTACTGCTTTGAGCAACAGGCTCAACACTCTATCACGAGTAATCAACAGCAAGAATAGTATGCCTATCCTCGACTGTTTCTTGTTTCAAGTTAAAGGTAATGAACTTATCGTTACAGCCAGCGACAGCGAAAACATCATGCAGAGCACTATTGCGCTCGACGAGGTGAATGGTGAGGGTGAATTCGCAATACCTAACCGTACTATTCTCGATGCCGTGAAAGAATTACCTGAGCAGCCTCTCAACTTTGAGGTAGACCCTGAAAGTTTGGCCATCAAGATCGTTTATCAGAATGGTTTGTATAATTTTACCGTTCAGAATGCTGATGAATATCCTCATAGCCAGCCTATCGAAGATGGCGCTTCGGTTATCACTTTGAGTTCTGCAGTACTCGTAGATAATATCACTAGATCTCTCTTTGCAACAGCTAATGATGAGTTGCGCCCGGTAATGAATGGTATCTATTTCGACCTTACTCCTGATGCGCTCGCTATCGTGGCTAGTGATGGCCATAAATTGGTACGCAACAAGAACTTTACCGTGAAGAGTGATGTTCCTGCGGCTTTCATCTTACCTAAGAAGCCTGCTACACTCCTGAAAAATGTTTTGGGCAAGGAGGCGGATGATGTAACGATCAAATTCAACGATCGTTCTGCTGAAATCTCTTTCGCTGA
>CACYKX010000136.1:0-8499 GCA_902775075.1 uncultured Prevotellaceae bacterium | reverse complement strand
CCTAACTATAATTCTGTTATCCCACAGGATAATCCTAACAAGGTTACCATCGATCGTCGTAGCTTGTTGGGCGCACTACGCCACGTTTTGCCTTTCGCTAGCGAGAGTAGTCAGTTGATCAGATTCCGCCTAGAGAAGAGCAAACTGGAACTTACTTCTGAGGATGTCGACTTCGCTACTTCTGCTAAGGAGCAGTTGAGCTGCGAATATACGGGTAATGCAATGAGCATCGGCTTCAAGGGTAGCAGTCTGCAGGAAATATTGAGCAACTTGAATAGCGATGAGGTTGAACTTCAACTTGCTGACCCTAGTCGTGCAGGTATCATCATCCCTTGTACTCAACCTGAGAACGAGGATGTGCTGATGCTGATCATGCCTATGCTTTTGAACGACTAATATAAATAACTGGGAATATAAAAAGATAATAGATAAAGTGGAACTTCATTTAACAAAACCATTGGTCATTTTCGATCTCGAGACTACGGGTCTCGACCTCGTGAATGATAGAATTATTCAGATATCATATATTAAGGCTATGCCTGATGGCACAGAGAAACGCGGCAACTTATTGGTTAATCCTGAAAAGGAAATACCACAGGTGGTGGTAGAACTTACGGGTATTGACAATGAGAAGGTGAAGAATGAACCTACCTTTAAGCAGCTCGCGCCGAAATTGGCTGAGGAGTTCAAGGGCTGCGACTTCGCAGGATTCAACTCTAACCGTTTCGATATTCCTATGCTTTGTGAGGAATTCCTCCGCGCACAGGTGGATTTCGACTTCTCTAAATGTCGCTTGATCGATGCACAGACAATCTTCCATAAGATGGAACGTCGTAATCTGGCTGCGGCTTATAAATTCTATACGGGCCATAAGATGGAGGATGACTTTGAGGCGCACCGTGCCGATCAGGATGCGGAAGCTACTTATGCTGTGCTGAAAGGTGAACTCGACAAGTATGCTCCTGGCGTACAGGAGGAGGAAGACCGCGTGCTGAATAATGACATGGATGAGTTGGCTGAATTCTGTAAGCAAAATAATAATGTGGATTTTGCAGGAAGAATCGTTTACGAAGATATGAAGAATGGCCAAGGTGAGGTGTTGCTCGACAAGGATGGAAAACCTCGCCAGCATGAGGTGTTCAACTTCGGAAAATACAAAGGATGGGATGTTAGTGAGGTGCTACGTCGTGATCCGGGTTATTTCACTTGGGTGTTGTCTAGCGACTTTACGTTTAATACGAAACAGGTTCTCACTAGAATCAGACTGAGAGAATTCAACAGATAATGTTACAAGGAAAAAAAATAGTATTGGGTATCACGGGTAGTATCGCAGCTTATAAAGCTTGCCTTATTATCCGTGGTCTTATTAAGAAAGGTGCTGAAGTTCAGGTGGTGATAACGCCTGCCGGTAAGGAGTTTATTACGCCTATCACGCTTTCTGCTCTTACGCATAAGCCTGTGGTGAGCGAATTCTTCTCGCAGCGGGATGGCACTTGGAATAGTCATGTCGACTTGGGACTTTGGGCTGATGCTATGCTGATAGCTCCTTGTACGGCAAGTAGTTTGGGTAAGATGGCAAACGGTATTGCTGACAATATGCTTATCACAACTTACTTGAGCATGAAGGCTCCTGTATTTATAGCTCCGGCTATGGATCTCGACATGTATAAGCACCCCTCTACCCTACAGAATATCAGAACTTTACAGAAGTTTGGCAATCATATCATCGAGGCTGAAAGTGGCTTCCTGGCAAGTGGACTGGAGGGAAAAGGCCGTATGGAGGAACCTGAGGTTATCGTCGATGTACTCGACCGCTTTTTCGATGATCAGGAAAATGATTGCTATTCGCAGAAACTTCCTTTAGATCTAAAGGGTAAGAAGGTGATGTTAACGGCTGGCCCTACTTATGAAAAAATCGACCCTGTAAGATTTATAGGTAATTATTCTTCTGGTAAGATGGGGTTTGCCTTGGCTGAGGAATGTTTTCGCCGGGGGGCTGAGGTTACCTTGATTAGCGGTCCTGTGAATCGCACATGTTCTGAAGGGATAAAGCGTATCGATGTCGAGAGTTGTGAGGAGATGTATCACGCAGCTATCGATGCTTTCTCTATTTCTGATGTCGCTATCTTGTGTGCGGCTGTGGCTGACTTTAAACCGGAGACTGTCGCTAAGGAGAAAATAAAACGTGAGAAGGATGATCTCGTCATCCGTTTGCAACCGACGCATGATATCGCTGCGGCTCTCGGCGGAATGAAGAGGGATAATCAACGAATCGTTGCCTTTGCTCTGGAAACAAATAATGAGGAGGCTAATGCTGAAAAGAAACTGAAAAAGAAAAACGCTGATTTTATCGTTTTGAATTCAACGAGAAATAAGGGTACTACTTTCGGAAGTGACGAGAATAAGATTTGTATCATCTCGGCTCAGGGAAAGAAAAACTTCGACAAGAAACCCAAAACGGAAGTGGCTCGGGATATCGTCAACGAACTCGTAAATATATTATGATCGCTGGTATGTATCTGCCAACAAACATATAGTTCTTGATGGCTATATATTATATATAAGGTGTAAGAAAGATGAAAAAATGGTTTGTGATTTGCATACTGTCTGCATTTTATATTCATACCTGGGCTCAAGAGTTGAATGCCAAGGTTACAATAAACCATACGCAAATACAAAGCACGGATAATGCGGTCTTTGATAACCTTCAGTCTACCCTTGAGGGGTTTATCAATGATAGGCAATGGACCAATCTGCAATTTCAAAAGCAGGAACGAATCGTTTGTAATTTCAATATTACCGTAACAAAATATGACCGGTCTAATAATTCTTTCTCTTGTAAGGCTATGATACAGGCTATCCGACCTGTATATAATTCGGCTTATACGAGCACCTTATATCATAATACTGATAATAATTTCGATTTTGAATTCCAACAGTTCGACCAACTGAATTTTAATGAGGAGAAAGTTGATAACCAGCTTACGGCGTTGGTGGCTTATTATGCGTATCTTATCATCGGACTGGATTTGGATTCTTTCTCGCCAATGGGTGGCTCTGACGTGTTGGAGAAATGCTTGAATATCACGTATAATGCTCAAAGTATGAACTATCCTGGTTGGAAGGCTTTTGATAATAGCCGCAATCGGTTTGCTTTCATCAATGATTATATGGATGGGGGCATGCAGCCTTTCCGTCAATTGCAATATGATTATTATCGTAAGGGGTTGGACGTGATGGCTGATAATGCTGAACGCGGACGAAGTGAGATAACAAAAGCAATATCTACCCTACTCAAAAAAGTACATCAAGATAAGCCTCTATGTCTCTTGCCACAAATCTGGCTAGATTATAAAAGAGACGAACTGGCCGCTATATATAAAGGAAAAGGGACTCAGAAGGAGAAGGAGGATATTTATGATATTCTGTTCTCCATCAACCCCAATCAAAATAATGCATGGGAACAAATAAAAGGTAATGATTAAACGACTCATAATAGAAAACTTTACCCTGATTGAAAAACTCGATATTGAGTTTCATCCGGGTTTCTCTGTCATCACTGGTGAAACTGGTGCCGGAAAAAGTATTATCCTGGGAGCCATAGGGTTACTCTTGGGTAATCGTGCTGATATCAAGGCTATAAAACAAGGTAAGTCGAAATGTGTTATTGAGGCGCACTTCGACTTGACGAGATATGGCATGGAAAATTTCTTCGAAGATAATGATATTGATTTGGATCTTGGCGATACGATAGTTCGTAGGGAACTTACTTCGGCTGGGAAAAGTAGAGCGTTCATCAACGATACGCCAGTGTCATTGAGCGTAATGAGACAATTAGGCGAAACGTTGGTCGATATTCATTCTCAACATCAAAATCTGCTACTCAGAAAGGAGGACTTCCAACTGAATGTCGTAGATATCATCGCTTCTGATCAGAAAATCGTAGATGAGTATAATAGACTCTTCTTGGATTATAAGAAACAAAAAATCGCTAACGAGGAGTTATACGAAAAAATCAAGAAAGATCGTGAGAATCAGGAATTTATCAAATTCCAATATAATGAACTGGATTCTGTAAACTTGGTAACTGGCGAACAGGAGGAACTGGAGAAGGAAACGGAAACGCTAAATCATGCTGAGGATATCAAGTCGGCTCTATATAAATCTGATAATTTGTTGAATGGTGAGGATACGGGAATCGTCGCTTCACTAAGACAAGCTGTACAGAGTCTGAGAAGTATCGAAAATGTGTTTCCTAAAGTTCAGGATCTTGCTCAGCGTATCGACTCTAACTATATTGATATCAAAGATATAGCTGACGAGATTTCTAGTGAAACCGAAAACTTTGAATTTGATCCTATCAGACAACAAAGAAATAACGAGCGACTGGATACTATTTATTCGCTTGAACAGAAGTATCATGTGGAAACGGTGGAAGAACTTATCGAAATCCGCGATCATCTGAAAGATGAACTTGATCATATCGAAAATAGTGATGATGCTATCGCGGAAATGGATGAGAAGACTCGAAAACTAGAAGAGGAAGCTAGAATAATGGCTAACCAACTTACAGAGATAAGAAAAAAGGCAGCCTCGAAAATCGAGAAGGAGATGAAAAAACGTCTCATACCATTAGGTATCCCACACGTAAGATTCGAAGTAGAAATTACAGAAAAACCTTTATCATGCGATGGCATCGACAAGATAAACTTTCTGTTCTCTGCCAACACGAGCACACCAATGCAACCTGTAAGTCAGGTGGCCAGTGGTGGGGAAATAGCTCGAGTAATGTTGTCGCTGAAGGCTATGATAAGTGGGGCGGTAAAATTGCCTACAATTATCTTTGATGAAATTGACACGGGTGTAAGTGGAAAAATCGCTGAAATGATGGCTCAAATCATGCAGGAAATGGGTAACAATGATCGACAGGTTATCAGCATTACTCATCTTCCACAAATTGCTGCGCTCGGAACAACACATTATAAGGTTTCGAAGGAGGAAACTCCTGAAGGTACTGTTAGCCATATGAAAATGCTTACAAATGAAGAAAGAATAAAGGAAATTGCACAGATGCTGTCGGGAAGTAATATCACAGAAGCTGCCATCAGTAATGCAAAAGCCTTATTGAAAATTTAAACATGAAAAATAGTTTTTATAAAATGCGAAAAATCAAATCGTTGATCGTTTTGCTGTTCCTTGGAACCTCTGGGGCCATGGCACAATCTGCTGCCGTACAAAAAGTTGCTAAATCGGTATTTACTCTTACCACCTTCAATAAAGAGGGAAACATAAAAGGTACTTGTCAGGGTGTCTTTATAAATGAAGATGGTACGGCTATTAGTGCTTTTCAACCTTTCGTTGGGGCTGATAGTGCCGTAATCGTTGATGCCACTGGGCGATCACACAAGGTGGATTATATCATGGGGGCTGACGAGAACTATGATGTGGTCAAATTCAAGGTAAAGATGAATGGTATCAAGTCTTCTCCCCTATCCTCTAAAGAATCTACCGAAGGATCACAGGCTTGGATTGTTCCTTATTCTGTAACAAGCCCTAATTATCAAAAACTTACCGTTAATAAGGTTGAGAAATTCAATACTAAATATAATTATTACATTTTTGATTTCAATGCTTCAGATAATCTCTACGCTAGTCCTATCGTAAACGCAAATGGACAGGTTCTCGGACTTGTTAAAAGTCTTGGAAATACGAGTATATCTGCGACTGATGCTAATTATATCGAATCTCTTCAACTTGATGCCCTAAGCATACAGAAACTTCAGCAAACTGGTATCAGAATCGGATTGCCTGACAAAGAAAATGAAGCTGTTACGACAATGCTATTGGCTCGCGGAAGAAGAAGTTTACAGGATAACTTCGATTATGCTAACGAATTTATCAATAAATTCCCAAAATCAGCAGAAGGATACAAGAGTCTTGCTGAACTGTATTGTGGACAGAATAAATTCGCTGAAGCTGATCAGGCTTTACGTGATGGTATCTCACGGGCTACGGCAAAAGATGAAGCACACAGTAACTATGCTGCGCAAATGTATCAAAAACTGGTATATAGTAATGATTCTACTTACTCGAATTGGACTTTCGACAAAGCCTTGAACGAGGCTAACGAGGCTTTCAAAATAAAACCAGAGGCTGCATATAAACATCAACAAGCACAAATCATTTTCTCTAAAGGTGATTATCATAAGGCCTTGACGATCTTCCAAGATCTCACGAAATCTAAAATGAACAATGGTGAGATCTGGTATGAAATGGCTCAATGTAAGATGAATTTGAAAGCTCCTGATAATGAGGTAATTGAATTGCTCGATAGTGCGGTAATAATCGGTTCACGACTAGGTAATGCTAGTCCATATTATTATGCTCGAGGTATGTGGTATGATGCTCATGATGAATATCGTAAGGCTATACGTGATTATAATACATACGATTCGCTTACAGCAACTATTAATCCTGTTTTCTTTTATACTCGATATAAGGCAGAAGCTAATGCTAAGATGTGGCAGCAGGCTTTGATAGATATCGCTCACGCAAGTGTTTTAGATTCTACAGAACCTACATATCTAGCGGAATGGGCTAGTCTAGATTTACGCGTTAAACGAAATGAAGAGGCTGAAAAAGTCGCTGAACGTTGCACAAAGGTGGCACCTAATTATCCTGATGGATGGCTTTTATTAGGTTTATCACAGATTGAATTGAAAAAGAAAACTACTGGATTAGAAAACTTAGAGAAAGCTAAAGATTTGGGAGATGATCGTGCACAAAAATATATCGAGAAGTATAAATGATGAGAATTCGATGAGTTATGAAAGAAAAATTATAATGCAATAATACATCACTTTCAAAATTCAATAAGATATTCAATATAAACTTAAAGACCCGTTATCTTAGATGATAACGGGTCTCTACATTTATTTATAAATACATTTTTATCCTACTATATTTTTCTTATCCTCTGTTTGGAAGAAATTCACAAAACTGCGGAATACATAACTTGGCACATCTTTTATGCCATTCTCCGGGTTCTTCACGTATTTCTCTAAACCCATTAACTTGGTCATCGTCTGCTGGTAATTATCTCTATTCAGGTACTTTTTAAGTTCATCTGCACGATTCTGTGGCATTCCAAAATGCTTCACTAATAGATCGGCAAAATAATCTTGTTGTCCACCCTTCTCATACTTAGCCTCTGAATCTATCAACTTCGGGCTCTTATATATAATAAACTTGATAGAATCAGGCTCTCCAGTATGCTTCATACCAGGATATATCTTCTCAAATTCAAAATAACATGAGCAATACCCTAATTGGGCTAATTCTTTCAACTCATCATGTGCAGGTTGTAAGACACGCTGTACAACATGACGAAAAGCTTTATACTTCTTATCTATATTCAAAATTTGGCGGAAATATTCTGTGTTAAACGTTACACTTCCTTTATCCATCCAAGCCGAAATCAATAGAAATATACGTTGGGTATATTTATTTCTCGTATTATATATTGTATCTTTTCCTAATAGATGATAACCAAGTTCTACATTAACGAAAGCCTTGGCTATATCTTCGTCCATATGAATATTGACATATGGATTATAACTATCTTCTGGTATATATACGTCACATAAATTGGTCACACGCTTATACTTTTTCCCGCCATCACTTTTGTAAGGAATTTGTACTGGAATTGTAGCTAAAGCAGTGAGCGCATTTCTCAACTCTGGATAATGATTCTTATTCACAGCAAAATCCTTAAAATATAGGTTCAGCGACAGACCATGATCGTTATTAATATCTCCTGCCTGAAGATTTGCCAGTTTGGTAATATCCGTCACTTTATTAGATATCAGATCGTGCAACACATCTTGCAACTTCTCCAACATATATGTGACCACTTTATTTTGCATAGCAGAATAATCTTGACTCATATATGTAAACGCAAGAGGTGTAATCATAAAGGTCTGCTCATCCACAGGCAAAGCATTTGCTATCAACTCTTTTTGCTTCTTCGTTAATTTCTTCGGAGTTTTTGCTTTTGCTGGCCGTTTCCGAGTTGTAGACTTCTTTGCTGACTGTGCTGCGAATTCCTCTCCTAAAATGGGTTCCTGTTCTTTTATCATCATTTTCCAAATTTGTGTTCAAAGTTAACATATTTATATTAATATTCCAAATATAAAGGCCATTTTATTCAATAAAAAAAATGCACCCAAAATGTTCCCAATTTGATACACAAGATTTTATAACTAATTAATATATAAGCAGTTATAAAACGGACTAGAAATGATACTTTAAAAGTTTCACGATTTTGTTACTGTAAATTCTGAATAAATTATTAAAAAGGTTCCCATATTGATACGAAATGATGTTCCCGATTTGATACACCATAAAACGTATCATATTGATAACCAGTAGTTTATTAGAAATATTTGCAGTAAAGACTAGCACGGTTTTGTTACGAATTACATGAAAATGACCCTAAAA
>CACYKX010000135.1 GCA_902775075.1 uncultured Prevotellaceae bacterium | reverse complement strand
CTTTGGCTTCAGCACAGGAAACACTAAGTTGGTGTCAGGTTAAAAGTCCGGCAGCAGGTGTTGTAGGTAGTCTTCCTTTCAAGGTTGGAGCTCTCGTAAGTGCCTCTTCTGTAGAACCATTGACAACAGTTTCTAATATCAGTACTATAGAGGTATTCTTCTCAATGGCAGAAAGTGAGATATTGAGTCTCTCAAAAACAGCAGGTAGTGTAAATGCTGCGATAAAGGATTTTCCAGCTGTGAAATTGCAGTTGGCAGATGGTACAATTTATGCTCATCCTGGTAAAGTGGTTAAGATGAGTGGTGTCATTGACGCTTCTACGGGTGCTTATTCACTTATTGCACATTTTGCTAATCCTGAAAAACTTTTGAAGAGTGGTGGCGCAGGTCAGATTATTATCCCGCGTCAGGCAAAGAATGCAATCGTTATTCCACAAGAGGCTACATCTTCTGTACAAGATAAGTATTTCGTATATAAAGTCGGTTCCGACAATAAGGTAAAATATACAGAGATTAAGGTAAACCCAGACAATGATGGTAAGACTTATGTCGTTACTTCCGGCCTCTCGGTTGGAGATCGTATCGTAACCAAAGGACTTGCCAAACTTACGGATGGCATGTTGATAAAGCCAATCACAGAAGCACAATATCAGAAGAATCTTGATAATGCTGCCAAACTTGCTGAGAAACAAGGTACCGCAAGTGGCTTTATTGGTGCTATGAAAGGAAAATAATCCTTGATCAGGAAAGTTAAAAAGATAATAAAAGTAGAAATATGACTTTTACAAACTTTATCAAACGCCCGGTACTTTCGACGGTAGTATCTATCTTCTTCGTTTTGCTGGGTACGATTGGATTGGTGTCATTGCCTATCGAGCAATATCCTAATATTGCTCCTCCTACGATTGTTGTATCGACAACGTATACGGGTGCTGATGCTCAGACGGTATTGAATTCTGTTGTTACCCCTCTTGAGGAGAGTATCAATGGTGTTGAAAATATGACGTATATGTCATCAACAGCTACCAACTCGGGTACTGCGATGATTACCGTTTACTTCAAACAGGGATCTGATCCAAATATGGCTGCGGTTAATGTGCAGAACCGTGTTCAACAGGCCCAGGCATTGTTGCCAGCCGAAGTAACACGTGTTGGTGTAACGGTTACTAAGCGCCAGAGTTCTAATGTAATCATGTACTCTCTGACTTCAGAGGATGGCCGTTATGATGGACAGTTCTTGACCAACTATAATAATATTAATATTATTCCACAGTTGAAGCGTATTACCGGCGTCGGTGATGTGCAGAGCCCATCTACAGCCAATTATTCTATGCGTATATGGCTGAAGCCTGATAAGATGAAACAGTATGGTTTGGTTCCATCTGATATTTCAACGGTTCTTGCTGAGCAGAATATTGAAGCTGCTCCAGGTTCGTTAGGTGAGAATAGTGATATGTCGTTTGAATATGCGCTTCGCTATAAAGGTCGTCTGAAGAGTGCGCGCGAATTCGAGAATATCTTGATCTCCAGCAATACCACTGGTCAGACACTACGACTGAAGGATGTTGCCGATATCGAACTTGGTTCATTGATGTACAGTGTAAGTTTGATCAATAATGGGAATCCTGCCGTAATGGGTATGGTCAACCAGATTGCAGGCTCTAATGCTACTCAGATCGCAACGGATGTGAAGGCTGCTCTTGAGGAAGCAAGCAAGAGTTTCCCTCCAGGTATGGAGTACACCGTAGAACAAGATATCACCGAGTTCCTTTTCGCTTCTATCGAAGAGGTTATCATGACTTTGTTCATCACTTTGGCACTTGTGTTCTTGGTGGTATATGTCTTCTTGCAAGATATGCGTTCTACGCTTATTCCGTTGATTGCTGTTCCTGTGGCATTGATTGGTACATTTTTCTTCTTGTGGGTATTTGGCTTCTCGGTAAACCTGTTGGTACTTTCAGCATTGTTGCTAGCAATTGCGATCGTTGTCGATGATGCTATCGTGGTTGTGGAAGCTGTTCATGCAAAACTAGACCAAGGATATGATAGTGCGTTGACAGCTTCAATCGACGCCATGAATGAGATTTCTGGTGCGATCATCTCTATTACTCTTGTGATGTCTGCCGTATTCGTCCCAGTATCATTCCTTGGTGGAACATCAGGTACGTTCTATCGTGAGTTTGGTGTTACGATGGCCATATCTATCATTATTTCAGCATTGAATGCGTTGACATTGTCTCCTGCACTTTGTGCTATATTGTTGAAACCTCATCAGGACGAAAAGACACCAAAACGTAAAACCTTTATCGGTCGATTCCATGAGAATTTCAACCGTGTATTTGATAAGGTAACCAATAAATACAAGAAAGGTGTAGAGCGTGTCATTAACCATGAGTTGATAGCAGGAGTATCTATTGTTGTTGGTATTATTGCCTTAGTTATAACGATGGCCACCACAAAGACAGGATTGGTTCCTGATGAAGATACAGGTACTCTGTTTGTTACGATTTCTGCAGATCCTGGAACAAGTCAGGCGCGTACAAGACAAATCCTGCATGAGGTTGATGATATGTTGAAAGGTAATCCAGCCATTCAGCGTCGTGAAGGTATCTTAGGATACAACTTCATTGCGGGTCAGGGTTCCGATCAGGCAACATTCATTATTAAGTTGAAACCTTTTGAAGAGCGACAAGGTGGTTTCATTGCTCGTATCAAGAATGCAATTACCCAGGGCGATCCAATGGCTTTGTTTGTTAATCCTTTGGAAGCAAATTCTGTTTTAGGTATGATCTACAAGCAGACAGCATCAATAAAAGATGCACAGATACTTGCATTCGGTCCTCCAATGATTCCAGGATTCTCTGTTCAGAACGGTATTACCATGACCATGCAGGATAAGACCGGTGGCGACTTGAATAAATTCTTTAGTGTTACTCAAGATTTCTTGAAAGAGTTGAATAAATGTGAAGAAATCACTACCGCGATGACGTCATACAACCCTAATTATCCACAGTATATGGTAGATGTAGATGTTGCCAAGACAAAGCAAGCAGGAATCTCTCCTACAGTGGTGTTGTCAACCCTTCAAGGTTACCTAGGTGGTATGTATGCATCTAACTTCAATGCTTATGGTAAGTTGTTCCGTGTCATGATACAGGCAGCACCTAATGACCGAATGCGTCCAGACCAGTTGAGTAACATTTATGTTCGTACTGCTAGTGGCGAGATGTCTCCAGTATCAGAGTTCTGTACCTTAAAGAAGGTATACGGTCCTTCTAATATTGCACGTTTCAACTTGTTTACGGCTATCAACGTTAGTGTTACTCCTGCAAGTGGATATTCTACAGGTCAGGCTATGCAAGCTATTGCTGAAGTTGCAAAGAATACATTACCTCAGGGATATGGATATGAATATTCAGGTCTTACCCGCTCAGAGGCAGAAAGTAGTAACTCTACTGCTCTCGTCTTTGTACTCTGTCTTGTCTTTGTATACTTGATATTGAGTGCACAGTATGAAAGTTATTTGTTGCCATTGTCAGTAATTCTGTCAATTCCGTTTGGTTTGGCCGGAGCATTCATCTTTACACAAATCTTTGGGCATTCAAACGATATTTATATGCAGATTTCGTTGATTATGCTAATCGGACTTTTGGCAAAGAATGCGATCCTTATCGTACAGTTCGCGTTAGAGCGTCGTCGTACGGGTATGGCAATTAAATATAGTGCGATTCTTGGTGCAGCAGCCCGACTTCGTCCTATCCTGATGACGTCATTAGCGATGATTATCGGTTTGTTACCATTGATGTTTGCCAGTGGTGTAGGCAAGAATGGTAACCAGACCTTGGGAGCGGCAGCAGTTGGTGGTATGTTGATAGGTACATTATGTCAGATCTTTGTGGTTCCAGCTCTGTTTGCAGCATTTGAATGGTTGCAAGAGAAGTTTACTCCTTTGACCTTTGAGGATGAAGAGAATCCAGAAGCTGCAGCAGAACTTGCTCAATATGCTCATACATTAAGTGTGTTTACTTCTAAGAAAATAAAGAATGAAGAGGACTAATAATATGAAGTTTAAGTCAATTATGATATTAACTCTTGCAGCGGTCTCTTTGACCGGCTGCAAGAGCCTTTATGGACAGTATGAGCGTCCGGAAGTTAAAACTTCTGGCTTGTTTCGCGATTCTACTTCTGCTAGTGATACACTTGCTGCTCGTGATACAAGTTCTTTTGCGAATATTCCGTGGCGAAGTGTCTTTACAGACCCTCAATTACAATCGTTGATTCAGAAAGGTTTGGACAATAATCCAGACTTACTGAACGCAGCATTGAATGTACAGATGGCTGAGGCTCAGTTGAAGGCAGCAAAGTTGTCCTTCCTTCCATCGTTTACTTTCTCTCCGCAAGGTACTATTGCCTCTTGGGACGGAGGAAAAGCAACGAAAACATATCAGTTGCCTATCAATGCAAGTTGGAATGTAGACCTTTTTGGTAATCTTCTTTCACAGAAGCGTGCTGCTCAGGTAGCGCTGCTTCAGAGTCAAGACTATCAGGTTTCTGTGAAGACTAATATCATAGCCAATATCGCTAACATGTATTACACTTTATTGATGCTTGATAAGCAGATGGAAGTTATTGGTGACATGGAAAAGCTCACCAAAGATACATGGGAGATTATGAAGCTGCAGAAGGATGCGGTTGCTGGTGTACGTTCTACTGCGGTACAGAGTGCAGAAGCAAATTATTATTCTGTGCTTACTCAGAAGGAAGATATCAAACGACAAATTCGTGAGACAGAGAATTCTCTTTCTCTTCTTATTGGTCAGCAAGCTCAAACCATCGCCCGTGGACGTCTGGATGAGCAGAGCCTTCCTACTAATTTCTCAACAGGTATCGGCATTCAGTTGTTGAAGAATCGTGCCGATGTTCATGCTGCAGAAATGAATCTAGCCCAATGCTTCTATAATGTAGAAACAGCACGTAGTAAGTTCTATCCAAATCTTACTATTGCTGCTACCGGTGCCTTTACTAATAGTGGTGGTGCTGGTATCATCACGAATCCTGGAAGTTGGTTGCTTTCAGCTGTAGCATCTCTTACTCAGCCTATTTTTATGAAGGGTCAACTTGTTGCAGGTCTTCGTGTAGCAGAAGCACAGTATAAACAAGCATTCAACACTTGGCAAAATAAAGTTCTTTCGGCAGGTAGTGAGGTAAGTAACGCACTTGTTCTCTATAATGCTTCTGATGCAAAGAGTAAGATCGAGAAAAAGAAAATCGAAGTGCTGAAGCATAATGTAGAGGATACCAAGGCATTGATGGCAAGTGCCGGTAGCACCTATCTGGAAGTTATAAGTGCCCAGAGTAGTCTCCTTAACACAGAACTCAGTAAAGTTAGTGATGACTTTTCAAAGATGCAGGCTGTGGTAAATCTTTATTATGCACTTGGTGGTGGAGCTAAGTAATATATCAATCAATTATTTAAGAATAAATTATTATGGCAAGCGATATAAGTCCTAAAGCAGAAGTTTCTCCTAAGGCAAAGATAGGAGATAACTGTAAGATTTACCCATTTGTCTATATTGAAGACGATGTGGTGATTGGTGATAATTGTGTCATATATCCATTTGTTAGTATCTTGAATGGTACCCGTATGGGTAATGGCAATAAGATTCATCAAGGATCTGTAATAGGTGCCTTGCCTCAGGATTTTAATTTCTGTGGTGAGGAGACCGAACTTATCATTGGTGATAAGAATCTTATTCGTGAGAATGTTGTTATCAATCGCGCAACGCATGCAGGCGGTCGAACCGTTATTGGTAGTTTTAACTTCTTGATGGAAGGCGCTCACATATCTCATGACACTAAGGTTGGTGATCATTGCGTGTTTGGTTATGGTACTAAGATTGCAGGTGATTGTGAGATTGGAAATGGTGTAATCTTCTCATCTTCTGTTATCGAGAACGCTGGAACAAGAGTTGGTGAGGGTGCTATGGTCCAGGCTGGTACTACATTCTCAAAGGATGTACCACCTTATATCATCGCTGGTGGAAAACCAATTGCTTATGGTGGTCCTAACAATACCATGATGACAGCTTATGGAATTGATGAGAAAATACAGAAGCATATAGCTAATGCGTATCGACTTGTGTTCCATGGACAGAATAGTGTCTTTGATGCTGTGATTCAAATCAACGCTCAGGTACCTGATGGACCACAAATACGTAATATTGTGAACTTTATTAATGCTACCAAAGCTGGTATTATTGGAAAAATGAAATAATATAGAGTAAATTGTTTTTTACTCTGTTTGTATAATATAAAGGGTCGGTCGTTAGACTGACCTTTTTTTGTCGTTATATAGATAAATTTGCGCAGTTAACTACGTACGCAAACGCAGTTAACTGCGTAGTACGATGTAGTTAACTTCATAAGCCGATACAGTTAACTGCGTAAATTGATGCAGTTATAAGCATCTCATTATAGAGATAATCAATAGGAGGCAGTACACAAGATACCCTCATTTTGTACCAAATCTTTAATACGATCCAGTTCTTCGTGAGTCGCCTTTTGCAAGTCCTTATCAGGTGTTTCTCTGTCGATAGTATATACCATAACCTCGCGTGGTTGTATGTCGATAATGGCTTTAAGCCATGGTTTCACAAATTTGTCTCCAGTATTGTCAACATCAACATCTCCGATTTTTCCTTTCAAGAACATAGTTTGAATAATTACATGACCATAGAAACTTTTTAAGTCTTCTATGATTCTGTTTACATGATAGTTTTTACTTGTTGGGCGATCTACTATCTTGATATATTCAGGGTCGACAGTATCAAGTTTTAGAATGTTGTTGTCAACCTTCATTAAAGCAGCATGTACAAGAGGGTGGTTGATAAAAGTACTGTTGCTAAGTACACTTACTTTAGCCTCCGGACAATATTTGTCACGTAATTTAATGGTGTCATTAATGATTCCCGGAAAGTCAGGATGGCCTGTAGGTTCACCGTTTCCAGCGAAAGTAAGTACGTCCGGACGTTCTCCTTTTTCATGCATTTCTATCAGTTTGGCTTTTAAAGCCTCGGCAACTTCCTCGCGCGTAGGTCGCTTCAAGTGCGGAATGTGGTCCTTGTTAAATCCACATTCACAGTAGATGCAGTCGAAAGAACACACTTTGCCGTCAGACGGCATGAGGTTTATACCAAGAGAAATACCGAGTCGACGGCTATGAATAGGCCCGAAGATTGGAGAAGAATAAATTACAGTACTCATATTTGATAATTTTTGTATCACAAAAGTAGAAAAAATATGATTAGAAAATTGTATTTCCGCGTTAATACACGTTAAAGGGTTGCTTATTCATTTGTTTTTTGTTACTTTTGCACCAAATTAGGTAAATACTGCATATATAATACCTTTTATAATAATGGCAAAGAAACGTAAGAAGACCAGTAGCCGTCATGGCTTACAGGTCGTAACACTATGTATAAGCACTGCTATGGTGCTAATTTTATTGGGTATGGTCGTATTCTCAACTCTTACTGCGAGGAATCTTTCTTCGTATGTTAAGCAGAACCTTGTCGTACAGATGATGCTACAGCAAGATATGACTCCTAATGAAGCTCAACAGATTTGTAAGAAACTTAAGACACGTCCGTTTGTCAATAGTCTTCAATATATCAGTAAGGAGCAGGCCTTGAAAGAAGGTACGAAAGAGTTGGGTGCTGACCCTAGAGAATTTGCTGGCGTCAATCCTTTCTTGTCTTCCGTAGAGATTACTGTGAAGGCAGATTATGCAAATAATGATTCTTTACAATGGATTTCTAGAGAATTGAAAGCTTTCCCTAAAGTAAGTGAGATCAGTTATCAGAAAGATTTGGTGGAACAAGTGAATCAGAATATTGCTAAGATTAGTGTGATATTATTGGTACTGGCAGTATTGTTGACATTTGTGTCATTCTCTTTGATTAGTAATACAGTACGTCTAGGTATATATGCCCGACGTTTCTCTATCCATACTATGAAATTGGTAGGGGCATCGTGGAGTTTCATTCGTCGTCCTTTCGTAAATCGTACGATATGCATTGGTATTGTAGCCGCATTGCTGGCCTGCATCGTCCTAGCAATTTGCATTTATGCACTTTATCGCTTTGAACCAGATATCGTAACTATTGTTACTTGGAAGGAAATGGTTATTACTGCGGCCTCGGTATTCTTCTTTGGAATTGTTATTACAGCAATCTGTGCAAACATCTCTGTAAACAAATTCCTGAAGATGAAGGCTAGTGAATTATATAAAATTTAAGAACATGGATAAGAAGAATTTAGCATTCGATAAGGTCAACTTCATCTTGTTGGCTGTCGGTATGGCTATCGTTATCATTGGATTCGTTCTGATGAGTGGTTCTGGATCAAGTACAAAATCGAAGATTAAATAATGGATTGGTTACAGGCTTTAGTCCTTGGATTGATTCAGGGACTTACAGAATATCTGCCAGTAAGTAGTAGTGGGCATCTTACGATTGCCTCTTATCTTATTGGTGTAAATGCTGATGATAACTTGACTTTTACAGTAGCTGTTCATGTCGCTACAGTACTGAGCACACTGGTCATTCTTTGGAAGGAAATCTCTTGGATATTCAAGGGACTGTTTAAGTTTCAATGGAATGACGAGACCAAGTATACTGTGAATATCTTAATATCAATGATACCTGTTGGTATAGTTGGAGTATTCTTTAAGGATTATGTAGAAGAGATATTCGGTTCTGGTCTTGCTATTGTTGGTGCAATGCTTTTGCTTACAGCAGTAATACTAGCATTCTCTTTTTATGCACGTCCTCGACAGAAAGAGAAAATTAGCATAAAAGATGCTTTTGTTATTGGTATAGCACAGGCATGTGCTGTATTGCCAGGTCTTTCTCGTTCTGGAAGTACGATAGCTACAGGTATTTTACTTGGAAACAATAAGGCAAAACTTGCTCAGTTCTCTTTCCTTATGGTTATCCCACCAATCCTTGGCGAGGCTTTACTGGATGTGTTGAAGGCCGTAAAACATGGTGCTCAGGCCGCAGCCGGTGATATCTCAGTATTTTCACTTTGTATAGGTTTCTTAGCAGCTTTCGTATCTGGTTGCTTTGCCTGTAAATGGATGATAAACCTTGTGAAGAAGGGAAAAATGATATACTTTGCAATTTATTGTGCAATCTTAGGCTTGATTACCTTAGTTTGCTCATTTTAATTCTTTCGCATGGATTTCATCAACGGAGAAATTATAGCCATCGACAAGCCCTATCAGATTACAAGTTTTAAGGCTTTGGCACATATTAGATATGTATTGTCGAAACGACTTGACCATAAAGTTAAAATAGGACATGCTGGTACTCTCGATCCTTTGGCTACAGGGGTTCTTATACTCTGTACAGGCAAAATGACCAAGCAGATAGAGCGCTTACAATATCATTCTAAGGAATATACTGCTACATTGCAACTTGGAGCAACGACAGTCAGTTATGATATGGAGCATCCTGTAAATGAGACATTCTCTACAGAACAGATAACACGAGAGGGAATACTTGAGGTGCTTAAATCGTTTATTGGTGATATAGAACAGGTGCCTCCTACCTATAGTGCTGTGAAAGTGGGCGGAGAGCGTGCTTACGCTTTGCGACGTGCTGGTGAAGACGTCAAACTTAAGCCTAAAACGGTACATATAGAAGATATAGAACTTACCGATTTCAATCCTGAAACCATGCAGATGAGTATTCGGGTGGAATGTGGAAAAGGCACATATATAAGAGCTTTGGCTCGCGATATTGGTCGTGCTCTTAAAAGCGGAGCTTATCTTACTGCTCTGCGCAGAACTCGAGTCGGCGAAGTTAGAGTAGAAGACTGTATTGTATACGATCAGTTTGAACAGTGGTTAGAAGAAAATTTATAAACATAAGCAATTTACTTGAAAGGAGACTTATATAATATGAAACTATCACAATTTAAATTCAAATTGCCTTTAGATCAAGTGGCATTGTATCCACATAGTGTAGAGCATACCATCGAAAGATCTGATGGCACAAAGCAAACATTCTGTGTTACTCGTCGTGATGAGGCACGTCTGATGGTATTGCATAAGAAGTCTGGAGAAATTGAAATGTTCAAAAAGGATGCTGATGGCAATCCTATTGAGGGAGAGTTTCTGGAATTCCGTAATGTGATAGATTATTTCGATGAGGGTGATACTTTTGTCTTCAATGATACTAAGGTTTCTCCTGTTCGTCTTTATGGAACAAAAGAAAAGACAGATGCTAAGATAGAAGTTTTCCTTCTCCGTGAATTGAATGAGGAGATGCGTCTTTGGGATGTGTTGGTAGAACCTGCTCGTAAGATTCGAATTGGAAATAAACTTTTCTTTGATGATACGAGTTCTATGGTTGCTGAGGTCATTGATAACACAACATCTCGTGGCCGCACTCTAAGATTCCTTTATGATAGTCCTCATGAGGAATTCAAGAACAACCTGTTCGCACTTGGTGAAGCTCCGCTGCCACGCTATATCATAGACAATCGTGAAGATCATCATGCTACAGAAGAAGACTTGGAACAGTTCCAATGTGTCTATGCTAAGAATGAGGGAGCTGTTACTGCACCTTCTACAGGTTTACACTTCAGTCGTGAGTTGCTGAAACGTATGGAAATTAAAGGTGTGAATTCTGCTTTCATTACTTTACATTGTGGCTTAGGAAATTTCCATGAAATAGAAGTGGAAGATTTGACAAAGCATAAGATGGATTCTGAGCAGATGTTTGTTACCAAAGAAGCGTGCGATATCGTAAATGATACAAAGAAGAAGGGGCATCATATCTGTGCTGTTGGATGTAGTGTCGTAAAGGCTACAGAAACCGCTGTTGGTACAGATGGATTGTTGAAGGAATTTGAGGGATGGACAAATAAGTTTATCTTCCCTCCATATGATTTCGGTTTTGCTGATTCAATGGTTGCTAATTTCTATCATCCGGAGTCTACCTTGTTGATGAGTACAGCTGCTTTTGGAGGATATGATGCCGTTATGGAATGCTATAAGTTGGCTGTGAAGAATGGATACAAGTTCGGTTGTTATGGCGACAGCTTGCTAATCGTTAACGATTAATGCATAAAGTATATCTTAGTCTTGGCTCAAATATTGGTAATCGCAAGAGAATCATACATGAAGCCATCGAAAAAATAGGGGAGTTGATTGGTGTTGTTGTTCGCCAGTCAACTCTTTATGAAACAGAGCCATGGGGTTTTGATTCTCCTAATGAGTTCTTGAATTGTTGTGTCCTTGTGGAGACGGTGTTGGCACCACAGCAGTTGTTGGAAACTACACAAAAGATAGAACGCTCGTTAGGACGACTGAACAAAAGTCATGATGGACAATATGAAGATCGAATTATCGATATAGATATTTTGTTGTATGATGACCTACATATTGATCAGCCAGATTTGAAGATTCCTCATCCGTTGATGTATGAGCGTGACTTCGTAATGACTCCTTTGAAGGAAATATATCCAAACGAGTAAGAATAATTCTTATATTAATAAAAAAATCCCGATATCAAATGATACCGGGATTTTTAATTCTTTATCTCTAAAGAGATTACTTACGAAGACCAAGAGCCTTGATGATAGCACGATAGCGCTCAATGTCACGATCGTACAGATAATCAAGGAGAGCACGACGCTTACCAACAAGCTGAGTAAGTGAACGAGTAGTAACGAAGTCCTTGTGGTTCTTCTTTACATGCTCTGTAAGGTGCTTGATACGGAATGTGAACAATGCGATCTGGCTTTCTGCAGAACCAGTATCCTTTGTTGACTTACCATACTTACCGAAGATCTCTTCTTTTTTTGCGTTGTCTAAATACATAATAAAATTGATTAAATAATTGTTTGCAAATTACATCCTTCGGGCGTTTGTCAGCCTTAATCACAACTGATTTACGCTGTCGAATGCATCGGATTTTCCGAAAATGCGCTGCAAAGGTACTTATTTTCTTCTTATTATGCAAATATTTCCAATATTATTTGTATCTTTGCACCCAAAATAAAGGCTTTTAAGGTAAAAAACAAATGCAAGACATTAGAAACATTGCAGTTATTGCACACGTCGACCACGGTAAAACAACATTGGTCGACAAAATGATGCTCGCTGGTAAGCTCTTCCGTGAGGGACAGGATAACAGTGGCGAAGTTCTTGACTCCAATGATTTGGAGCGTGAGCGAGGAATAACCATTCTTTCAAAGAATGTGTCTATCAATTGGAAAGGTGTAAAAATCAATATACTTGATACTCCTGGACACTCTGACTTCGGTGGTGAGGTTGAGCGTGTTCTTAATATGGCTGATGGTTGCTTGTTGCTCGTAGATGCTTTCGAGGGACCTATGCCTCAGACACGTTTCGTGCTTCAGAAGGCTCTGCAATTAGGTTTGAAACCTATTGTTGTTGTAAACAAGGTGGATAAGCCTAACTGTCGTCCTGAAGAGGTCTATGAGATGGTCTTCGATTTGATGTGCGACTTAAATGCTACTGAGGAGCAACTTGATTTCCCTGTAGT
>CACYKX010000134.1 GCA_902775075.1 uncultured Prevotellaceae bacterium | reverse complement strand
ACTAATAGGACCTTGCTGAGCTAGATAATCAGCAGCACTACCACCCGATTTTTTTATCTTCTCATATAATGCAGTATTATCTTCATCAAATCTACTATAGCAATAAGTTATATGATCTCCTATATCTACACTTAACTCGTCATCATATTGTTTTTTGGCAGTCTCTGTTGTGGTTACCTTCATCGCATACGAGAACCGATAACGAACAGTATCAACTACGGTTTGTGCGGTAGTTGACAAAGAAATAAAAAATAAAAACGCAAGTATCTCTCTCATAATATATTTAAATTTAATTGTTTGTCTATCAGTTACTACATTCCTCCATCATGCGCTTTTGAGTCGCCGAGATTTGTTCATTTGTTGCAACTCCTTTTATTAAAGTATTTGGCACATTATCACATGAGAGGATAGTTTCAGATAACTTTGTATCAATATCATGCCTACATGAGCATAATATGAAGAATTCTAAAGCGATAAAAAAGTAAACAGAGAAGTGTTTCATGGTTTATTAATCTTTCAATATGTAAAGTTACACCAATTTCCTCACATGTCCAACTCTGGGAATCACTTTAACCATTTTTTAATGTTCAAATAGTATATATTACCCACAATAGAGATATATTTTCAGTCTTTCTCCCTTATATAACAAAATGAGGCCGGCTATCACTAGCCGACCTCGAAAGACGAGAGAGAAATAGGTTAACAACGAAGGTTAACCTTATTTCCTACAAATATTTTATCTTTAGCTCATGTGTTCCCACATAAATCTAAAAACATAATTTAAACAAAAGGTTGTCACCATTAACCTTACTATTAGTAAGTTTAATCTGTAACGCCATCACGAAGTGAAGGATTCTGGTTAGGAACAGGCTGCTTACCACCCTCGTTATCAACGATACCTAAGTTATTATCCTTCTCATCCTGTGGGAAGCGCATGTTAAGCCAACCATCTGTTGCCTCAATATTAAATGTAAAGTTTGCTGCAAAGTTGGTTGTTTTATCACCATGGAAACGAACTATTGGTTTACCAAGACGCTTTGCATCACTTGTGAAGAAGCCTTCACCCCAAAGCTCTACACGACGCTGGAACCAGATTTCATCTGCAAGGTTTCTACCAGAAGCACTTGCTGAATAGCTAGGATCTCTGTAAGTTCTAACAAAATCTTCCAACACTTTCTTAGCCTTAGCTTCATTTCCACTCTTCAACAAGCCCTCTGCCTCGATAAGGATCATTTCCTCAACACGCATCAAAGGGAAGTCACTCAGATTCTGGTTATCACCAACGCCACCTACTTCACCGAACTTGATATTAGAATAAGGAGCCATAGGCTCTTTGACATTTTCAATAACGAGATCTGCAATTTCATCACCTTTAGCACCATTCCAAGTAAGATTTTCCCAGTTTGGTGAATGTTTCTTCTCATCAAGCCACCATCCCTTACGAACGTCTGTACTAGGAATCTTATCATAAAGAAGCTTATTGATAACAGGCACATTACCGGTTGCCGGACTATATCCATCACCAGTGAAAGCAGACAACCAAGATGCAGGAGCTGCATAGTTCTTGTCTCCGGTTATCTTATCAGGAGTTATGTCAACACCCCAGATCCAGTTTTCTGCATTAATATCATCAAAGCCAGGAACACTTACCTCTTTTATAGAAGCCGGAGTGTAACCCTTCATTGCCTCTTCTGCATCAGCTGCTGCAGCAGCCCAATTACCCATAGCCAAATTAGCACGAGCACGCAGACCGTAAGCTACATTTATATTGACATACTGCTTAGAAGCTCTATCTTTTGTAAGATGATTAATCGCATAGTCTAAGTCAACCAAGATACTATCGTAAACCTCTTTTACAGTAGCACGAGGATTGTTAGAGAAGTCTACACCAGTCTTCAAGATAGGAACACATGGCTTATCAGCAGACGAAGCATATCCAAACTGGAAATATGGAGCCAACTGCATATAATCGAAAGCACGGATTGCACGAGCTTGAGCAATCTCGTTGATAGAATGAGGATCACTTACATCCGCACCAAATGAAGCAATAATCTGATTAGCAATACCAATCTGACGATAAGGCGTTACATATCGCTGATAAGGATTAGCATAGTTTGCATTACGAGTACTCAACGCATCAGCCGATAAATACCAGTTATATCCATTATCTGCAAATGCGAGATCAGCACCCTCTGCATCATTTGAGATTGCGGCAGAAACAGCACCGCAATCATCAGGACGAAGTTTACTAGGAGAAGCAATACATGGATTACCTAAATAATTGAACAAACCGGCGAATGTAGCATCAACACGAGATGGTATCACCTCATTAGTAGCTAAATTCTGAGCCTTTGTTAAAGGATTACCCTTTGGCTCGGCTTCATCCAAATCATTACATGAAGTGGTGATCAAAGCACCACCCAACATGAATAATAATACTTTATCTAATTTCATATGAGTTCTATTTTACGTTTATATTAGAATGTCAACTGGATACCTGCGGTAATTGATCTCATTGCAGCGTAACCACCACCAGAAATCAAAGCAGCACCAGAAGTAAAGGTACCTACGCCAAGAGATGTACGAGGGTCAAATCCCTTACGAGCAGAAAGCAAGAACAAGTTCTCACCTGCTACATAGATTCGAAGATTTGACATTGCGAGACGATTTACCAATGCCTTTGGCAAAGTATAACCCAATGTTACATTATTCAAATTCAAATAATTTGAACTTGTCAAGTATGTATCAACTGCAGTCTGTGCACCAATACTCTGGTTATCGGCATCAACAGTACTCAAACGAGGAATGTTACTTGTTGGATTCTCTGCACTCCAAGCATTAAGCAGGTCTTTATGCATTGCAATACCGGAAGACTCACCACCATGCATATACTGCTGATAAACACCATCATAAATTCTACCGCCTAACTGATAAGAGAACTGGATACTAAAGTCAATGCCCTGCTTCAAGTTCAAGGTAGTACCGAAACCACCATAAACATCAGGAAGAACATCACCTAAGTCATATTTAGTAGCTTTAGTAAGATCTGTTGTTGTTGTCACTGTAACATTACCATCTTTGTCTTTTTCGTCCATGTAATATAATGGAAGACCGTTTTCATGGTTAACACCTGCAGACTTATACATATAAGCCTCATAGCGAGAACCACCAACTCTCAAGATTGAAGAACTACCCTTCAAGCCTTCTGCAGAGATAGAAGGATCAAGTTCTGTCATCTTTGTCTTAACGTGTGTTGCATTGAAGTTTACGCTCCAAGTAACATTCTGATTTCTAACAATATCACCATTTACAGAGAACTCAATACCCTTATTGGTCATTGCACCAATATTTGCAGGATATGTAGCTACTGAATAACCTGAAGACAAAGGCAATGTCTTGTCATAAAGCAAGTCACGAGTCTTCTTTGAGAAAACCTCTAAGCTACCAGACAAACGATTGTGGAAGAATGCGAAATCTACACCAAAGTTAAGTTCACCACTCTTCTCCCATGTCAGGTTATCATTTCCTACATAAGACTGAATAAGAGAATATTCACCAGAATCTTCATTATAAGAAGCTGTGTACTTATCAGTCCAAGGATGGAATTCAAGATTACCTAAAGCATCAAGGAAATAATCATTTCCCTGCTCACCATAACTTAATTTCAGTTTCAAAAGATCAACCCAAGATGCCTTGAACCATTTCTCTTTAGAGATCATCCAACCTGCAGATGCAGACCAGAATGTACCCCAACGATGACCCGGAGCAAAGATAGAAGAACCGTCACGACGAACAGAAACCTCACCAAAATAGGTATCATCATAATTATAGTCACCACGGAAGAAGAAGCCATCGCGATAAAGTTCATCTGATGATGATTCCGCACGCTCTTTCTTATGGCCATGTGCATTGTCCAATTCTCCGATAAACGGATCGTATAGATGGTCGTTCTTACCTGTCAAGTCTTGCTTCTTCAACATATAGTGCTCATAACCAAGCAATGCGCTAATGCTATGCTTACCAAACTCCTTATTGTAATTTGCAGTATAGATCTGGTTCAAAGACAGTTTTCTATCCAATTCAGCCTCAGTCTGACCATCTACACTAGAGCCAGAACCAAAACGGCTATACAAATACTTGTCATACTTATTGTAAGACCATGCTGTAAGATTAGCAACAAGGTCAAGACCATCTACCGGTGTTACAGTTGCTACCCAGTTACCTGTGAATTGATCAATAGTACGATTTGAGCGGTCATACATATTATCACGTATCGCATTACCCATAATTGCAGGACGAGTAAAGTTGGTCTGGTTTGCATCGTAAACAGGGCTACCAAGCGCATTTGTCATAATAGCTCCTGTTGCATCACGAACATACAATGGATAGATTGGTGCCAACATATTTGCAATATAGAACATGTTTGAGCTTGATCCATATGTTTTATCGCTAAATGAAGGAGAATTGGCATCGGTGCGAGCAAAACTCATATTAGATGCGAACTTCAACCATTTCTTTGCCTGATATTCAACATTGGTACGGGCTGTATAACGCTGCATATCTGAATTTGCAACGATACCACCATCTTTCAAATAACCTAAACTTGCATAGTAAGACAAACGATCTGAAGCACCATTGATATTAACATTGTATTCCTGACGGAATGAACTATTGTTAATCATATCATAGTAGTTGTCCGGTGTATAGTAATACTTACCATCTGAATAACCTAACTTAGCATTAGGGTTCAACTTGAAGTCTTTACCAATAAGAGTTTCACCTTCAGGAACAGTATATACATTATAACCTAAACCACCATTCTTACTGTCGAAGAGGTTATTGTTAGCATATGCATAAGATTCTTCTTCAGATTTACCATGATAATACTGAGAGTTAAACATAGCTCTATAGAAAGTCTCATAATACTGACCTGGGTCTGTGATCAAATCATAGCGAGGTAACTCACGATGGTTAGAACCCCACTTTGCATCAACAGTAATCTTTGCATCATGAGCGCCACGAGCTTTCTTTGTGGTAAGGATGACAACACCATTAGCACCACGAGAACCGTAGATTGCAGATGCGGCAGCATCTTTCAATACTGTCATTGACTCAATATCAGTAGGGTTGATAGATGAAATATCACCATCATAAGGAGCACCATCAAGGATATAAAGAGGTGCAGAACTTGCTGAATAAGAACCAATACCACGGATACGGATCTTAGGAGCAGTACCTGGCTCACCAGAAGAAGAAAGCAACTGAACACCAGCAACTTTACCTCCTAATGCACTTGTTGCTGTAGAAGCAATGTGCTTACTGATATCCGAAGATTTCACCTCTGCAGCGGAACCCGTGATTTGAGAACGCTTCTGAGTACCATAAGCTACAACCATAACCTCATCCAATGAATGGTTGTCAGCCTCCAAAGCAATTTTCATGTTGGCTTTCGCTGTTACAGTCTTGCTCTTCATACCAATGTATGAAATTTCAAGCTTTGCGCCTGCAGCAGCAGACAATGAGAAGTCACCATCAATGTTAGTGACTGTACCAGTCTTAGTACCTACTACTTTGATAGATGCACCAATAATTGGCTGACCATCTTCTGCAGATACTACGGTACCACTAAACTGTGTCTGAGCCAGTGCCATTCCTAAACTTAGGAATAAGCAGGCTAAAAACATGGTTAGTCTTTTTTCCATAAAATCTCTCTCTCTTAAAAAGTTAAGTATAAAAAAAATAAAAATAAATCTTCGCTATTCTAAAACAGTCCTCAAATCTCGCTACTAAAAATCTCTCTCGTAATACAAGATCATAAAACTACTTGATCGCTTCTAAGAGTTTTTCTCGTCTCTTTTGAAGTTTTAACACTTTGCAAAAGTATAACAACTTTATTAACCCAACAAATAATCTTAATTAAAACCTACTATTTTTTACTTTTATTAACTGTTCAGAGGGGTAAAATGAGGATAATATGATACTTTTATGTGGTTTTTTGTTACATTTTGAAAACCAAAGATGTGTTTTATGCATCATTCTTTCATTTTCGACTTTCTTTCCTCGCAATATCGCTTTGTACGTAAATATTACTTGTATACACATACATTTCCACGCCTTTTTCCTCAACGAATGTTAATTTTGCTATATTCTTGTATATATCTTGTTTTCACGTTACCAAAGACGCTTTCTTACGAAGTTAACTGCGTAGGCTTACGAAGTTAACTACGTAAGCTGATGAAGTTAACTGCATAAGCCGATGAAGTTAACTGCATAAGCCGATGAAGTTAACTGCGTAAAAAGACGGGGTCAACCACATAATATGGTTGACCCCTTTACGCGAATTATAATCCTAAGATCACTTAGAATTTCTCTTAAGAGAGAGAGGAGTACTTATCTTTGAATTCAATATCTTTTCTTTAGATGAGCTCGCTGAGGTAGGAACCTTTATCAGATATGGATATTGCATCTCTAAGATATATTGCTTTGCACGGTTCGCACTAGTTGCTGTGTTGGCTTTGTATAGTTCGAGCAAAATGCCACGGGCTACATGTGTTCCCCAGCCTCCGTTATCCTTGAATACGGCTTCTACAAGACCGCTGCCTGCATCATAGACAAAAGGTGCTGTCATCTGGGCTGCTGTGCTCCATGTAAGATATCCTGATACTGGGTCGAACATCTCTGAGAACACGTAGTATTTGGTGCCGCTCACGGTATAGGTTCCGAGTGACTGTCCACCGCTGATCGTTACCGACAGTGTGTTGGCATCGAAATCTACAGGATACTTCAATTTGGCTGCCGCAATATCTAGGATATAACTGCTGCCGCTCTTCTTGAGTTCTACCGGCAAATATATGGTCTCGAGTTTATCGGGATCGTTTTCATCTTCGGTATAACCGAACAGATAGTACTGACCTTGCAAATCGGAGAATTCTCCTTGGTTCACCTGGATAGAGTCTTTGACTTTTCCTGAGGTGTAATGCAGATAGGTTGCTCGGATATGACCTGTCGTGTTAGGTGCTGCCTCGATAGAGAGTTTGTTGCCTTCTACCTTTGCGCTCAACCAATCGTCATCGGCGGTAAAAAATACATCGGTGGAATGCTCGATCTCTACTTCCTTGGTCAGATCGGTCTTGTTAGGGAAGGCGATGGCATTGCCCAATCCGAGTTTCAGCGCGAAACCTCTCTGCTGGACGGTGACTTGTACGGAGTCTTTGCCCGACCAGATGGTAAGTTGTGATGAACGGCCTTCCAAATCCGGGTTGGCTTCGGCGATGACCGTCACCTTGTTGCCATCTACACTGGCCTTGGCCCATGAGCTCTTGAAATCTACACTACTGATGCCTTGCTGGGCGTCGACGACAACCGTTCCTGTATCAACAGCACCACTGAAGATGACGTCGGAACTGATGACCTTCAGGGTGGATAGCTTTGCATATGGGTTGTCTGTATCATCGCTACAAGAAGCGATGACCAGAACAAATGCAAGCAGTGTTGCTATATTGAATATCTTTTTCATTTCCTTATAACTTTATGTTCTTCTTAAAATTATTCTTTGCTAAAGGCCTGTATTTTCTTGAACGTACCAATTTCTGCAACTTTTGCTTAGAAGATGCTCCTGATTCTTTTAAGATCTTGAGACCCTGAAGGAATTCGATATATCCTGCATAGTTAGTGGAACTGACTTCAGGACCATTCAGGGTTCCTATCAGGACGCCGCCGATTTCTTCGTTGCCGAACTTACCGCCGATAACGGAATAGGTGCCGTTGTCTTTGTCGTTCTGCATGGCGAATGTGGCATAATAGTCGGTGCTGAACTGGGTCCAATTAGAGAATTCTGTATTGAGGAATCCTGCAAATACATAATAGCCTAATACGGTCTCTGGACTGACAATCTGACCACTCTGCCAGTAGAATGTGGCATTATCAGGGTTATAGGTCAATGGAATTTCCATCGGTACCTTCAAACTTCCTACTGCCATGGTGACCGAGAACTTGTACTTCTTGTCGGCTACCTTGGTGAGTCTGCCATAACCGAATGTAGGACTATCCTCGGAATCGTAATATCCGTAGTCGTAGATGCCTACGAAGTTTTCGTCAGGATCGGCCTGGACAACGGTAAGGGTGGCTTCGCTTCCGGCTGACTTCACAAGGATGGTACCCATACGACAATCGCCGGTATTGTTGGCTTCTACTGAGATCGTTAGGGTGTTCTTGTCTGCTGTTACCTTCAACCAGCTGTCTTCGGTAGAGAAGGTGAACTGATCTAGATTTGCGATTTCTACGGTTCTACTCGATGCACCATTGCCAAAACCTACGGATCCGTTCAATGCATTGACGACATATTCCGGAGAGAGGATGCCCTTCAATACCAATGATGGGTTGTTCACTCCTGTAAAGGTGGCATTGTCGGCATGATACTCAAAGTCGTAGTCTGACTCGCCGTTCACAGTGATTGGCTTGTAGAAACGGATACCTTTGTCGGAGAAGATGAAGGCTGACGCGTCTTCGGTGCTGTCCGGACAATAGAGATAGGATGCTTGTCTGTCATACGCATCGAGACTTACTGAAACGGATTCTTCTCCGTTCTTGCCTTCCAAACCTGAGAATGCGAACTCTGCTTGTTCTTTCTCTACCTTCTCCAGGTATTTTTCTGCAGGCTCGGTGAGTTTATACAGGTACATTACCGTGTATCTTGACCTTATCGTCGCCTACACTGTCGATGATGAACTCGAAGTCGCCGTCGTATGCTTCATAACGAGATGAACTTGGGGTGGCATACTTGTGCATCAGGGTGTTATAGGTGTCGAAAGATAGCTCCGGACCGTTGTTGGTGGTCATCTTATACAAAGAAGCTTCCTCCTCGTCTGCACCAAGTTTACCAACATAGGCAGAGTCTTCGGTGAACCTTACGGTATAGTTGAAACCACCATAACTCTGTTCGCGATCAGGATAGTAGTCGAATGCCCATCCATATTTTGAACTGACCAGAACTTCCTGGGTCTCTTCTAAACGCTTCTGCAGACGATTGGCTGCTGAATCATCGAATTTATCTTCTTCGTTCATCAGACAAGACTGGAACAGAATTGCCGGAAGAACCAGAAGTATATATATAAGTGCTTT
>CACYKX010000133.1 GCA_902775075.1 uncultured Prevotellaceae bacterium | reverse complement strand
CCATCCTCGGTAAGCACAAGCATAGAGCATGAACCTTCTATATGTCGAAATACATTCCTTATGCCGTCTACAAAATCCTTACCCATATTGATCAGTAAGGCTACCAACTCTGTCTGGTTGATATTGTTGGCTGACATCTCACTCAGATGTATTTTCTCCCTCATCAATTCCTCGGAAATGCTTTTCAGATTGGTAATATGAGCGACTGTCACAACAGCATATCTACCGAGGTGGGAATTGATGATGATAGGTTGAGGATCAGTATCGCTTATCACACCTAATCCTATATTGCCTGTAAAGCCATCTATCTCATCTTCAAATTTTGAACGAAAATAGTTACGTTCCAAACTGTGGATAGCTCGACTAAAGCCATGCTCTTTATCAAAAGTTACCAAACCAGCACGCTTGGTGCCTAAATGTGAATTGTAATCAGTACCGTAATACAGGTCATTTACGCAACTTCTTACAGAAATAGTTCCGAAGAAACCTCCCATTGTGTTAATTTATTTAATTAGTTATTAGTATCTCGTCTGCATAAATCTACCATCAGATGAATTTCTTCTACTGATTTTGATACGCCAAGTGTCTTAAGTTCTCGTTGAATCTGGAAGAAGAAATTTTTCTTCTCTTCGTCAGATAGAAAGGCTATATATTTTCGAAATAGCGATATACTGTCTGTGATGCGATTCTGAAACCATGCGCAATATCCTGCATTCAGATAATCTGCTCCCTGAGGCTTATCCATTTCCAACAATTGTTCATATTGTTTATAAGCTTGTTCGAGTTTTCCTGCCTTCATCAGCGTCCATGCCAAAACTCTTCTGACACTTACTCGATTAGGGTGTTCCAGATCTAATTTGTACAACAACCCAAGAGCTTCATCACATTGGTCCTTGCTCATCTTGACAACGGCTAATCCCAATTCATATTGCCAATGTTTAGGGTCAAGAAGTATGAGTTGATTATAATATTTCTCTGACTCATCAAACTTTTCGGCTCGCAAATAGCTTTCTGCTAATCCGCGAATGGCTCCCTTACTATCCGGACAGAGCGTATAAGCCTTGTGATACCATTCTATAGGATTATCTTTCTCGCTCTTCAACCTATATGAACCTTGCAACATATAGAAATCGAAGTCATTAATATCGTTTTCCCAAAGAGAGAGTATTAGTTTTTCTTCTTTTGAATAACCGTTCAGATGGAAAAACTTACATAATGAAGTTACATGATTCTTGAGTTTCGTGTTGCCGATACGCTTCGAAGCAAACAAGAAAGGAGATTTTTCCTTCAGGTTCAACTGGTAAGGATTGACAAAATCATTCTTATCAGTATACAAAAGGAAGAATCGATACAGATCTTGTAAATAATTACGACGTATAAACGTTGGTGATTCGTAGTCGATGTCGCAAACGATAGCTCCAATCTTCACACCATCAGAAAATAACATGTCACGAATTTCTTGTGGCACTTGGTCTATAATCGTAACCATAGCGAAGGCAAAACTATATCTGTCGCTATCACAGAAAGTTCCCGATGCCAATACTTTTTTCAGGACATCTACATCCTTGAATTTCTCTCTGACCTTAGCCAAATCTGGATGATTAACATCGAAAGGAACAAACCAATTGCTTAGTGTATAGAAGAAAGCAAAACGTTTCATCTTGGAGAATTCTCCATAATAGATGTCATTACCTTGTTGTTCCATATCTGCCATGCGACGAATACTTTCTTCGATTCTTTCCATCGCTTTCTCTTCACGATCAGGATGTAGAATATCCTCAAGATTCTCAGAATCTGTTTCCTCGACATTTAATGGGGTAAAACGGATACTATTGTCCTTTACCAAATTAGGTATAATCCCATCATGAATATCTTTGGAAACTTTTTCTGCATTCAGGCAATAGAAGAATTGCTTTTGGGTTTGCAAGATTTCCTCGCATCGTTTATCATCCTCTGTCACCTTTGCCAATAGTTCATCTACCTGCTCAAAAAGTTTTGGGGCAGATGGATACACGAGAAACCACCCTACCAAAGCGCGTTGACGTAAGCGCTTGTCGGTCGTTGACATATATACGTGAACAAGAAGTTTAAACTTGTTGACATCAAAAATATTAAGTGCGGCAAGCATTACAGCACTCAATATTACTTGTGCATCTGATGAGTCCGTTGTAGGAGAAGTCAGTATATCTTCATAAAACTCCTCGTCAGAATCGCTCCATTGCTGACTCAACAGGACACGATTAAAGATACTATTGATCTGACTCTGATGCTTGGAATATATTTCTTGAGCCTTGCTATCACGTAATTCTTCTGGTTCTAAATCCAGCATCGCCAAACTGCTGACATAGTCTTCTAAGATTTGACGAATGTTATCTTCCGGAAAATTATCCCTACTTATCTTCTCTGAGATGGTGTGATAAGTAGTATTCTCCCGAATCATTTGTTGCAGTTTGACATTAGAGGCCAAACGCCATACCGACTTCAACAGGTCGGTATATAATGATGGACGTTTGGGATCTTCATATCCCTTAGCCAGATAATCCATCATAAGATTGTAATTTCCCTGAATCGAATCAAACTGGGAACTCACATGAATATACGGATGTTTGCTGAAGAACTCTACCAATGCCTGTATCGTCTTTCCTAGATCTCGGCATACATCGATATCTTCAATAATATCATTAATATTATCCATAAATATTTACTTAATTTCGAATGGGACGTGACGCATGTTGAAAACGTAACTTAGGCAAGGCCTTTATCGTACGCTCATCAGCGCCCATATACTTACTAATAAGAGCTGCATAATGTTGCAGACCGTTCTTATTAATACTATCACAAGCCATGTTGTAGGCCTTGACAAATTTTCTATATTGTTCACGACGACGCTTATCGCGATAGATCTTCGTTCTAAAAGCAAAAGCCCCCAGATTTTCTTTTAGGTCACGACTGTCAAGCAACACAAGATTATTCAGCAAACGTGCTGTTGTGGCCTGTGGCTCGGTAAGCAGCATGGCATCCATTTCGTTATTGCGAAGCATCGCCAACCTAATATATATATCATTTATCTGTATGCGATAACAGTCATATTTAGGTTTTCCTCTTTTTATCGCGATATCTGCAAGATAGTCGGTAGCAGAATTGCGAGTAATGGCTATCATCTTATCACTCAACTGATCAAGCGATTTGATACGAGAAAGACGATTCGTAATCAATTGCCAATAGGTATTGGTGGAGATCGAACAATCAAGTCCTACTCCTTGTTCTTGCAGATGACGGGCGCGAATCAAGTCGGTGATACTTCCCTCTACGCTTCCACCTATCAAAGCCGTATCACAGTCCATCTGTGCCGTAAAGGGCTTGATATGAACCTCAACCCCTAAGGTATCAAACAAATTTTCGCTATACGCAACATATATAGGTAAACAGTCGAGAGTAGGAAGAACACCTATTTTAAAAGACGCGCGGTCAATAGAATCGATACGCGCACGCTCGGCTCTGGAAATACGTTGGTTCTCTTTGTATGAGTTACCACAAGATGCGAAAACCAACATAACGAATAGGAATGGTATCAACTTTCTCATATATGACTGCAAAGTTACTGTAAGTTGAGCGAATATGCAAATTTTAAATCGTTATTTTATTTTGCCACTTAAAAATAAAATTGTACTTTTGCTCGTAAATATAACGATTTATGGCTAAAGACAAAATAGCATATGTCTGCAGCAATTGTGGACAGGAATCAAGTAAATGGATTGGAAAGTGTCCGAATTGTGGACAATGGAATACTTTCAAGGAGATTCGTATCGCTAACGATACTGGATTGAATGCTGCACGAAATGCCGCCATGAGTATGCATCATGGTGGGGCTGCTTCTATGTTTGGCGGTATTTCCACAAATGGGCATAAGCCACAGAAGCTCAAGGATATATCGGCACAGGATGAACCAAGAATTAATATGCGTGACGAGGAGCTGAATCGCGTCTTGGGTGGCGGTCTGGTACCAGGAAGTATCACACTATTGGGTGGCGAACCGGGCATCGGCAAGAGTACGCTTACCTTACAGACTATTCTGAATCTCACCGACTTGAGGGTATTATATGTTAGTGGCGAGGAAAGCGCACACCAAATCAAGCTAAGAGCTGAAAGACTCAGCACACAACCGGGAGACAATATAGAAGTGCTTTGCGAAACTTCGCTTGAAAAGATCTTTGAGAATATTCAAAACATCAAGCCTCAACTGATTATTATCGACTCTATACAGACAATTGCTACACAAAGTGTGGATAGTGGCCCTGGTACGATATCACAGGTTCGCGAATGTGCCTCTTCCCTCCTCCGATTTGCCAAAACTAGCGGAATACCTGTTATCCTTATCGGACATATCAACAAAGAGGGCACTATTGCTGGACCGAAAATCCTTGAACATATCGTCGACACCGTTATTCAATTCGAGGGCGACCAACACTATATGTATCGCATCTTGCGAAGCATGAAGAATCGATTCGGAAGCACCTCTGAATTAGGTATTTATGAAATGCTACAAAGTGGACTTCGGCAAGTTAACAATCCATCGGAGCTCTTACTTACCGATGATCACGACGGACTTTCCGGTATTGCCATATCATCTGCCATAGAGGGAGTGAGACCTTTCCTTGTAGAGACACAAGCTTTGGTGAGTAGCGCCGCATACGGCACGCCTCAACGACAAGCTACAGGATTCGACCAAAGGCGACTGAACATGCTATTGGCGGTATTGGAGAAAAGGGTTGGCTTCAAACTCATGCAGAAGGATGTGTTTCTAAACATAGCTGGAGGCTTGAGGGTAACCGATTTGGCCATGGATCTGAGTGTTATAGCCGCCGTATTGAGCAGCAATGTTGATACAGCGATAGAAACCGGATGGTGTATGGCTGGGGAAGTTGGACTCAGCGGCGAGGTAAGACCTGTAAGCAGGATTGAGCAACGTATCGCCGAAGCAGAAAAACTTGGATTCGGACATGTCATCATTCCGAAATATAATATGAATGGATTCTCTAAGGGAAAACATAACATAGAAATCCATCCAGTAAGAAAAGTGGAAGAAGCGTTAAGATGCCTCTTCGGATAATATTGATCAACAAAACAAACATAATTATGAAAGATTCTGTTATTATCGTGAGCGGAGGTATGGACTCCATCACCCTATTGTACGACAAAAAAGACGAAATTGCCTTAGGTATCAGTTTCGACTATGGTAGCAACCATAACGCAAAGGAAATTCCTTATGCTAAGAAACATTGTGAGCGATTGGGTATCAAGCATATCACAATTAATCTTGACTTCATACACGAATACTTCAAAAGTTCTTTGCTTGAGGGCGCTGAGGCCATACCTGAGGGTAACTACGATGAAGAAAATATGAAATCTACTGTGGTTCCTTTCCGCAACGGTATCATGCTTAGCATCGCTATCGGTATTGCTGAGAGTCACAATCTCAAAAAAGTACTTATCGCCAACCATGCCGGTGACCATACAATCTATCCGGACTGTAGACCTGAATTTATCGCAGCCATCAACAAAGCTTCTGTTGCAGGAACTTATGTAAACGTCGAAGTTTCAGCACCTTATACAAATATCACTAAAGGAGAGATTGCTGTAATCGGAAAGAAACTTGGATTAGATTATACAGAAACTTGGAGTTGCTACAAAGGTGGAGAAAAACATTGCGGCAAATGCGGAACTTGCAGAGAGCGCATTGAGGCTTTGGAATATGCTGGTATTGAGGATCATACCGAATACGAAGAATAAGCATTACTCCTAAGACTCGCAACTCTTGCCGGATAATCTTTCGGGGATATCCGGCAGGAGTTTTTCTCTTTATTACAACCCGAAACAATCCCGAAGGATTTTACAACAGTTGCAAGTTGGATTCGCCAATGTTTAACAAACCTTTCATTGTTTAATTTTCAACCTAGTAAAGGCACTCATAATTCGCATATTCCAGCCAAAAAGCCTGTCGATTGTAAATATTAAAATTACAACTAAGTCATAACCAACAGACTATCAACGAGTTACAATACAAATTCTCATTTTATTCCCAACAACTACTGGATTTATAGCCTTATTCAGTTAACTACATAGGGCAACAAACCTATTCACGCGAGCTTACGAAGTTAACTACGCAAGCCGATGAAGTTAACTTCATCTAGAAGAAGAGCTTAGTAAGAGTAAAAACTATCTATTTTAAGCTCTTAGAATCCCTCAGAAATCTCTAGAAGAAGCAAAAAGTAGAGTCCGTTTTCTTTTAACAAATCCCGACTAGAGTTTAAAATATCATAAATATCTAAGATTCATCCGATAAGATCAACATACATATTAGATGAGCCGAATAAAAATGCTAAGCAGAGTTTACAATTCTTGTAGATTGCACACTTTTTTCAAAGAAAAACAAAAACAGCTTTCTTTAATTAAAAGAAAATTTGTAATTTTGCGCTGCGTAAAAGTGATAATTTTAACTTATTTAATTCAATATTAAAATGAAAATCGAAGATTTCAACTTTGCCGGTCACAAGGCAATCGTTCGTGTAGACTTCAATGTTCCATTGGACGAAAATGGTAATGTAACTGACGAGACTCGTATCAAGGGTGCTCTCCCAACCTTGAAGAAGGTACTTGCTGATGGTGGTGCTCTGATCATGATGAGCCACATGGGTAAGCCAAAAGGCAAAGTTAAGCCAGAACTTTCTCTTAAGCAGATCGTTAAGAATGTAAGCAACAACCTCGGCGTTGAGGTTAAGTTCGCTGCTGACTGTGGTAAAGCTGACGCTGAGGCTGCAGCTCTTAAGCCAGGTGAGGCTCTCCTCCTTGAGAACCTTCGTTACTATCCTGAAGAGGAAGGTAAACCAGTAGGTGTAGAAAAGGGTACCCCTGAATATGATGCTGCTAAGGCTGAGATGAAGGACCGTCAGAAGGAGTTCGCTAAGAAGTTGGCTTCTTACGCAGACGTTTATGTTATGGACGCATTTGGTACAGCTCACCGTAAGCACGCTTCTACAGCTGTTATCGCTGACAACTTCGACAAGGATCACAAGATGCTTGGCTACTTGATGGAGAAAGAGGTTAAGGCTGTTGACAACGTATTGAATAACATCAAGCGTCCTTTCACCGCTATCATGGGTGGTTCTAAGGTTTCTACAAAGATCGGTATCATTGAGAACCTTCTTACAAAGGTAGACAACTTGATTCTTTGCGGTGGTATGACTTATACTTTCGCTAAGGCTCAGGGTGGTAAGATCGGTAAGTCTATCTGCGAGGATGATAAGTTGGATGTTGCTCTTGACGTAATGAAGAAGGCTAAAGAGAACAACGTAAACCTCGTACTCGGTACAGACTCTATCTGTGGCGATGACTTCAAGAACGACGCTAACACTCAGGTAGCTCCTTCTATGAACATCCCTGAGGGTTGGGAAGGTATGGACGCAGGTCCTGACACTCGTAAGGCTTTCGCTAACGCTATCAAGGGTAGCAAGACAATCCTCTGGAACGGTCCTGCTGGTGTATTCGAGTTTGATAACTTCGCTGGCGGTTCTAAGGCTATCGCTGAGGCTATCGCTGAAGCAACTAAAGAGGGTGCTTTTTCTCTGATCGGTGGTGGTGACTCTGTAGCTTGTATCAACAAGTTCGGTCTCGCTGATCAGGTTTCTTACATCTCTACTGGTGGTGGTGCTCTTCTTGAGGCTATCGAGGGTAAGGAGCTCCCAGGTGTAGCAGCTATCGAAAAATAAACATAATAAATAGATTATTTAATGGATTGGATAATTAATCTATTTACAGAACAGGATGGAGTAGCGCATATTGCGTTACTCTATTCTCTTGTTATAGCCATAGGTGTTTACCTCGGAAAAATCAAATTCAAAGGTATCTCTCTTGGCGTAACATTCGTACTTTTCGCAGGTATCGTTGCTGGCCATATCGGTTTTACCGGTACTTTGCCTGTACTCAACTTTCTACAGGATTTCGGTCTGATTCTGTTCGTCTTCATGGTCGGACTTCAGGTTGGTCCTGGTTTCTTTGAGAGTTTTGGAAAAGATGGTATAAAACTAAATATGCTTAGCGCTATGGCTATCATACTCAATGTGCTGGTCATGTTCGCTTGCTACTATATTTTCTTTGATACATCAGACAAGACAAACCTTCCTATGATGGTAGGTACTCTCTATGGTGCCGTAACAAATACTCCTGGTCTTGGTGCTGCCAACGAAGCTTTACGTTCTGTCTTCCCTAACGGACAGATTCCTATCATCGCTTCGGGTTATGCTTGCGCCTACCCTCTTGGTGTTCTCGGTATCATCCTCTCTACGATTGTGGTAAAATATATCTGCAAGGTCAACTTTGATAAAGAGAACGAGGCTATCAAAGAGGCTGAAGCAGAGGATCCACATGCTAAACCACACCCTATGCATCTAAAGGTGGCTAATTCATACATCGCAGGAAGAACTTTGGAAGAGATCTCTAAATTCTTGAATCGCGACATTGTATGCACTCGTATCATGCATGAAGGTGCCTTGAGCACACCTATGCGTGACAC
>CACYKX010000132.1 GCA_902775075.1 uncultured Prevotellaceae bacterium | reverse complement strand
TCAAATGTGTATAAACAAAAAACGCCTCGCACGATTTGAGCATTGTTAAGAGGCTTGGCGAGGACTGACGCTGCAAAGATACGAATAATCATTGATAATGCAAACTATTTGGCAAGTAAAAACATGCAAAAGTAGATTTATTTGACATATTTATATTTAATAATGTTAAATCGGACCTTAAAATCATACTTTACCAGCCAAACAAAGTGGTTTCCAAGATAAAAGTGTTATCTTTGTAACGTCTATACCCATACCGAAAGCCCCAATGGGCAGAGGTTGGGTAGACATATACATAGTAAAAGGCGTATCTGACGCTTTTGTTTTGACGATTCGTGAACTTCGCAAACTCATTTGTCAGTCAAGAACAAAGCAACAAGAAACGCCTCATGAGGTGTATTGTATACAGCCCTCATTGGTTTCGGTTGCATTTCGCATTCGTTGCCAAGAAAGGGTATTTATATACTTGCACATACGTGGGGCTTTCGGCGTTGCTCGTTTCTGACTGGCAGGGCAATGCGAAGGCCTACGAATCGTGGAACGGGTGACAGACTGGCTCCACGTTCTTTTATTTTGTATATTCGCCAATAAAAAATTAACCCTGCTGTGGTAGCCAGGCAGTCATCTTAAAAATAATACAAGATGAAAAGATTTTTATTCGTTACCGCAGCATTGCTCGCAATGTCGGTATCATTCTGTTTCGGTCAGTCCAAAGAGGACATTAAGGCAAGTATCGACCGTTGTGCAAAATTGGAGAAACTTTGCTCTAAGCAGCCAAAGCAAACTGGATTTAAAGATGTTGACACCTATGTACAGGGTGTCTACAACGCAGCCATCAGTTCCGCTGCCTCTTCTGCTTTACTTCAGGACCTTTATTATCGTCAGATCGGTGAAACGAAGGATGGTGTTACAGATGTAAACATCAAGAAACCTACCGTAGAGGAACTTGTTGCATTGGGTACAACCCTAACTGCAGAAGGTGTTTCTATCGCTGAGGCAGGAAAAGGTGCAGAAGCTGCAACCAAGGCGTCTTCTACAAATAAGAATCCAATGAAAGCAGCCAAGATAGCATCAGCTCTCGCCTTTACAAAAGATGCTTATCCGGTCTTGCTTGAAGAGTCAAAGGCGAAGGTCGCTGCCATCAAGCAGATGATTGAAACAGCAAAAACAGCAAAGAATTTGTAATGGGAAATTATCGCATTTTATATGCGGTCATACTTGCGTGTATCCTTTCTGGGTATACGCAAGTTTCCTTAGCAGCCGATGACCGCCCTGTCGTAGGCGTAACTCAGTTTACCTGTGATGAAGAGAGTCCATACACAGGACTTGTAACAGAGAAAGTTGTGGAAATGCTGACTAACACTCACCGCTTTGTTGTAGTTGACAGAACAAGTCGCGATAAAGTAGTTGATGAACTTGAACTACAGAAGAGCGAGGCTTTTCTTGACAGCCATAATCTTGCAGAACAAGGTGCGGCTGTTGCTGCCGAGCAGTTGGTAACAGGTCATATTGTTAAGATACCAGTTTATCGCATGAAGAACAGTGACGGAAGCACACGTGGTTATAAAGCGAGTGTAGCATTTCAGTTGAAAGTTGTTGACGTAGAGACAGGCGTAAGCAATGAGGCACAGAGTTTTGATGGAAAATGCAGCAAGGAAATGCTGTCGCCAGAGAGTGCTGTTACAGCAGCCATGCAAAGCCTACAGTCCGATATCTATGAATATTTCCGTATCAATTTTCCCGTCAAGGGAAAAGTCTTGAAGACAATAGATAAAAGCACGATACTTCTCAATGTCGGCAAGGAAGCTGGCGTTAAGGTCGGTGATGTCTTTACGATAGAATCAGTAGAGATGCTTGATGGTAAACCGTATCCGTCTGAACTCGGTAAAGGTAAAGTAACGAAACTCTCAGGAGAGTCATTTGCAGAATGTAGCGTGTCCGGCAAAGTTACCACCGCTATAGAAAATAGCAAAGCATCTCACAACTTAGTTCGTTGTAACCTAATTATCAAGAAATGAATATGAAACGAATTGCAACATTATTATTGGGACTGTGTGCGTTCTGCTGTACATGGGCACAAAGCATAGAGTCACAGGTTACTCCTTTGCCTACGGCACATCCGAAAATTATGGTCATACCATATACCACACAAGGCGAAGACATCCGTACTGTTTTGGAGAATGACGTGAATAAGCGTATAGCTTTAACCAAGATAAAAGAAGCATTCGACCAAAGAGGTTATATCACAGTTGATTTCTTTGCCAAAGTAAAAGCATTGTCAAAGGCAACTGCCTTAGGCAATTCGCAGCAACAGGACGTCAAGACAATGATTATACAACAATCTGGTGCAGATGTCTATGTTGAAGCGGAAATAAACCTGTTGAAATCTCCTTCTGGCAATGCCATGAAAGTAATCCTGTCTGGTTATGAAACCTCTACTGCAAATTCGCTTGCCAATGCAGTTTGCGAAAGCGGTAAGTTTTACACCGATGACTATGGTAAACTTACATCAAGAGCTGTCGAGGCAGGGATGGACAAATTCTTGAACACCATGCAGGAGAAACTGATGGACATAGCTGAAAACGGACAATCCATAGCGGTAACAGTCGGCATTGACGAGGCATCATCTCGCTCTATGTCGCAAGAGGTTGGCGCAGACGGTCTTGCTTTGTCCGATGCCTTGGAAATGTGGGTGGAAGAAAATGCCTATAAAGGCAATTACCATATCCAGGGAACAACCGACAAGCAGATGCTCTTCGACGATATTCGCATACCGCTAAAAGACGAGAACGGAAGAACGTATAATATCAATAAGTTTGGATTGAAGTTGTTGACATTTTTCAGAAATCTTGGAATCAAGATTGAGAGAACTACAAGCAACAATATGCTAATTGTAACCATTAAATAACGGGAGTGTGTATTATGAGAAAGGTCTTGCTTACATTGACAATCTTGTTGACTTCTTATGCAACTATTTTCGCACAAGGAATAGAAATAGCCTTTGCGCTTCCTGTTGGTAATTGCCAATTAAGTGATAATACGGCAAAGATGCTGAGGAGCAAGTTCTTGCCAGCCATGACTGAAAGTGGAGTTGAAACAGCCGAAGTAAGTACCATTGCCATAAAGCCAGAGATTAGTTTCGTTAATAAACAAGTTGTTGAAGGTGGTATGAGGAATATACATACAAGCGACATACAATTCAATTTTGTCTGTACCAATCTTGCCACAAGTACAACTTTTGCAAGTTGTGTCGTTACAGTACGTGGGGAAGGATTCTCTGATGATGACGCAATAAAAAATGCCATTTCTAAATTGTCTGCCCAAGACAAACGACTAACAGACTTTGTGAATAAGGCAAAAGATAAAATCATAGATTACTATCAGCATAATCTTAATTCTGTTATATCACGTGCTCGCACTTTTGCCAATATTCAACAATATGGTGAGGGACTGGCTCTGTTGTTTTCTTGTCCTGCGACAATCTCAGGTTACACAAAAGTCAATAACGAGATAACTACAATTTATCGGCAATACCAAACGCAGGAATGTAATAATGTCATTCAGAAAGCTCGGGCAGAATTCTCTAATGGTAATTTTGATGCAGCAGTCGAATATCTGCAACAAATAGATATGACAAGCTCTTGTGCTACTGAAGCCAAACAACTATGCATGCAAATCAAGCAAACTAAAGATGCAGAAGCTCGGCGGGCAGTTGAACTCATCGAAAGACAATCACAGCGTGAGGCTAATCTTGAAAAAACTAGAATAAAAGCGGCACGTGATGTGGCTGTTGCTTACTGTAAAAGAAGAAATGATGTGTATTTTGTTTGGTAACATTATTGGTGTATTTGATTAGATGTGAGAAGCCTATATGATTTCTCACATCTAATCATTCACCGTCTTACTCCTGTGCTCTTTCTTTGTTTTACCATCCGAGTAGCTTGTCGCAAGCATCGTTTAATCCATTCTATCTCATCTTCGTCCTTCTCACGTCCCCAGTCTTTAGTGTCGCTACCGCCACCACCTTGGCTTTCAGCAAAGTTAGTTGCCTCGTTGATGTAGCCAACATACAGGTACATAGCACAATAGATTATTTTGTCGCCCTAATTAGTGTCTGCTGAATAATTTATAACTCTTTGATATTTAAATTTATATAACTTTAATTCTTCGTTTGTTTAACAAAAAAAATCGCACCTCTATATAGTTAATTCCATAGCAAGATGAAGTTTTACGCGCACATATAGCGTCATGTTTTCTATAGGTGAATTATCAAATGCGTTCGAATGCGTTTCCGGAACATTCACTGCCTGACAATAGACGTCCTTCAACGCCTTGCTATTATTCGACTTAATATGTGCATTAACTATAATACGAATCACCTTGTTCTGACCGGCGGTGTAAATGTCAACAAGTATTATGCTATTGGAGTTACTACCCAATATGTAATTCTTGGTGCAGCAACATACTCTTTTACATCGAATTTCAGCATGACTGCTTTGGGTGAGCTTTATAGCAGTAATCCTTGGTTCTATATGGCAGCCTTCCCTTATGTAAAAACAAGTCGTTATGGTGGCTACGTCACTTATAAAAACAATAAGTTCGGTGCACACTTGGGTGTTGAGAGATACTATGATCCTTTTTCTCGTCACTGGGAGTTGCGCCCAATAGTAACACCATTTCTTAAAGTGTCAAAGAAATTAATCATTGAGTTGCCTGTTGGTGATTTATTAAAGAATGGCGCAAGTCGTCTTGTTCATGATAAACGCAGGAGTAGTGCAACAATAATGCCCGATATGTAATGCTAGAAAAAATAAGGAATTGACAATTAAGCCAATTCCAAATTCAAGAGTTTACGTAACTTCTCGATGGCAGGATTCTTTTCCCTCATCTCATCGAAAATCTCACGTTTCGTCAATATCTTCCTAGCCTCTTCAGCTTTTGCCAATCTAGCATCCAGTTGAATGTTCGGATTGTGCAGATACTGAGCAAGGGTCGCTCTGATTCTGTTCTTTATTCCTTGAATCTGTTCAAGGAGAATCTCGTTTTCTACGACAACCTCTATGTTAGGATAATCCGTGATGACTGGATTTGAATTCCTGAGGCGCTGAGCCAGTCCTATCATCTTTGGCGGCATCCTTTTACACATCATGAGCCATTGCAGGTCAAGTTCCTCCTGTGTAAACTTCAGAGCCTCCCCCTTGCTAATCTGAGGAGTCTCCACGACATTATCCAAATCCTCATCATTCTTCGACTTCCCATAAGTCTGTTTCTTAGGGTTCAGAAGATTGTTGAAAGTTAATCCGATGCTACCGAGTTTTATGTTATCAGCAGTCCTCTTGGTCTTCCCAGACAAATGATCTGTCGAAGCAGGAGCAACGGTCTCTGTAGTAGCGACCGCTTTCGTATTCTGCTTCTGAGCACTCCTGGTTGCATGCAGAGCAGTCTTGTCAGCCCCAGCCACCTGTATAGCCGGTTTAGGCTTTGCAATTACGAATTTCTGAAACAGGGATTTCAATCTATGGGGCTGACGCCCCGCATTAGGCACATCCTGATCTTCAGGTTGCGTAATCTGTGCAACCTGTATCAAAGTGAGCTCAACCAAAAGCCGCTTGTTGCTACTCTGACGATAGTTGATGTCACAGTCGTTCATGATCTTGAGCGACTTATATAAGAAAGGTATAGGACATTTCTGAGCCTGTGCCTCATATTTCTTCCTCTGTTCGTCACTTACCTCCAACAAAGGTAAAGTCTGAGGATCTTTGGCCATCATCACATTACGCACATGAGCAGCAAGCCCATCTATCAAGTTGCCACCATCGAAACCTTTGCATAGAATGGCATTTAGGAGTACCATGATGTCGCTTACCTTGTTCTCTAAGGCAAGGTCAATGATCTTGAAATAGTTTTCCGAGTCGAGAACATTCAAGTCCTCGATAACCTTCTGATATGTGATGTTCCCTTGACAGAAACTTGCAGCCTGGTCAAAGATACTAAGCGCATCACGCATACCACCATCAGCTTTTTCAGCGATGACAGCAAGAGCCTGTTCCTCGTAGGTGAACCCTTCCTTCTCGGCCACCTTCTTCAGATGCTCAATCGTATTAGGCACCGTCATTCGTTCAAAGTCATAAATCTGGCAACGACTCAGAATCGTAGGCAGAATCTTATGCTTCTCGGTAGTAGCGAGAATAAAGATGACATGAGCAGGCGGTTCCTCCAAGGTTTTGAGGAAAGCATTGAAAGCCGCTGTAGAGAGCATGTGTACCTCGTCGATGATGAAGACCTTGTAGCGTCCGACCTGAGGCGGAATGCGTGTCTGCTCCATCAGCGCCTTGATGTTCTCTACAGAGTTGTTGCTGGCAGCATCAAGTTCAAAGATGTTATAAGATCTTCCCTCGCTGAAGGCTTTGCAACTCTCGCACTCATTGCAAGCCTCACCCTCTGCTGTTGGGTGTTCACAGTTTATAGCTTTGGCGAAAATACGCGCACAAGTAGTCTTTCCTACACCTCTCGGACCGCAGAACAGATAAGCGTGAGCCAGTTTCCTGCTTTTTACCGCATTCTTCAGAGTTGTAGTGAGAGCACCTTGTCCGACAACCGAGTCAAAGGTTACAGGACGATACTTTCGCGCAGAAACAATATATTCTTCCATAGTTTTTCTTGCTTTGCCTTGCAAAGATAATAATTTTTTTGTTATCTTTGCAAACAAATAATAAATAATCATGGCAAGCCGTCTGAATATTATATTGGAAGTCATCTCTCACTACAAGTATTTGATAACAATTGTGGTGGGTCTTCTTGTTGTGGGTGTGCTCGATGATAACAGTTTCAGAAAGCGTATCCAGTATGAACTGCAGATAAGCGAATTGGAAGATCAGATAGAATTCTATAATAAGCAGTACGAGAGAGACAGTAAGAATTTACTGGAAATCAAGAAAGATCCTAAGGCTATTGAGAAAATCGCTCGTGAGCGTTACTTCATGAAAGCCGATGATGAGGATATCTTTGTCTTGAGTACAGACGAGCAAGCTGAAAAAAATACTAATGAAGACGATGAAACAATTGAGTAAATTGCAGAGCGCTCTGTTTTTGATTGGTGGCTTAATGATGGTGATAGGAGCCGGATGCTTTGCTTTTGGTTTTGTTTATCCCAAGTTGATAATGGTAACGTGCTGGATATTCCTTCTCGGAACAGTCTTGTTTTCTGTCATTCAGGCTATGCAAATCTATGAAGGCACTAATATTGTAATCAAGAGACTGAAGAAAATACAGGTCTTCGCTGATATATTCTTTGTATTGGCGGGCATATCCATGGTAGATACCGTTTATGGCTTTTTCCGTTCCTTATTCGAGAACTATGAAACATACATCACCTATTTTTATAATAAGTGGGTTGTATTATTGCTGGTGGCTGCCATATTGGAATTGTACACGACACATCGTATCAGTCATGAACTTCGAAAAGAATAAAAAATACTAAAACTTCGGCAGATACAATTAAATTGCATAAAAATATTTTCTAGGAACAATAATACATTGTACCTTTGCTCTTGAACTTAATACCGACTTATGAATAAAATTATATACACTCTCTTCTCTCTGTTGGCATTGACCTCTTGTGTCAACTCTTATAATGTGCAAGGTAATAGCAATGTTTCAACACTTGACGGACAGATGCTATACTTGAAAGTGCTCAAAAATAATGATTTCAAAAATATAGATTCTTGTGATGTTCTTCATGGACAGTTCCAATTCTCGGGTACTGTAGATTCTGTAAGAATGGCCAGTATCTTCATGGATGATCAGAGTGTACTTCCTTTGGTGTTAGAAAGTGGTGATATCAATGTCAAGATTGATTATGCACAGCAGACCGTTACTGGTACTCCTTTGAATGATAAACTTTCTAAGTTCTTTAGTAAGTATAATCAGTTGAAGAATCAGGAAGCTGAATTGGTTCATAAGCATGATCAGGCTATTATGAATGGCAGAAATATGGAGGTCGTGAATCAGCGCTTGAATGTGGAGGCACAGCGCTTGTCTGAACAAGAAGACCGACTGATCACAAATTTCGTAACAGACAATTTCGATAATATTCTGGGCCCTGGTGTGTTCTTTATGGTTACCATCAACAATCAGTATCCTATCCTTACTCCATGGATAGAGGATATCATGAGCAAGGCTACCGATACCTTCAAGAACGATCCTTATGTAAAGGATTATTATCAGAAAGCTCAGGAAAACGAAGAGATTATGAATGGTACACGTGAGGCTCCTGCACAGGCTCCTCAGGTACAACCGCAGAATCCGGATGCTGCTCCTGCTCCTACGGCAAACGAATTGGCAGCACCTGCAACCCAGAATACTCCGGCCAACTAATATATATTGATGGGATAGCCCGTGGCAACTATGATCAGATTATAGATGCTACGGGATGTTTTGTATTACCCGGCGTCATCGATGAGCATGTTCATTTCCGTGAGCCAGGATTAACGCGAAAGGCAGACATCGAAAGCGAGAGCCGTGCTGCCGCATTTGGCGGTGTTACCTCTTTCTTCGATATGCCGAATACGAATCCTCAGACAACGAGCATCGAAACTTTAGAGGAGAAATTCTCTTTGGGCGCAGAAAAAAGTCATGTAAACTACAGTTTCTTTATCGGTGCAACGAATGACAATGCCGAGGAATTGAAAACAGTCGACGTAACAAGAGTTCCGGGTATTAAGTTGTTTATGGGAGCCAGCACAGGCAATATGCTTGTTGACAAGATGGACAGTCTTCGCGAAATTTTCCATATCGCTAAGGAAAGAAACCTCCCGGTAATGACTCATTGTGAAGATACGAAGTTGATCAATGAGAATATGAAACAAGCTAAGGAGAAATATGGTGAGGATCCAGACGTCATTCATCATGCAGAGATCCGAAGCGCAAAGGCCTGCTATCAGAGTAGTAGTTTGGCGGCTCAACTAGCCAATGAAAGTGGGGCACATCTCCATATCGCCCATATCTCCACAGCCGACGAACTCACTTTGGCAGATAAGAATATAACCCTAGAAGCATGTATAGCCCATTTGTTTTTTACGGATGAAGATTATGCAGAAAAGGGAACACGAATAAAATGTAATCCGTCGATAAAGAGCCGTTCTGACAGAGATGCAATCCGTAAAGCACTGATGGATGGAAGAATATCGTGTATCGGTACAGATCATGCCCCTCATGAATTAAAAGATAAAGTAGGGGGATGTGCCCATGCAGCATCAGGAATGCCAATGTTGCAATTCTCGTTGGTGACGATGCTCGAATTGGTTGATCAAGGAGTGCTCACCATAGAGCGACTTGTTGAACTGATGTCACATCAACCAGCCCGACTGTTCGAAGTCTCACGTCGAGGTTTTCTTCGTCCGGACTATAAAGCAGATATTGTAATCGTGAAGAAGGAACCGTGGACAGTATCTGTAAACGATATTCAGAGCAAATGTAAATGGAGTCCTATGGAAGGACACCTGTATCAGTGGCGTGTTGCCTATACAATCTGTAATGGACATATTGTATATCACAAGGGAACATTAGATGAAAGTTATAGAGGAGAAGAGATAAAATTCCGCGCCTAGTGATCAAACAACTCACATATCAAGTTAGTGACATCTCTCCATATATCAATTGGCTCTATTTCTACCATACATGGGGAATGATGGGAAAACCGGAAGAGGCTAAAAGAAAACTGAGAGATGACGCCGAAAAGATGCTGAAATCGTGGGAAAAGAAGTATCATTGTCTGGCTCGTTTCGGAATCTTTGCCGCTAATAGTGACGGGGATGACTTGCTCGTGGGCGGATTGAGAATCCCAATGCTCCGTCAGCAGAAAAGTACCCAGTCGGCGGAACCGAATCTCTGTCTTGCTGATTTCATTATCCCGGTAACAGATGGAAAGACAGACCAAATAGGCATCTTTTGTACGACCGTAGAGGCAGATGTGAGAAATGACTATCATGAAGATGTCTATGAACGCATGCTTTCGCAGGTACTGGCTGACCGTCTGGCAGAGGGAACGGCAGAGAAGATGCACGAAGAAGTAAGAAGAAAATATTGGGGGTATGCTCCGGACGAGCAACTTACAATGGAGCAAACACATAATGAAGAATATCAAGGTATACGCCCTGCTGTGGGATATCCGTCACTCCCGGATACCAGTATCAATTTTCTTCTTGATGAACTTCTGGATATGAAACAAGTGGGTGTTCGACTCACAGAGAGCGGAATGATGCAACCCCATGCCAGTGTTAGTGGCTTTATGTTCGCTCATCCACAGAGCAGATATTTCGAACTGGGTAAGATAGGAGAAGACCAATTGGCAGATTACGCTGCCCGTCGAGGATTACCATTGACGATGGTAAGAAAGTTCTTGGAGATGAGTCTCTTGAAAAAATAGAATTTATAAGATGATATTAAGAGTATTTATATGGATATTATTGTTGATAGTCCTGCCAGACATATATCTCGACAGACACTATCTGCGACACATGCTTAACCCCTATTGTTGGTGGAAGCGCCTCTTGTGGTGGTGTCCTGCGCTCTTTATGATCGTATATACGACAATACTTGCATGTACGGATAATTTCCTTCCTTCAGAACAGATATGGATCATAGTCTATTTCTACTTTTGGGGGATTCTCATTGTTCCTAAATTTGCATATGTCGTCTGTAGTTTCGTGGGAAAGCGTATCCGAAAGTTCATTCCCATGAAAATAAACTGGGGTTCTATTGTCGGTTATGCAATAGCCTTTATGGTTACATTACTTTTCTTTTATAGTCTGACGATTGGTCCTCGCAAGTTGAAGGTACAACATATCGATTTGACATTCCATGATCTTCCGGAATCTTTTGAAGGATATAAAATCGTCCAGTTCAGTGATGCCCAT
>CACYKX010000131.1 GCA_902775075.1 uncultured Prevotellaceae bacterium | reverse complement strand
GATACAAACGACATTCTTAAATTTGACGAATAATGAAACTAATCAATCACGTTCTCGACATACGCCGCCTGATTCAGCAGGCATTCGATAATCGTTTCTCTCGTATGGGACTTCGTAAGGAGGCTGCTACGCCAGTAGAGCAGATTCCTGCAGAGCACCAAGAGAAGCGCAGGAAACTGGATGAACTGATGAGTAGTCACCTGAGCGAGTTAGGTGACTATGAGGAGGCACGTCAGGCAGCCATCAATGAGTGTGTCTTTACGCTTTTCAACCGCATCGCTGCCATCAAGGTGATGGAGTCAAAGGAATTGTTCCCTGAAATTATCACCCGACGAAAGGAGAATGCGGGACGTTCCTTTGAACATAATGTGTGGCTAGAGAACCACCCGGAGGAGCGCAATGCGGAACGTGAGGGACTGAAGCATTTCCTCAGCGACCAGTTTGAAAGTCTTGGCGAGCATATCCCTCTTTATCGCAAGGACTACCCTTACGCATTGCTACCAACAGCCGATGAACTGAATGAGATTATCGAGCAGTTCAATGCCATAGAAGCGGATGCTGACTGTGGAGCTGATGTTTGGAAAGGTGATGACATCCTTGGCTGGCTCTACGAGAACTTCAATGCCGTAGAAAAGGAGGCATTGAAGCAGAGTGGCGAGAAAACAGAATATAATAAGGTGTCGCTGCAAAGTCAGGTTTATACGCCCCAATGGGTGGTGAAGTTCCTTGTTGACAACACGCTTGGTAAGGCATATATGGAGATGTTCCCCGACAGCCATATCAAGGATAAATACCAGATAGCCAATATCCCCGACCATCAGGTGCGTCATCCAAAGGACTTGCGCCAGATGCGACTGCTCGACCCCGCCTGCGGTTCGGGCAACTTCCTGATTTACGCTTTCTCGCTGTTTTACGACTTATATGTAGATCAGATGACCCACTACGAGCGTGACTACAGCCGTCGTGATATTCCTAAGATGATTGTGGAGAACAACCTCTTCGGTGTTGACTTGGATGAGCGTGCAGCCCAAATCTCTCAGATAGCACTCTTCATCAAGGCACGAGAACTGGGTGGTCATCGCAGTCATTGGCCTGCATATACCAATGTGGTGAGCACGCACTTCTTCCTGCCCCAGTATGAAGAATTGCAAGGCACATTTGAGATTCTTGGTTCATGGTCGCAAAAGCAGATTGAAGCCATTGAGCATATTTGGAATGATTTGTGCTCAGCCTATAAGTTTGGCTCATTGGTACGTGTGGAAGAGCGCCTGAACGAAATGATGCCAAACGATGTGAACCACTCTTTGTTCAAGGAGTTTGAAATGGATAGTCTCTTTGATTATAAGAACAATGTTATCACCCAACTGCGTAATAATGTAAACAAGTGGGGAGGTCAGGGAAGTAATGACTATACGTTGGCTAAAACCAATGATGCCATTTCTTTCCTCGACATTATTTCACATAAATATGATGTGGTGGTGGCCAATCCACCTTATACTGATAGTAGCGATTTCGGTACTGAACTGAAGGCGTTTATTGAGGAGAATTATCGTCGCCCCTTAAAGTTCAACAGCAACCTCTATGCTTGTTTCATCAAACGATGCTGTGAATTAGCTGGGGATGATGGAAAGGTTGGAATGATTCATCCCTTAACATTTATGTATATTAAAACTTATGAAGATGTCAGAAAATACATTATCGATAATCATCATATTAATCTTCTTGCAGAATTAGGCATAGGTGGTGTATTCCCTAATGCGCAGGTAGATGCAGCTATGTACATTCTTGAAAGTAAAAATATTGTTGGTGACGGAGTCTATTTTAACCTACAAAAGTATAAGAATCATGTTCGCAAACCATTTATTTTTTCAAATATCTATGAGAATTATTTGAATGGGCGATATGACTCACATGTTTACACCCTTCCTCAATCAAAATTGAAGGGCATCAAGTCATATCCTTTCATCTACTGGATTTCGAATGAATTCAGAGAAAAGTTTACGCATAAGGCTCTTGGGGATGAATTGCGATCTGCGCAAGGTATTGCAACTTGTGACAATAACCGATATCTTCGATTTTGGTGGGAGGTAAATCAAAATAGTATTTCTAAAACATATTATCTAGATCACAAAAGATGGGTTGGTTATAGCAAGGGTGGCCCCTTCAATAAATGGTGGGGTAATGCTTGGACATTGATTGATTGGGCTAATGATGGATATGCTCTAAAGAATTCACCTGCAGTATTACGAAATCCTGACACATATTTCCAAGAAGGCATAACGTATTCAGGGAAAGGTTCTAAAGGTGCCACATTCAGATATCATGGTTCTAATTCACTTTATGATTCTGGTGGATCATGCATCTTCGCAAAAAACTATAAAAACATTTTCTATGTTATGGGATTTCTAAATAGCGCTCTGAATTTTTACATAACAGAATGTTTGAATCCTACAGTAAACAAACAAGTTGGTGATCTTGCAAGAGTGCCATTTGCAAAGCCAAGTGTAAAGCAAGAATTACTTGTAGAGCAATTATCAAAACAAAACGTAGAAATCAAGAAAAGCTTATGTTCGCACTCTATTATTGAAATGAACTTTGCTTATTCACCGATATCTACAGGACAAGATGTGACATCATCTGTTGTATTTTATTACAACACCGAGAACGCCCTCCTCACTCAAATTCTTCTCAACGAGTCTATCATCAACAAGACTGTTTTCGAGGTCTATGAGTTGAGTGAGCACGACAAGCAGATGGTGTTGGAAAAAGAGGGTATTCCTGTTGGCGACTTGCCAGTGAGTCATGAAGCAAAGGTCGCCTATAAGCAATGGTTAATGTTAGAAAGCGAGTTCAAACCAACGAGTGATGTACTGGAACATTTGGAGAACTTGGAGGAGCGCGATGACCTGCCAAAGATTACAGACTTCGAAACCCTTTACCAGAATAACAACGAATGGGAGGAGTTCTGCATCAAGCGCAATGTGAATCCCGTGGAAGCATGGTGGCAGTTCAAGAACGCCAATGTACTGCCCCCACAGCGCACACAGGTGTTGGCCTTTGAGCTGATAACCGATGTTATCCGCACCGTACTGGCAAAGGATGATGACGGCATTATCCCATTAGGCGACAGACTCGGCGAGGAACGCCTTGCCATCCGCATAGAAAAGGAAATGATGGAGCGTGGCTACTCGGCGGCCCAGTTCTCTCAGGTATGCCAGTTGTTAGGCTGCGGATTGGAGAAATATCTGCAAGAGCGATTCTTCCAGCAACTCAGTGACCATCTGAACCTCTTCAAATACTTGCCATCAACTCCGTTCATCTGGCACCTCAGCAGTGGACCACATCATGCCATAGAGCTTTATGTCAGCATCTACAAGTGGAGCCGTGATGCCCTGTATCGTGTCCGTTCTATCTATGCAGCCAACCGTGAAGCTGCCCTGAGCGACCGTCTCAACTCCATTGATACCAGCAACACCGAAGGGCGCATGGAGGCACAGGAACTTCGAGCCACACTGACAGAGCTACAGGAGTTCTGCCAGAAAGTGGATGACCTCCTTGCCACAGGCTATGACCCGAAACTCGATGACGGCGTTGGCAAGAATATCGCCCCACTCCAGAAGCGCAAGATGATCAGCTACGAAGTGCTCAATGCCGGACAGCTGAAGAAATATTTGAATGCGGATTGGTAAAATTTGAGTGATTATGATAGTAAACGAGAAATATACTTTCAGAAAGCAAATACTCGTATGTGAACAAATTCTTGACATGATAGACAAGGATTCATTGAGGTTTGTTGGTCATACCTATGGAACAAACTCCAGGTGGGATATTGGACTAAAGAGCTTGTTCATTTATCAGTTGCTTTCAGGTTTTCAAACTCCTGAACTGATGTTTGATGGAAGCGAAAAGAACTGGTATGTAATAACAGGAGAGCGCCAGCTGAAGTGTATTTATGAATATATTACAGGCTCTCTTACTTTGAGCGAAGAAGCACTTGGGGAGTTTAAGAAATATAAACGATTTGAAGAACTTCCCTTAATGCTGAAAAGGAAGCTCCTTAATACGGAATTCTTCGTTACGGTTCTCAACCCTGGTGTTACTCGGAGCGATAGGTATCGTATCTATGAGATGGGAAGTGTAACAGAGGGAAGTAGCGATTTATGGGCAGTAGCCAAGTTTGTTTTTCCCGAAGGGTATAACAATCTTGAAAGAATAGTAGATAATATTATTCTATCATATCCGAGCATAAAGCCGAATCGAATACAAATAGTACGCCTCCCGTTGTTATGGAATATTAGAAATGACGTAGAGAAATTTACTTCAAGAGTTTCAATCTCTGGTAGTACTAAAATTGATTCTATACTTATACCTCAGTTGGAAGACTATTGCTCTGTAGGGATTGATGAGCAAGCAATGATAGACAAACTATCTTTTTTGCGATATGAGGCATGTAAAGAGTTCTTTTCATGGAAAAGCCAGTCGCTCAAGACAATCATAATCCTATTGATTATGAATGGTAGTATGAAAGTTGACAATAATGATTCACTTGATACACTTATCAAGAAATCAAAGAGACTTTGGGAAAAAAGGCCATACAAATTGTATAGTACTTCATACAATATGTTATCAGAGCAAATCAAATATATGTCAAACAAATTAAACAAATAATATATGTTGTCGTATCTCACATTAAAGAACTTCAAATGCTTTGAAGAACAAAGCTTTGCATTAGGAAACCTGACTATTGTAGCAGGTGCCAATGGTGCTGGTAAATCAACGCTAATCCAGGCATTGATGCTACTAAGACAGAGCGATTTGGACAAACGTACACTGTTGAGTGAAAAAGTACAGTTGCGGGGCAGTCTTGTTAATCTCAAAAGTGCTGACTCGATAAGATATTTTGAGAGTGAGGATACAGATGTAACCATCTCTATAGAAGACGACACTATCGATGACGCACTTGATGTGACCATAGTCAATGCCGTTAAGTCTGAAGATACATGCAATACGGCAGTATCTGATAATTTGTCTGAGTTCGAAAGCAATTGTGCTCTCTTCTCAAAAGAATTAGTTTACTTGGCTCCTGATAGAGTCAGACCGGGAGAAGTGCATTTTAGCAATCTGTCATCAGATGCGGCAGATGGAAGGATTGGTGATAAGTATGGAATGATGGCGGCCTCACGACTATATCAAGCATTAAGTAAAGATGAAATGATTCAAATTCCAGAATTTGACAAATCTGGAGATATGAGGGTAACATCCAATGTGTCTGCTTGGATGAGCTATATCATGGATTTTAATCAATCTGTTAAAGTAACAGAACAAGACAAAGAGCATGTAAAGATGTCATATTCCGTGAATGTTAATGGTATCAACACAGAAGTTTCTCCATTTAATATGCCTTTCGGTAACAGTTCTGTTTTCCCAATTGTTGTCGCCTTGATGACAGCACCAAAGGATTCTCTTGTTGTAATCGAAAATCCTGAAGCCCATATACATCCAAAGGCTCAGACAAGAATGGGTGAATTACTCTCTATTGCTGCAGAAAATGGTGTTCAGATTATTACTGAGACACATAGTGATCATTTGCTTAATGGAGTAAGAATCGCGGTTAAGAACCAGCAGATAGATGAGAATAATGTAGAAGTCCATTTCGTATATGCTGACAAAGAGAACCCATTGCTTCACCATAATAAACATATACAGATTTATGATGATGGCTCAATGGAAGATTGGCCTGTAGGTTTCTTTGACGAATGGGAGGAATCTTTGAGGACATTAACGAAGGAGGAATAACTATGGCGTTCTTGTATTTGAATGATTGGTCAATGAAGGGTACAGGAACCCTTACATCCCAATGGTCCAAGGTGGAAAGATGGTATGAATTGATGACGCATCTTTCCGATACCTATGGTATTGCCAAAATTGGTGTTCCTCATGATTTCAAGAAGAGGGAACTATGTGGTTATGTCCTTTCCAATTGTTACATCCCAGACAATACCCAATTGTCTGCGGACAAGAGGCAACTTTTGTTGGCAATATTGGATTCACACATACAAAATGCAGATTATGATGACTCCACAACCAAAGTAACAAATGGAGCAAATGAAGACTCTTCATGCATAGGAAAAGCTTATGAACTTGGTGCAAGTGTCGTCAGTTTTACATTTGATGGGAATAATGAAAATGCAACAATTTCTGGCACAATAAAGGTAAATGGGAAGAGTGAGCAAACATGTAAGGTTCACAACCTATATGACCAAAGTAATGTTAGCATAGATTATTTGGTGCCATGTAGTGAAAGTAGACAACATAAAGCGACAGAAGAACCTATGTGGAACCATGAAATGATGGAAGCGTATTGCAAGAAAATCGGACATGCTGCAGATAGAAAATCAGGGACTACAGGAGAAAAGATCACTTATCTCCGTCAGCATGGTAAGATTTTAGCTGAAATGAATGGCTGGATCGTTGATGAAAATAAAACGAAACTTAATCAAGATGATAGTCATCAGAGGCTGATTTTTCGTTCCATCCATTTCAAAGAAGACAATTGCTATCTTAGCATTGATTTTGAAAAGGAAGATTTCCATTTTGAGTTACTGAATCATCGGGGAAAGCATCTGAGAGAAATCAACTGGCATGGAGATAAGACAGGAGATGCTGACTCCAGCCATGATATTCGGTTAAAGAGATAATTCTATGATAGGGATTTGGTTTAAAGAAGACATAGAACGCATATTGGCTGAGCATCGCTACGTAGTGGTGACAGATGCCAATGGTGAGGGTGAGTTCCTGCTGAAATATCTTCCAGAAGACATCAAGCAGCTACCCATCAGCAATGAGTACAGCGAGATAGAGGCGAAATATCTGGCTGAGTCGAAGTATGTAGACAGTCCTGTGCTCTTCTATGTCAGAAAGAAAGCGGCGCAATTATCTTTCCTGCAGGAATATGTTCAAACAGGAGGATTATTGGTACTTGACGACATGGAGGTGTACATCAAGCAGAAACTGTTTGAAGCTACAGGTAAGAATACTCATCTGACTAAGGACCAACTTCTACTTGCCGCAAAACTTAGTGAAGGCAAGAATAGGAACTGGTGGCAGTCGGTAGCCGACGGCATTACTGAGCCACTGCGGTTGGAGGACTGGCTGCTTGACTTCCTTCATGCACCTGCCGCAACTCGTCAGAAAATGGATGAGACGGTGTGGAATGTGTTCAGAAGTGAAGTGTATCGCCTTATCAATAAACCTCAAACGGAACAGCCAGCCGAAGCGATGGCACAGGAGACAGTAAACGTCATCTTGCAGTCGTTGGTAGACAATTCGATTGAGGGACTTCTGTTGGATGTCTATTACCAATGGGCTGACAGTACGGAGAAAATTGATACCTTGCGTAAGTATGCTGACAACTATGCACTTCCAGCAGACATCAATCCGTTGAAGGCTCATCCCAACCATCCTTTTTCAGCACTTGACCGCCAGTTGATGATGATGCTCAGCAATGCTATGAAGATGCATCAGGACACGACGGAGTTGACCAAATTCCTTAAGCAACGCACACAAGACAGAAAGGCAAAAGCGTTCAAGCCTCAGTGGTTGCAGAGTGTTTGGTTCCTTTGCACATTTAAGATAGAAGGTCTTGGCGCTATTTCTACCTACCAAGACATCGCAACATATTATAGACAGCATTTTGCTGCTCTCGATACTGCCATGCGCCGTATCTATACAGATTGGCTTAATGAGCCAGCCATCTTGCGTCCGCTACAAGAACACTATACCATCTTGAATAAAGAACTGCTGACATGCTGGTTCGACATAAAAGAAAATTATATCTCAACACAGAAGGATATTGTGGTTAATGCTCTTGCTGGTGATAAACGTACTGCAGTTATTGTCTGTGATGGACTGCGTCTTGAAATAGCAGAAGCCATTGTTAATGGCATTACCGATAAGAATGTGAAGATTGACAGGAAAACAGCTCTGTCGGTTCTGCCCTCTGTAACCGAAAACGGCATGAGTGCCTTGTTTGGATGTGGCGAGCCAACAATGAATGCTCAGACCAGATTCAATACTTTGAAGTCGTTTTATGATGATGTGGTCATTATGCCGCTGAATATGCTGAATGATGGTGTTACTGCTCAGCGTCTTGCGCTCAACTATGGAGATATTGACGAAGTTGGTGAGAAAAAACAGATGGGTGCGCTAAAGGATATTACGAACTACGAGCCAGAACTGAGAGAGAAGATTGCCCATCTGTTCCGACTTGGATATAATAAGATAGTGCTTACCACTGATCACGGTTTTGTTCTCACGGGTCTATTGGACGAAGCGGACAAAGAACCCCGTCCTGAAGGGAACATCCTGAAAATCGAAGAGCGCTATGTCTTGACAGAAGAGCCTCTGAAAGCTTCGAATCTGATTGAAAAGGGTGGTAGCTACTTCAATAGTAACTATCAGTATTATGCCAAGACTGATAAACCGTTTAAGACAACTGGCAGGTATGGCTATTCGCATGGTGGTTTCACGCCGCAGGAATGTATTATTCCTGCTTATGAGTTGAATATTGAGACTAACAACATGGCACTGGGAGTG
>CACYKX010000130.1 GCA_902775075.1 uncultured Prevotellaceae bacterium | reverse complement strand
TACTTTTGTTTATTCCATGCTTCTTCGATATCCTTGATATCTACATGAAGCAACTTCATCTGGCGAAAGAGCTCCGGCAACGTATTGTTGATGAAATCTTTCTTACGCGACACAAGTATCTGGTCATGAGCACCCGGACTCACGAAGTATCCCAGTCCTCGCTTGTTATAGATAATTTCATTCCGAGCCAGTAAATCGTATGCCTTCACGGCGGTGTTGGTATTAACCTCTAGTGTCACCGCATATTCCCTCACACTGGGGATACGATCATCGGCTTTATACGTTCCCGCGATGATGTCATCGCAAAGGCGCTCGGCCATCTGAATATATATTGCTTTGTCACTACTAAAATTCATATACTATATACTATTTTTAAGAGACGTTTCCTGATTCTTTGCTTTTAGGATTATTTGTTCATTTCCAGTTGACGACGACAGAACCTCTTATACGAACGTGGAAGAAGTACCAATCCGACGACGAAAGACAATCCCATGAGCACAACAATTATTCTCATGACGCTATTCACAATCTCAGTAAATATGATTCCGGAATCGCTGACATGATCGAATACACCTGAAGTTACTATGTAAATTCCCATACCCAAGGCTCCAAACACGACTAAGGCACAATATATGCCTAAGCCCCATAATGCTGTATACAACCATGCATTGCGACGGAAACGGGTTCCGGCCCAAATCAATATCATACCTAAACCAACATAACTGATATAAACCATCGGTAGGTACATATTTTTGCAAAATCCTGTGACTCCCAATTCTTCCAACACACCGGAAGAACCATACAAGGCGAGACTTTCGTTTACAAAACCACTATTAAAAGGATAGATGACGAGTAAACTGATGGCATAGCCTAGACTATGGGCTACCAGGCCTGCTAAACTTATCAGTGAGACATAGGCGACACGACTACTCCACTTCTCCAGATTAGTAGCAGGAAGGGTAAGGAAGTCGATCTCCTGTTTTCTGTCTTGGAGATTTGCAAACACACGGGTCATGATAACGAAAGAGGCTATTCCCCAGACATACGATGCATACGATGCTGCTGTCAATACGGCCACCACGTTTTCATGAGTAAAGAAGGCCAAGAACTTCTTGAGACTCTCCGGAGCTTTCGTAATATCCGTGTTTAAGCCTGTTATACTATCGGCACCGACAACTCCAAAACCAACAAGCGTATAAATAGCAAAGACAAGACCTGTGATGACTCCGAGGATGATTAGGATTTTCTTTTTATTGAGTAAGAAATCATTTTTGAGGAGTCTCAGGAATCTATTTCTGTTGAATTGTGTCATAGCGGTATCTTATTTGATTTTTTTGTTGATTACAGCGTTAAAGAAGAGCTCCAGATTAACCGGAGTCTCTTCAGCGCATTTTTTATTGAGAGAGATCGTTGCATTGCCTTGTAAAGATGGTTCTGTATAGATCACATTATCGTCTACATCACCAAGACTACGATATTCGAAGGTGTACTTTTCTGCAATATCTGCCATCGATGCATTGACCACACATCTATTGTCATCGAGGATAACGACATGGTCGAAAAGGCCTTCTACATCATGTACCAGATGGGTAGAGATGATGATGGTCTGATCTTCGCCCATACAGCGTGCCACCATCTTTCGGAAGATGCTCTTTGAAGGTATATCCAAACCATTTGTCGGTTCATCCATCATCAGAATCTTACAGCGGGTGGCTAAAGCGAAGCTTATCATCACCTTCTTTCTCTGTCCCAACGACAAACGGTTGAGCACCACACCTTCCGAGATACCGAACTCACGCAGATTGTTTTGCATCATCTCATAAGAGAAATCCCGATAGAATCCCGAACGCATCCCGAGATATTGCTTCAAAGAAACTTCGGGTAGTTCGAATTCGTCTGGCAAGAAGTATATCTTCTCCAGTGTAGATATTTGACGCTCGGCTATATTCTCACCATCGATAAGCACCTCACCTACATTTCCTAAGTCATCGACTGTCGGGCGATAAAGTCCATTCATCAGAGCAAGAAGTGTGGTCTTACCGGCTCCATTCTGCCCAAGCAATCCATAGATGCTGTTTTCCGCGATTTCCAGGTCAAGATGTACAAAGACTTTCCGGTCTTGTCCCTTATACCCAAATGTCAAATTTCTTGTTTCAATCATAATCGTCTAGTTACTAATGATAAATGTAAGTGGTCAAAGTATGTAAGATAGAGTTCTTATTTTCCCAAGTTTCCTGTCACGGCATAATGTAAATCTTCTTGCGGATTCATGATCAAGACATTGTTTACCATGACATAGTCGTTATTTTTATTAAGTTCGTAAGTATTCACAGCCATAACGTTGTTCATAATCATTTTATAGTTCATCATCTGTTTTGCATCGTCAAACTTCTGTGTCTTCTTATTCCAATCGCGCCTTACAAGTATATATCCGTCAGGCGCATAGGTATATTTGAGTTCGTAAGCATTCTCCCAAGTGTTAGCGACTGAATTCCATCTCTTAACAGTCTTCTTCACTAAGCGATCCTCAGAATCATAATCATAAGCATACTGCAACTTATTGAAGAGACCTTCATCTGTAGACTTTAGTACACGTACAGTCTCCACCTTGTTGCCATTCATCTGAGCATTATAGGCAAAGCCACTCTGCTCCGGAGCATTCGCCATGTTGAAAAACATTGATGCTACTGTTGCTGCTGTGATAATTACTTCCATTTTCTTTAGTTTTTAGCGGCTGATTTAATTCAGCCAGGGGTGAGTCTTTATGGTTTATTATTCTCTGTTGTCATTTCTGTAGCAGTGTACTACTGTTGTATGACACTGCAAAGATATATACTACTTTGTTATCCTCCAAGTTTTTGGAGTAAAAGTATGCTGTATATTAACTTTATTTTAGAAATAAAGTCATACAAAAGCAAGAAATGAAATACTTTTTAAGAATTAGTGTACTACTTTGATAGCACACCTATGTGTTAGTGATACGAGTATCTAAGTTTTCTGTATCTGAAATCCTTTCAACCAATTTCCCCAATACAAGCGTATCAGGAACATTCCTCCCCTGAAGGTCAACTCAATAGCCATTGCTATCCATACGCCCTTTAGTCCCATACTCTGCGATAACCAATAGGCTAAAGTCAGACGGACAAGCCACATCGAGCACAGATTGATGATGGCGGGCTTCAAGGTGTCACCAGCACCGACACATACTGAGGCTGTAATGATGGCTGCAGCAAAGAATGGTTCGGCAAAAGCCTCTATACGTAAGACGGTAGTACCCAACTCGCAGATGCTGTCAATGGGACTTAACATACTCATCAGTTCTGGTGCGAAGATATACATCACCAGTCCCATGAAGGCCATGACGAACATCCCTAACCTCACGGTAAGATGGGCAAAGTTCTTGCAAAGGTCCATACGCCCTGCCCCATAGGTCTGTCCCACCAATGTTGTCGCCGCGTCACCGATACCATATCCTGGCATATAGCAGAGGCTCTCCACGGTTATCGCGAAACTATTAGAGGCGATAGCTATGTTGCCTAAAGGTGCCACGATAAGGGTACTTACGATCTGGGCTCCACTCATCAGTACGTTCTGTACCGCTATTGGTGCTGATATCTTCAGCGCATTACGAAGATATTCCCCAACCCACACAAAGGGGATATGGTCGATACGGAGGGCTAGGATTTTACTCTTGAAGATTGCAAGATAGGCCATCACACCGGAGGTGATGATAAAGGATAAGGATGTGCCAATGGCTGCTCCAACGACACCTAAATGGAGTATATATATAAATAGGTAGTTGAAGACGATATCAAAGATGCAGTTGATAATACTCATCATGGATGGGGTCTTCATGTCGCCTGCGCATTTCAACATACTTGCCGAGATGTGGAAAAGTAGGATGAATGGTAGGGTGAGAGAGAATATCAGAAAATATTTGGAACTGTCGCTGGCGATATCTGCTCCTCCACCTAACCAATATGGTAAGGAATGGTGTATGCCGATACCAATAGTGACAAGGAGTATACTGAAGAACACGCCGCATATCAGGGCATGACGAAAGACTTGTCGGGCTTTCTGGAAGTCATTTGCTCCGATGAAATGTGCCACCTGAACGGAAAAACCTGTCGCAAAGGCTCCCATCAATGATCCCATCAACCATGTGGTGGATTCTATCAGTCCGATACTTGCTGATGCTTTCGCACCAAGATGTCCTACCATGGAGGCATCAATGAAAAACATAAGCACAGAGGTAACTTGGGCCAGAATACTCGGAATACTCAACCCTACAATCAGATTCAACTTTTCTGTATTCGTAAGTTCCATACCATTACGAATACGCTCCAACAAACTGTCTGATTTCTTACTCATGCCTAATTTTCTTTCTCTGCACAAAAATAAACAAAAAAGGCGGTTCCGCAAAGGAATCGCCATATAATAACTTCAACTACTCTCAAATTCTTATAACCTCATCGTTAGTCCTGCAATCTTTACCTTATCCTAATACCCTGATCCTAAACAATCTTTATTTTACCTCAACTAACACCTTCTCTTACAATCCTAATTACCTTATAAACTAAAAACTAACTAACAATCTATATTTACCTGATCTAATACCTCTATTAACCTTTTGACACTGCAAAGATACGGCAACTTCTGCAAACGGCCATCGTTTTTTACAAATATTATACGTAAAAATACTTATTACTTGACATAAATCAATTTGTGTGCCCGTACACAACGTGTTATATAGCATATTTCTTCAACTCATGCGATGTGTCTCATTGTCACCGAATATCTGAGGACTTTGTAGACAGTTTTGCCGTTCCATAGTGTATCGTAACTATTCTACACGCCATAACACTTTTTCGGACTTAGAATAAAGCGCGAATAGCAACATAAGATACCATTTTGGTCGTTAACGATGCATCGCAGTACCCTTTTGCATTTTCTTCGTTTACTAACGCCTTTCATACATTTGTTGCGTTATTAACTTGAATCCAAGGCGTACTGAGAATTTGACAATCGTAAATACAAAACGCTATTTCGATTTTTTCACGAAAGCTTTGGCCTTTTCTATCATTTCACGATTGCTTTCTGTATCTTTTAAAGTTGAAGAGTGTTTTAGAAAGAGTGTGTAGTAGTTCGTCATACCGACAGAATCTTTTAGGCCGCTGTACATCTGGGCTATGTTATAATAGGTGATGGCGTTTGTTGGCTGACATTTCGAAGCTTTCTGAAAAGAAGATATGGCATGTTCATAGTCATGAAGATAGAAGTAGGCTTCAGCCAAGCTGTTATACATGCCCGACAATGTAAGGCTGTCGGGGATAGAAAGCCCGATGGCTTGTTCCATGTATTCTGCGCTTTCCTTTGGCATTCCTATTTTCATACAATTTTTGGCCAGCAACTTGAGTACAAGCACGTCTCTGCCACTCTTCATTTGGTTGGCTCTTACAAGATGGTTGTATGCATTGTTGTCATCATTCATTTCGCTATAGCAAATGCCAAGAATTAAGCTTACCTCACCCCCCTTCCATCCTTGACGATAGAGCTTGAGATATGAACGTTGTGCCTCGGTGTAATCGCCTAACAAATAGCACGAATAGGCGTATTGGTGCCATACATTGAAGTTGGTAGTATCAGTCTCTAAATAACGCATCGTCAGTTGTCGCGCCGAATCTATTTTGTTCTTCTGCATTAGGTCTGCTGCAACCGATGTAATGATGTCTGCATCATAAGGATATTGCTGAAGAATTCGTCGCCCCCATATTTCCATGGCCATTGAATCTTGTGTATAGGAGTGAGCATAGTAGAGCTGTCGCATATCGTTGTGCGTCAAGCTGTCTGCTGGTATACGCAATAAAGTGCGGCCCTCTGACTGGTAATCGCCCTGTTTGTGGTAGCACTGAGCCAAACGCCTAAACACGGCAACAGAATCGTAGCCACATTGCAACCGGGTGTATAGCGATGCTGCTGCCGAGTAGTTGAAGGCCGAGAAAAGACTATCGGCAACGTGAAGACTCTTAGTTTGGCCTTGAACACCAATGGTGAATAGCCAAAAGATGATGACGGTAAAATATCTCATAAATATGGTTCATTTTCTGGTTTTACTGAATCTTACAGGTAATGTGTATCTGATGTCGGTAGCTGTACCATTCGCCAATCGGCCCGGAGCCCACCGTGGACATTGTTTCAAGAGACTAACCACCTGTTGCCCGAAAGCCTTATTTTGTGGCTCTAGCAATATCTGTATATCGGTGATGGTTCCCTCTTTGCTAATAGTGAACGCTACTATTACTTCGGCATTTTCATTCTCATGCCCATGTGGATATTTCAGGTTTTTGCCAATCCATACGAGAAACTGTTGAAAATTTTTATTACCCATAAATTTAGGGGCAGTAGCATCCCTTGAAATTACCTCAACTTCTTCTAACGATTTTCCCTGTGAAGTTTTTTGGGGGCAAGTCTGTTTGTTATATAAATATACACCTGCTATCACGCATAATATTCCCACTACAATAAATGCTATAAAAAGCAACACATTCTTTGTATACTTAGTGTGTTGTCCAATGATGTACACACGATCTTCGTTGTCTACCTTATGAATCATATCTTTATACGTTTAAAGTTAAAGTATCTCTCCATGATGTCCTTTAGACTCTTCACTGCATCCTTAGATGCCCCAATTGTGATTTTGCATCTTAGTTCACTGTCAGCCAAGGTGATTTCTTTTCGTTGAATGTCTATCATGAAGATAAAATCACGATTAATAATTAAGCTTTTTCCAACCCTTATAAATCTTTCCGCTTCCAATCCCAATTGAGACTCTAACATTTTCTCAAAAGTATGAAGATTGAAAGAAAAAGTATATTTAGTACCATCAATGAGATTGAAGTTGGAGTAGCTGCCATCAGACGTTACACATAATAAACAATCTAATGGAATTTTAGCCATCTGACTTGTATTTGATATAATGATGTTATGTTGTCTCATTGAATAAATTTGTTCAATGCAAAGATACAATATTTATTAGTTAAATCGTTTATTCAAATTCCTGTTTTTTGCGAAATGAGTGGATTATTTTACGTAATGTTATTTATAGATTTGTTTCTCTCCAATTTTTCCTTTTATTTTAGCGAATATAAGCCTTTTATAAAACCAAGCATAGATTTCACACAACAAGCAAAATTATATAGTAATGGAAAAAAAATATCGCATAACTTTGCAGTAAGCTCGAATAGTTCGAGTGGTTTAGTATTAATATAAACATAACAATGATGAAAACAAAAAGCCAAGTTTTAAAGGAACAAGCTCTCAACTCTTCTGAGCTTGAGTCCGTGTTGGGCGGAAAGCGTCAAGCAACAAAAACCTATGATGGTGGTACGCTACAAGAGATTATAGTATATGACTTATGGAACGACGCAGATTAAAAATTCTTAGTAGCCAATTATCAATAAAATTAATCCTATTGGCTCTTTCTATGTTCATTGCTGTCGGTGGCAAGGCTCAAAAACAATTATCGGGTCTTGTCGTTGACACCAACGGGCAGCCTGTTATGTCAGCATCTGTGATTATTCAGTCAAGTGATACAGCTGAGCGTAATGTACAGATTACTGTAACTGATGTGGATGGAAAATTTCTCTTCCATTCCGTTCCTTCTCCATATCAACTTACCATTCAGCATATGTCGTATTCAGATTCATATGTGAAGGATAGTTTGTCAAATGTACGTGTCGTATTAAAGGAGAAGGACAACACTTTAGGTGAGGTCGTTGTTAAAGCCAACCGTCCTATGGTGAAAACAACAAGTGATGGCGGAATTGCATTTTCGGGCGAGCAAATCAGGCAGCGCAGACCGGTCGAAACAGCCCTTGATATGATAGAGGCACTTCCTATGATGATGAAAAGTGGAGAAAGTCTGATGCTTATGGGGGCGACTGAAACTTCAATTCTTATAAATGGGAAGAAAAAAATATTGTCTGATGAGCAATTAGCAAACTACTTGAAAACCATACCTGTATCAGAGGTTAAGTCACTTGATGTGTACTATAGCACGCCTCCTAAGTTCGGTGTGCGAGGTGCTTCGGTCAACATTGTTATGTCTGCTCCGAAACATGAAGACTTGCATTTTCGTGGCGAAGGGTTCGTGTCTGCCAATTATGGTAACAGTATGAAATTTGATGAGGGCACCAACTTTAGTTTGTCATCCAAGAAATGGTCGCTGAATGCTGGATATACTGAAAGCAATACTGCCAAGCTTCGTAATCAAACTCTCGAGACAGTGCGTACACTTCATCATGTTTTGCAGACAACCCAAACATCGTCCATATCAAAAGATAAAACGGTTGTTATGAATCTGACAGCTAGTCCAAATGATAATGTGGGGGTGGATGTTGATTATGTTTTCTTGCATAAGTCACCGCGAAATACCATTGATTTTAATTCATTGATAGATCAGCAATCTATTAATGGTAATACGTTTAGTCGGTATGGTTCGGATACTCACAATGTCAGAGTAGCCTTGACGTATAAAGATATAGAGATCGGTGGAGAATATGAGCACTTCAAAGAAGATGCGGACCAAATTGTTATGCTCGACAAAAAACAAAAAATAGACAATGACCACAACCAATCTTATAGAGG